>NZ_CP013382.1:2589816-2913543 GCF_001513745.1 Burkholderia humptydooensis | reverse complement strand
GCGAATGCCCGATTCACCGGATTCTTCTCCTCTTCCGCGACTAGCAACAAAAAACGGGGCCTGCTGGGCCCCGTTTCTTTTCGCTTCGTTCGTTTAGTTCGACAACAGCATCCGTTCGAGCTGCTGCAGGATTTCGTCCCGCTTTTCTCGCGTCAGGCCGCGCAGCCGCAACTCTAGCCGATCTTCGCCGTAAGACTTCAGATCGCCGACCGACACGCCGTTCAGCCTGATCTCATGTCGCTGCGCATACCGCTGCCGGCTTGCGGGCTTCGGGTTTTCCTGCGCGGTCGCCCTTCCCTTCACGATATCGGCGACCTGACGAGTGCTGAGGTCGTCGGACAGAATCTTGTTGATGAGACGCAGCGTCGAGTCGGTGCCGCGTGCCGTGTGGTAACGGCCGACCTGATACGCCATGTTCGAGCCGAAGCGATCCGGACGCGCAACCATCTCCTGCATGACGGCTTCGGGCAACTTGCCGATCGAGAGCGCAACGGCGACCGTCGATTCGTCGAGCCCGAGATGCTCGGCCAATTCCTTCTGGCTCTGGAAATACTTTTCCTCGAGAAAGCGCTTCCAGACGATCGCGTTGTCGAAGACCGTTTGTGAATCGCGTTGGACGTTGAGGTCGTAGCCGAGCTTGTAGCTTTGAATGCCGATCGGCAGATCGATGACGATCGCCTTGACCGATTCCTTGTTCGCTTCCTTCAGCGCGCGGACGCGACGGCCACCGTCGCTGACGAAGTACGAGCCGGGATTGTCGTAATCAGGGATGACGTGAATCGCTTGTTGCTGACCCTGCTTCGCCAGATTGACGGCCAGCTCCGCGATCGACGACTTCAAATAGAAGTGCCGAGGATTGAAGGGACTCGGCTTGATCGCCTTGAGCGGCAGTTCGATCACCTGACCGGACTGATAGCGGTTCTCGATTCGCCACGCGCGATATTGGTTCGACTCGTCGATCGGGTCCGTGGTGGGCGGCGTTTCGACGATTGTGACCGGGATGGTCTTCTTCGACGATTTACCGGCGGGAGCAGCGGGCGTCGCGGCCTCGGATTTGACGAGGCCATCAATTGCATTGAGTCGATCGAGCGCCGTGCGCTTTTCGCTCGTCGTGATGTCGGGGCGCGCTTGGAAGCCTTTGGCGAATTGGGAGGGTTTCATTCAGGGTCCTTTATGCGCATAAAGTCAGGGCAGCATCGCGCCGATCTCGTCGGCACATGCACGGATTTCTGCCGCTGCGAGCTTTGCGCCGCGGTCGTTCATCTGCAAGACGGTTTGGCCTAGCGCCATTGCTTGCTTGTAGGCTTCGCGCGTGGGGATTTGCGTCTTGAGAAGCGGGAAGCCGAGTTCTTCGAGCGCACGCTTCAATTCACGCGTGAGCATCCGCTTCTCTTCAGTCTTGTTCAGCAGGAACACGGCGCGAAGATCCTCGTTCATCACCTGCGCTTGCTGAATCAGTTTGACGAGGCCGACGCTCGACCAGTAGTCTGCCGGCGATGACGACGTCGGGATCACCGCAATCGTCGCGGCAAGCAATACGACGCCGGACACTTTCTCCGTAATCGACGGTGGACAGTCGACGATGATGATGTCGTAGTCGTTGATGAACTTCTTGATCTCGCGATGGATCTGGCCGCCGGCTTCGGCAAGGTTCACGACAGGAAACGGGATGCCGGTTTCGCTGTCCGCGGAGGAACTGGACCAGTGAACGAGCGTGTTTTGGCCGTCGGCGTCGATGACCAGAACGCGTCGCCCTTTTTCGTGGAATGCGGCGCCGAGGTGCATCGCAATGGTGCTCTTGCCGACACCGCCCTTTTGTTGAGTGACTGCAATGATTTCAGCCGCCAATTTTCACTCCTATTTTGATCGGGAGAATTTTACCGGACAATTTTTTTATTTCAATGAATTTGTTGTGAAGGAACGACGCGTTAGCCACCTGGCCGATGGTTTATGCGCATAAAGCCGGGGGGATGTCGATCTGAGCACGTGGAAGAAGATGGGCAGAGCCTGCGTGGTGCAATTCGCGCCTTCGTGCGGACGAAGCTATCGCGCACTGCACTTGAACTGATGCGTATGTGACGGGGCGATCGGTCTTGCGCCTATGCTGTGGCGTGCCAACGCCAACGAGCCGCGGTGGCCTTTATGCGCATAAAGCAGTGAATGGCCGCATCGCCTACCTGCGCCGTAGCGCGTAACGTGCGTCCAGCTCGGCTGATCGCGGAAAGCCGGAACGTACAGACGATTCAAGATCAGATTCCCGAGCACCAGCACCCCCTCATCGCCCGGCCGCTACAATACCCGTGTCTTTGACCTACTCCCACCTGCAACCGATGATCACGATTTATCACAACCCCCGCTGCTCCAAATCGCGCGAAACACTGGCATTGCTCGGAACGCTCAATCAGACCGGGGAGGCAATCAATGTCGTCGAGTACCTGAAGCAGCCGCCGACCGTGGCGCAACTGAAAGCGCTGCACCGCAAGCTCGGACGGCCAGTGCGCGACATGATTCGTGACAACGAAGCGCCTTATAAAGACCTCAATCTTGCCGACCCTGCCTTGTCCGATGCGCAACTGTATGACGCGATCGCGGAGCACCCTATCCTGTTGCAGCGTCCAATCGTCGTGCATGGCGACAAGGCCGCGATCGGTCGTCCGCCGGAGGTAGTGAAGTCGTTGTTCGAATAATTATTAAAAAAATAATAATTCGAAGAGGATGTCGGTGCGCGACAGCACTTCCCGCTATAGATGCGAGATGCAATGCGCGCCGACCCAACGCCGATCCGGCGCGCATCGCCCAACAGTCGCGCCGCCCGGGAGGTCCGGGGCCTGGCCATCGCTCGTCGAGACACGAGCGTTTTCACGCGTCTCTCAGTTTCGCTCTGCGGTTTCGCCAAACCCGGGAGGCTGCCGATCGGACGATTGCCAATCGTTGATTCTCCGTCGATTCGGCCGTGCACGGTCCATGCGCCTCGCACGCATCGCATCGGCCGCGCCGCTGCGCTCACTCGCTCCGTTGCGCGTCGTTCCCGCCCGCGACGCGAGCCGCTTCCCGCAGCACGCGAATCTGCATCCGGTAATTGCGGCAGCCGGTGCAAGCCGGCAGATGCACGCGCACGCGGAGTTGCTCGACGAGCGACAGCGGACGATCGAGTTCGTCCGACAAAAGTCGCGTGATGTCCTTACATTTCCCCAGTAGCATCTTCGGTCGTCAGGCCTTTTTCGGTGAGACAGGTGCGCAGCCGGGTCCGTGCGCGGTATAGCAGCACGCTGCAATGGTTCGCCTTCAGTTCGAGCTCCATGCAGATGTCGTCGATTGCGAAGTCGAGGAACTCGCGCATCATGAACACGCGGCCGATCTGCTCCGGCAGGTGATCGAGACACATCTCGAACAGCATCCAGAACTGCCGCTGCTGCAGGATCGTTTCCGGCTTCGGCCACGGACGCGGCTTCGCATGCGGCGCCCAGTGACCATTGTCCGCGAACAGTTCGCGCTCGAGAAGCGCTTCGCCATCGAGTTCGGCGTCGAGCGCCGACGCGTTGATCGTCTTTCGCCGCGCCCGGATCGTGTCGATCAGCTTGTTGCGCAGGATGCCGAACACCCAGGTCTTGTGGCTCGACAGTCCGTCGAAGCGCTCGGCCTGCGCCCATGCGGCCGCGAGCGCCTCCTGGACGGCGTCTTCGGCCGCATCGGCGTCGCGCAATTGCAGGCGCGCGAAGCGAAGTAAATCGTGGCGCAATTGCGCGAGATAGGCGGGATCGTCGTGCGCGGCGCGCGCGTGCTGCATGGGATGGCTTCCGGTTCGTGCCCGCGCGCATGCGGCACGCGCGGGCGGCAGCGCAAGATTATCCATGCGATGCGCGTCGTTGCAAGAGCGCTGCAAGCAACGCGCGTCGCCATCGCGCGCTATGCTGACATCGTAGGTCGCGCCGGCGATCGATGACAGAGACATGAAACGCATGCCGTCGACATCAATGTAACCGGCGTACATATTCATCAGGTTATCCACAGTTTCTGTGGAAAACTTTGTGGAAATCTGGTTCGAAGCCCCGATGCGCCGGGACTCAAGCTGGCTTGCACATAAAAGGGCCGGTTGGTGCGCAATCGGAAACAAAACTAGCTGATTACCTACTGAGCGGAAGGAGACGCAGATGACTTACCGCATTGCAGTGATTGTCGGCAGTCTACGGCGCGAGTCGTTCAATCGCGCGCTCGCAAACGCCGTGATTTCGGTCGCGCCAGCCGAATTGTCGTTCGAAATGATCGATATCGGCTCGCTGCCGCTCTACAGCCAGGATTACGACGCCGACTTTCCCGACGTCGCGAAACGTTTCAAGCAGACGATCGAAGCCGCGCAGGGTTTGCTGTTCGTCACGCCCGAGTACAACCGCTCGATGCCCGGCGTGCTGAAGAACGCGCTCGATTGGGGTTCGCGTCCGTGGGGCAGCAATTCGTGGTCGGGCAAGCCGGCCGCCGTGCTCGGCACGTCGCCGGGCGCGACTGGCACTGCGCTTGCGCAGCAGCATCTGCGCAACGTGCTCGCGTATCTCGACGTTCCGACGCTCGGCCAGCCCGAGATATTCATCAAGCACGATGCATCGAAGATCGACGAGCAGGGCAACATCGTCAACGACGACACGCGCAAGTTCCTGCAGGGTTTCGTCGATCGCTACGCGGACTGGGTGCGCCGGCACGCGAAGTCGGCCTGAGCAACGGCGTACTACCTTCAATCCTCATGCCCCGCGAGCCGCGCATCGCGCTCGTGCTGGATCTTCTGCAGCAAGTCGTCGAGCAGCGCGATGTCGAACGGTTTCGACAGCAGTCGCGCATGCACGCGGCGCGTCCGGTCGAATTCCTCCGCATAGCCGGTGACGAGAATCACGGGCAGCTTCAGGTCACCGCGCTCGATCGCCTCCGCGAGGTCGATCCCGTTCATCGTGCCGGGCATGTGGATGTCAGAGATCACCAGATCGAACGCGCCGGGCGCCGCCGGCTCGGCGCCCGCTGCGTTCAGCATGCGCAGCGCATCGTCCGCGTTCGGCGCGTGCGTGACCTGATGGCCGAGCAGCTCGAGCAGCGCCTCGGTGCCCGCCGCGACTTCGCCGTTGTCCTCGACGAGCAGGATTCGCAGCCCGGCGGGCGTCGATGCCGCGGGACCGTCGACGGCGTTCGGCGTATCGGCGGGCGGCACGGCGTCGGTCGTGCGCGGCAGGTAGAGCCGCACCGACGTGCCGGCGCCGGCTTCGCTGTCGATCGTCGCGAGCCCCCCCGAGCGCTCGCAGAACGCGAACACCTGCGGCAGCCCGAGGCCCGTGCCCATCCCCTTCGCCTTCGTCGTGAAAAGCGGCTCGAACGCGCGCGCGAGCACCTCGGGCGACATGCCCAGACCCGTATCCTCGACCGAGATCTGCACGAAGTCGCCCGTCAGCGGAAAACCATCCTCGCGGCGGAACGTGATGTTGTGCGCGCTGATCTTGAAGCGGCCGCCCTGCGGCATCGCGTCGCGGGCGTTGACCGCGAGATTGATCACCGCGAGCTCGAGCTCCGCGACGTCGACGCGCACGGGCCACAAATCGAGCTGCGTGTCGACGGCGAGCGTCGACTTCGAGCCGAGCGACGTCTTCAGCAGCTCGCGGCACGACGCGAGCCAGTGCGCGATGTCGATCGTCTCGCTGCGCAGCGGCTGCTTGCGCGCGACGCCGAGCAACTGGCGCGTGAGCGACTGGCCGTTCTTCAGCGCCCGCTCGATCGCGGCGAGCTCGGTGTCCAGATGCTGAACGCCGCGCCGCCGCACGATCTGCACGTTGCTCGAGATGATCATCAGCAGGTTGTTGAAGTCGTGCGCGACGCTGCCGACCAGGTTGCCGAGCGCCTCCATCTTGCGCGACTGCCGGTATGCCGATTCGATCGAGCGCCGCATCGACGCCTCCGCCTGCCAGCGCTCCCACGCCTCCTCTTCCGCGCGCAGCCGCTTGAGCGACAGCCAGATTACGCCCCACAGCGCGGCGGACGGCGCGAACATCGAGATGAACAGCACGCTCAGGTGCTCGTACCACGCGTGGCGGATCGCCGACGTGCGGTACGCGCACGATACGAACACCGGATAGCTGCCGACCTGCCGGTACGCGACGATCTCGCTGTCGCCGTCGCGCTTCACGCGCACGATGCCCGCGTGCTGATCGCCTTGCGCGCCGCCGAACGGATTCGCGCTGTCGGCCTGCGCGGCGGCGTCGCCCGGCGCGCCGCGCGGCGCGGGCGGATACGACGCGAGCACGGCGCCGTCGGTGCGCGTGAGCGCCATCGACATCGGCGCGTCGGCGCCGCCGAGCAGATCGCGATAGAACGCGTTGAAATACGACGACTTCAGCGCGATCGACACCATCCCGGCGAACGTGCCGTCGCTATGGCGCCGCGCGACGCCCGTGTTGAACACGGGCCCCGGATTCGCCGCCTTCAGCGGTCCCGGCATCACGCGCGAGATGTGCTCGATCACCTTGCCGTCGCGGATGCCGACGAAATCGTCGCGCTCCGCGATCGACGCATACGGCGCCGGGTAATAGAGGCTGTTCGCGAGCAGCATCCCGCTCGCGCCGAAGATCGACACCGACGCGACTTGCGGATAGCCGCCGCCGATCGTGTTGAGTGCATCGTGGATGTCGGCTTCGGCGTTGCGCACCGCGGCGTCGTCGAGATCCTGCACGAGATCGACGATCCGCGCGTCGAGCGTCTCCGACAGATCGAACACTTTCAGCGCGTGCTCCTCGGCGACGCGCACGGTGCGCATCGTCACGTCGCGCGCGGTCGCCTCGCGCGTGCGCATGTCGTTGTACGCCATCACCGCGACGTATACGCACGGCAGCACGATCGCGGCGATGAGCATCACGATGAGCGTCACGCGCCGCACCGCGAAATCGTGCTCCGGCGCGCCGGGGGCGAACGAAGCATCGTCCTCCCAATCGTCGTTGTCGGTCGATGTCGGGCGTGAGGCGTCGGGCCGTTCGGGCGTCATGGTGGGCGAACGAATGCGGAAAGGATTGATCGGCATCATAAACGAGTCGCGCACGCGCGATCCGCGTGGGGCGCGGAGCTTGCGCAAGGCCGGATTTCCGGCGGTTGCGCGCGCCGCGCGCAAACAGCGACGAATTCAAAAGCGCAAACGTAAGCAAAAGAATAATTTGCGTGCTTATCGCCAAAACAATTCGAGCTATTCCCGGATTCGAATTCGAGCTAATCAATTCTGTTCGAACCGCCAAAAATGGCGAGTTGCAACGCACGGGGTTTACTACCAGAATCGCGCATCGCTTTCCTATGCGGAAAACGCCCGCGATGCCCGGGCGCGGCCTCGACGAGGCCCATCCGCGGGCGGGTGCGTCAGGCGGTCGGCTGGTTCTTGCGAGCCGAGCGGTGCGCGCGTGGTCCGTCCCTCGTATCGCCAGTCGCACCTTGCCTAAAGAAGCGCGGCGAACCGTCGTTAACGCGAGACATACGACTCCGTTTACCGCCACGACAGCCATGCCCCTGCCGATTGTGATCGCCGACGATTCCTTGCTTGCCCGCAAGCTGCTGACGAAGGCGCTGCCGGCGGACTGGGACGTCGACGTGAACTACGCGTCGAACGGTCGCGAGGCGCTGGCGCTGTATCGCGACGGCAAGGCATCGGTGATGTTTCTCGATCTGACGATGCCGGACATGAGCGGCTACGAAGTGCTCGAGACGTTGCGCGGCGAGGATCTGAACACGTTCGTGATCGTCGTGTCCGCCGATATCCAACCGATGGCGCAGGCACGCGTGCGTGAGCTGGGCGCGGTGGCTTTCGTCGCCAAGCCCGTCACCTCGGAAGCATTGCTGCCCATTCTCAAGGAGTATGGGTTGTATGTCTGAGACGGTGTTGACGGCGGAGCAACGCGACGCCCTGCAGGAGATCGCCAACCTCGCGATGGGACGCGCGGCGGCGCGGCTCGCGCTTCTCCTCGGCACCTTCATCGAGCTTTCGGTGCCGCGCGTGCGCGTCGTGCGCGCGGCCGACGTCGGGCGCGTGCTGCGCGACATGACGGGCATTCACGACAACGTGACCGCCGTGCGCCAGGGCTTTCGCTCGGACATCAAGGGAGAGGCGCTGATGCTGTGCCGCAGCGCGGGCCTCGGCCAGCTCGTGTCGCTCGTCGACGACGCATACGCGGACGACGAGTTCGGCACCGTCACGCAGGCCGAGCTCGTGTTCGACATGGCAAACGTGCTGATGGGCGCGTGCGTATCGTCGATCCTCGACGAGCTCGGGCGCACGCCGGTGTTTTCGCCGCCGGGGCTGCTCGGCGAGGACATCGCGCTCGACGACGTGTTTCAGCCCGACGTGCTCGCGTGGAGCGAGACGCTTCTTCTCGAAGTGAACTTCGGCGTCGCGGACGACGGTGCGCGCACGCATTTCGTGATGCTGCTCGCGGAAGATTCGATTCGCCACATGAGCGACGCGCTCGATTCGTTGTTGTCCAGCTTATGAACCTGCTTTCCTCACTGAGCGATCTCGTCATCGAACGGGTCAGCTTCGGTATTTTCGTGGTCGACCGCGAGATGAGGGTACTCATGTGGAACCGGTTCATGCAGGATCACAGCGGCGTCGCGGCCGCCGACGTGATCGGCCGCAATCTGTTCGACAGCTTTCCGGACCTGCCGCGCGCATGGCTGTCGCGCAAGATCGAAAGCGTGTTCCAGCTCGGCGGTTTCGCGTTCAGCTCGTGGGAGCAGCGCCCGTATCTGTTCCGCTTCGATCACGACCGGCCGATCACGGGCGGCGTCGACTTCATGCAGCAGGACTGCACGTTCGTGCCGATCGCACGCGGGCGCGAAGTGGAGGCCGTCTGCGTGACGATCTCCGATGTGACGCACGTGAGCGTGATGCAGCGCGAGCGCGAGGAGGCCGTCGCGAAGCTGCAGGAATACGCGAACCGCGACGGCCTGACGGGCATCGCGAACCGGCGCTTCTTCGAGGCGCGGCTGCGCGACGAATTCTCGCGCTGGCAGCGCTACGGCGGCAATCTGTCGGTGCTGCTGTTCGATCTCGACCACTTCAAGACGATCAACGATCGCTTCGGCCACGTCGTCGGGGACAACGTGCTGCGCATGATGGCGCAGCGCGTCGCGGACGTCGTGCGCTCGCAGGACACGTTCGGCCGCTTCGGCGGCGAGGAATTCGCGCTGCTCTTGCCTTGCACGTCGCTCGACGAGGCGATGCACGTCGCCGAGAAGATCCGGCAGACGATCGGCAGCACGCCGATCGAAGCGGAAGGCGTGCGGGTGCCGGTGACGGCGAGCGTCGGCGGCGCGGCCGCGCACGCCGGCGCGCTCACGCACGAGACGCTCGTCAACGAAGCCGACGCCGCGCTCTACCGCGCGAAGCGGCAGGGGCGCAACTGCTCGGTTGCGTTCGGCTGAGGCGGCGAGGCCGGTTTGCCCCGCCTCGCTTCGTCGGACGACCGGCGTCAGCCGCGCGCGATCGCGGCGAGCGTATCGGCGACCGCGCCCGCCTGCGCAATGAACGGCGAGTGGCTGCTGTCGAGCGTGTGCACGTGCGTGCGGTTGCCGGGGGCGAGCGCGTCGGCCTCGTCGATGAAGCGCTGTTGCAGCGCCGGCAGCAGCACCCGGTCGCGCAGGCACTTGACGTAATGGCGCTCGATCGCGCCCCAGCGGGCGGCCGTGGTCTCGATGCGCGCCGCGAACGGCGCCGCGGGCACGTCGCAACTGAGCAGATGGCCGACGGCCGTGTGATCGGCGTCGTCCGCGTCGTCGCAGAGCGCGCGTTTCGCGGCCGCGCGGTATGCCGGATCTTCGCTGCGCGGGTCCATCCGCAGCGCGCCCGTCGCTTTCGGGCTCGCCATCATCAGCGGCGCGAGCATTTCGCCCTGGTTCTCCGGCGCGCGCACGTAGTCGAGCCCCTTCGTGCCGGCGGTCGGCATGAACGCGGCCAGATAGACGAGCTTCGCGATCTTCTCGGGTGCGCGCTCGGCGGCCATCGTGATCGCGATGCCGCCCATGCTGTGGCCGACCAGCACGACGCGTTCGTGACCGAGCGCGCGAGCCTGGTCGACGGTGCGCAGCACGTGGTCGACGTAATCGTCGAGCGTCGTGCCCGCGACGGGCGACGGCTCGCTCGCGAAGGCGGCGGCATCGAGCGGCCGCTTGAGGAACGACGCGGGGAAGCGGGCGTTGACGCCGTGCGCGGGCAGATCGCGTGCGATGGCCGCGTGGCCGTGCGCGGCGAGCGCGGGGATCACCCGCTCGTAGGCCCATGCGCCGTGCCAGGCGCCGTGCACCAGCACGAAAGGCAGCGGGGTCGCGGCCGCGGGGTCGCGGCGGTCGGCGGGGGTGTCGCGCGGTTCGGTCGGCAAGTCTGTCTCCTTATATCTTCGATTTGCTTCAAACTTCGGGTGCGAGCCAGCGCCATCTTAGTGACGAATCGGCGCACTGTGGCGGGTGATCGTGCCCCAAGAATGTACTCTGCCGTCGTGGGCGGCGTGTCTGGCGCAGGCTGATCTCGATTGAATTTATGAGGTTGTCAATTCTAGGGAAATTGACGAATTGTGGTTTTATCGGAGTGAAATTGGTCTTCGACGTCAACCATTGCCACGCTTCCGTCCCCTATTCCACCGGCCATTCGGCCAGGCTCCGTCCGCCAAGCCGGATCGCTCGCCACACCATCGCCAGGCATTCGCCACGACCGCGTCGCAACCGCGCCACGCTTCGCCGCCCGCCCCGAATTCGACAGCCGAACCGCGCGGCAGCGGCCTTTAAAGATTGCTATACTCACGCCCAATTCCGGTTTCCCGCCGGTAATTTGTGCCTGTCTGCGCCGATCGTTCGCGCATCTCGCACGCATTTACCATCCCCAGCCGGGCATGGCTTCTTCAATCGCCCCGCGGGGGCGTCTTAGCGGAGCTCGTCTTGGCCGTTTCCAATCCCGTCGTGGACGATAACGAAACCGACGCCGCTGCCGTCACATCGGGCAGCTCTTTCTATCTCGCGATGCGCATCCTGCCCGCGGAGCAGCGCGACGCGATGTTCCAAGTCTACGCATTCTGCCGCGCGGTCGACGACATCGCCGACGAAGGCGGCCCGCGCGCCGAGCGCGCGGCGCAGCTCGACCGCTGGCGCGCCGACATCGACGACTGCTACGCGGGCAAGCCACGCGCGTCGCTCGTGCCGCTCGCGCGCGAGATCGGCAAGTTCGGCCTGCGTCGCGAAGACTTTCACGCGATGATCGACGGCATGGCGATGGACGCCGCCGAGGATATCTGCGCGCCCGACGAAGCGACGCTCGATCTGTACTGCGACCGCGTCGCCAGCTCGGCCGGCCGGCTATCGGTGAGGATTTTCGGGATGCCGGACGAGCCCGGCCGCGAGCTGTCGCATCACCTCGGCCGCGCGCTGCAACTGACGAACATCCTGCGCGACATCGACGACGACGCGACGATCAACCGCTGCTACCTGCCGCGCGAGCTGCTCGCGCGCGAAGGGATCGCGATCGCCGATCCGCAGACGATTGCGCGCGACCCGAAGCTGCCGCGCGTGTGCGCGACGCTCGTCGAGCGCGCGCAGCAACATTTTGCGCAGGCCGACGCGGTGATGGACGCGTCGCGGCGCGCGCAGGTTCGCGCGCCGCGCATCATGTCGGGCGCGTATCGCCTGATTCTCGAAGCCGCGGTCGCGCGCGGCTTCGCACCGCCGCGCGCGCCGCTGCGCAAGCCGCGCGCGCGGATGCTGCTGCTCGTGGCGCGTTACGCGCTGTTCTGATTCGATGCGGGCGGCGCGCGCCGCATCGCCATTCGCCGTCGCGCGACACCCGCGCGGCGCATGCAACCCCCCCGGCACGCGCATGCGCGTGCCGATCCAGGTGCTCGCGGGCGCTTGGACGGCCGCAGGCCGGCCCGCGACGAACGGGCGCGCTCCGCCAGGCGAAACCGCCGGGCACGCGCCGGCAATAAGAGAGGGACCGATGAACGACATGACCGAAATGCACACGCTCGACGCCACCGCTGTGCCCGCCGCGCCGGCCGCCGCCGATGCGCCCGCCCCGTCCGCCGCGACGACCGGCCTCGACGCCGCCGTCGCGCGCGCGACCGATGCGCTGCTCGCCGCGCAGAACGCGGACGGCCACTGGGTCTACGAGCTCGAAGCCGATTCGACGATTCCCGCCGAATACGTGCTGCTCGTCCACTATCTCGGCGAGGAGCCGAACGCCGAGCTCGAGCAGAAGATCGCGCGCTATCTGCGCCGCATCCAGCAGCCGGATGGCGGCTGGCCGCTCTTCACCGACGGCGCGCCGAACATCAGCGCGAGCGTGAAGGCGTACTTCGCGCTGAAGGTGATCGGCGACGACGAGAACGCCGAGCACATGCAGCGTGCGCGCCGCGCGATCCATGCGATGGGCGGCGCGGAGATGTCGAACGTGTTCACGCGGATCCAGCTTGCGCTGTACGGCGTCGTGCCGTGGTACGCGGTGCCGATGATGCCGGTCGAGATCATACTGCTGCCACAGTGGTTCCCGTTCCATTTGTCGAAGGTGTCGTACTGGGCGCGCACCGTGATCGTGCCGCTTCTCGTGCTGAACGCGAAGCGCCCGGTCGCGAAGAACCCGCGCGGCGTGCGCATCGACGAGCTGTTCAAGAGCGCGCCCGTCAACACCGGCCTGCTGCCGAAGCAGCCGCATCAGCATGCCGGCTGGTTTGCGTTCTTCCGCGCGGTGGACGGCGTGCTGCGTCTCGCCGACGGCCTCTTCCCGCGCTATACGCGCGAGCGCGCGATCCGCCAGGCGGCGGCGTTCGTCGACGAGCGCCTGAACGGCGAGGACGGCCTCGGCGCGATTTATCCGGCGATGGCGAACGCGGTGATGATGTACGCGGCGCTCGGCTACCCCGAGGATCATCCGAACCGCGCGATCGCGCGCCAGTCGATCGAGAAGCTGCTCGTCGTCGGCGAAGAGGAGGCGTATTGCCAGCCGTGCCTGTCGCCCGTCTGGGACACGTCGCTCGCCGCGCACGCGCTGCTCGAAACGGGCGACGAGCGCGCGCGCGAAGCGGCCGTGCGCGGCCTCGACTGGCTCGTGCCGCGGCAGATCCTCGACGTGCGCGGCGACTGGATCTCGCGCCGCCCGCACGTGCGGCCCGGCGGCTGGGCGTTCCAGTACGCGAATGCGCACTATCCGGACGTCGACGACACGGCGGTCGTCGTGATGGCGATGGACCGCGTCGCGAAGCACGATCAGACGGACGCGTACCGCGAGTCGATCGCGCGCGCGCGCGAGTGGGTCGTCGGCATGCAGAGCAGCGACGGCGGCTGGGGTGCGTTCGAGCCGGAGAATACGCAGTACTACCTGAACAACATCCCGTTCTCCGATCACGGCGCGCTGCTCGATCCGCCGACGGCCGACGTGTCGGGCCGCTGCCTGTCGATGCTCGCGCAGCTCGGCGAGACGAGCGCGTCGAGCGAGCCCGCGCGCCGCGCGCTCGACTACATGCTGAAGGAGCAGGAGCCGGACGGCAGTTGGTACGGCCGCTGGGGGATGAACTACATCTACGGCACGTGGACCGCGCTGTGCTCGCTGAACGCGGCCGGCCTCGGCCACGACGATCCGCGCGTGAAGCGCGCCGCGCAATGGCTGCTGTCGATCCAGAATCCCGATGGCGGCTGGGGCGAGGACGGCGACAGCTACAAGCTCGACTACCGCGGCTACGAGCGCGCGCCGAGCACGTCGTCGCAGACCGCGTGGGCGCTGCTTGGCCTGATGGCGGCGGGCGAGGTCGACAATCCGGCCGTCGCGCGCGGCATCGGCCATCTGCTCGGCACGCAGCGCGAGCATGGCCTGTGGGACGAGACGCGCTTCACCGCGACGGGCTTCCCGCGCGTGTTCTATCTGCGCTATCACGGCTACCGCAAGTTCTTCCCGCTGTGGGCGCTCGCCCGCTATCGCAACCTGAAGCGCGCGGGTGCGGCGCGCGTGACGGTCGGGATGTAACGGCCGATGGCTGGTTTCGGTCGTTCGGCCGCAGCCGTGATCGCCGTCGCCGGAATGGCGTTCGAAGCGCGGATCGCGCGCGGCGTGGGCGTCGAGGCCGTCTATGCGGCGCGCGCGGACCGGCTCGAGCGTGCGCTCGCCGAGGCGGCCGATGCGCACGGCTGCGCGGGCGTCGTCAGCTTCGGCACGGCGGGCGGGCTCGCGCCCGAACTCGCGCCGGGCGCATTGATCGTCGCCGATTCCGTCGACGGGCCGTTCGGCGTGCTCGATACCGATGCCGCGTGGAGCGCGCGCATCGTCGCCGCGCTCGCCGGCACGCCGGTCGCGTCGCGCACGCGTCGCGGCGCGGTCGCGGCGGTCGGCGCGCCCGTCGTCGACGCGCGCGAGAAGGACGCGCTGCACCGGTCGAAGGGCGCGCTCGCGGTCGACATGGAATCGCATATCGCCGGCGCATTCGCGGCGGCGCGCGGCGTGCCGTTCGCGGTGTGCCGCGCGATCGTCGATCCGGCGTGGCGCACGCTGCCGAAGGCCGCGATGGCCGGCCTGCGCGAAGACGGCAGCACGGCGATCCTGCCGATCCTGCGCGAACTCGCGAAAGCGCCGTCGCAGCTCGGCGCGTTGCTGCAAGTCGCGGGCGACGCGCGCGCCGCCCGCGCGACGCTCGTGCAGGCGCGGCAGGCGTTCGAGCGCGCGGGGGCGTGGCGGATCGGTTGAGCGCGGGGCGGCGGTCCGCGATCAGCATGGACTGATCCGTTGCGTCGTTTCGGCGCGTGTGCGACGCGGCCGCATTCCGCTGCGCAGCCGCCGTGCGAATCGGTTCGTCATTCGAAGCAATGCGCGCCCGTTCTTGCTCCGACCCCGCCAGAGATTCCGACATCCGCTCCACCATGACCGGCGCGCGCGGCCATTCCGCCCTCCTTCCCATCCTCCACCGACCCTAGGGTTTCTCGCGACACGAATTCCTGTTGCTTTCTTTTTTGGCGGCTTAGCATCCGTCATGACAACACATGTTGCATAGATTACGATAATGACATCGGATGTTTAGATGTCGCCGGTGTTCGTCGCCAATCCCCCGTCGGCTCGGGGCATCGCCATTCACTGCGGAGAAGAGAAATCATGGGACGCCGTTCGTTCATCAAGACAGTCGTCGCGGTCGCGCTCGTCGGCGCGAGCCTCGCGAGCGCGCATGCGAAGGAGCTCGTCGTCGGCACCGACACTTCGTTCATGCCGTTCGAATTCAAGCAGGGCGACAAGTACGTCGGCTTCGATCTCGACCTGTGGGCCGAGATCGCGAAGGACGCCGGCTGGACCTACAAGATCCAGCCGATGGATTTCGCCGGCCTGATTCCGGCGCTGCAGACGCAGAACATCGACGTCGCGCTGTCCGGGATGACGATCAAGGAGGAGCGCAGGAAGGCGATCGATTTCTCCGACCCGTACTACGACAGCGGCCTCGCCGCGATGGTGCAGGCGAACGACACGATGATCAGGTCGATCGACGATCTGAACGGCAAGGTGATTGCCGCGAAGACGGGCACCGCGACGATCGACTGGATCAAGGCGCATCTGAAGCCCAAGGAGATCCGCCAGTTCCCGAACATCGATCAGGCGTATCTCGCGCTGGAGGCGGGCCGTGTCGACGCCGCAATGCACGACACGCCGAACGTGCTGTTCTTCGTGAACAACGAGGGCAAGGGGCGCGTGAAGGTGGCGGGCGCGCCGGTGAGCGGCGACAAGTACGGCATCGGCTTCCCGAAGGGCAGCCCGCTCGTCGCGAAGGTCAATGCGGAGCTCGCGAAGATGAAGGCTGACGGCCGCTACGCGAAGATCTACAAGAAATGGTTCGGCTCCGAGCCGCCGAAGTCTTGAGCGACGCATCAGGGCGACGCGGCGCGCGGCACCGCGTCGATCGGAACGTTATCGGGAGCTGAATGTGCAATTCGATTGGTCAGCGATATGGGCTGCGCTGCCGGACCTGATGGACGGCGTGCGGCTCACGGTTTTCATCGCATTCTTCGGGCTGGCGGGCGGTTTTCTCGTCGGCATGATCGCGGGCATGTTTCGCGCGTACGGCCCCGCCGTGCTGAACGTGCTCGCGCAGGTGTACATCGAGCTGATTCGCGGCACGCCCATCGTCGTGCAGGTGATGTTTCTCTATTTCGCGCTGCCGCTGCTCGCGCACATCCGCATCGACGGCCTGACGGCCGCGATCGTCGCGATCACGCTGAACTCGGGTGCGTATCTCGCCGAAGTCGTGCGCGGCGCACTGCTTTCCATTCCTAAAGGATTGACCGAAGCCGGGCTCGCGATGGGGCTGTCGATGCCGCGCGTGCTCGTGAAGATCGTCGGGCCGCTCGCGTTCCGGCGGCTCATTCCGCCGCTCGGCAATCAATGCATCGTCAGCCTGAAGGACACGTCGCTGTTCATCGTGATCGGCGTCGGCGAGCTGACGCGCAAGGGCCAGGAGATCATCGCCGGCAATTTCCAGGCGGTCGAGATCTGGACCGCGGTCGCCGCGATCTATCTCGTGCTCACCGGCGTGATGACGCTCACGCTTCGCTTCGTCGAGAAAAGGATGCGCATCCTATGAGCATGGTCGAATTCCGCAACGTGTCGAAGAGCTTCGGCCACGTGCCGGTGCTGAAGGACATCAACCTGCGCATCGACGCGGGCGAGGTGGTGGTCGTGGTCGGCCCGTCGGGCTCGGGCAAGTCGACGATGCTCCGCTGCATCAACGCCCTCGAGAAGATCACGGGCGGCGATCTGCTCGTAGACGGGCAGAGCGTGAAGGGCAAGGCCGCGGTGATCCACAACATCCGGCTCGAAGCGGGCATGGTGTTCCAGCAGTTCAATCTGTTTCCGCAGATGACCGCGCTCGAGAACGTGATGTTCGGGCCGATCCAGGTGCGCGGCGCGTCGCGCGCGCAGGCGCGCGATCAGGCGATGGCGCTGCTCGCGAAAGTCGGCCTCGAGGCGCGCGCGAACCACTATCCGTCCGAGCTGTCGGGCGGCCAGCAGCAGCGCGTCGCGATCGCGCGCGCGCTTGCGATCAAGCCGAAGCTGATGCTGTTCGACGAGCCGACGTCGGCGCTCGATCCCGAGCTGCGCCACGAGGTGCTGAAGGTGATGCGCGATCTCGCGAACGAAGGGATGACGATGATCGTCGTCACGCACGAGATCGGCTTCGCGAAGCAGGTCGGCACGCGCCTGCTGTTCATGGATCAGGGCGGCATTGCCGAGGACGGCGATCCGAAGGCGCTGATCGATCAGCCGCCGACGCCGCGCCTGAAGGATTTTCTCAAACATGTTTCGTGATCAGGACAACCGATGAAGTTTCTTACGCCCGTCGTCGTGACGGGTTCGCCGCATGACATCGGCCGGCAGCTCGGCGAGCTCGCCCGGCCGGCAATGGATGCGTACTTCGCGCAGAGCGGCGCGTGGCGCGCGGTCGCGCGCTGGCGCGGCCATCCGTTCGTCGCCGCGCTGCGCCGCGCGGCCGAGGCGGCGTTTCCGGCGCTCGTCGCCGAGCTCGACGGGATTGCCGCCGGCCTCGGCTGGCATGCGCAGGACGTGTTCGTCTGGAACTGCCGCGGCGAGCTGATCCACAATGCGCCCGACGGCTGCACGACGCTCGCGGTGCGCACGCCGCGCGAGCGGACGATCGCGCACAACGAAGACGGCGATCCGCATCTGCGCGGCAAGTGCATGCTCGTCGACGTGCGGCCCGACGGCAAGCCGGGCTTCGTCAGCTTCTACTATCCGGGCTCGCTGCCGGGCCATACGTTCGCGGCGAATCGCGCGGGGCTCGTGCAGACGATCAACAACGTGCGCGTTCGACGGCCGGCGGCGGGCGTGCCGCGGATGATCCTCGCGCGTGCGGTGCTCGACGCCGCATCGCTCGACGATGCGCTGCGCGTGCTGCGCGGCGCGCCGCGCGCGAGCGGTTTCCATCACACGCTTGGCTGCGCGGGCGATGCGCGCGTCGTCAGCGTCGAGGCGAGCGTCATGCGCACGTCGGTGCTCGACGTCGACGGCGTGTACGGCCATGCGAACCATCTGATCCATCCGGGTTGCGACGCCGAGGCGCAGATCGTCACCGCGTCGTCAGCCGATCGGCAAGCGCGGCTCGCGCAACTGCTGCCGCCGCTCGGCGGCGCGGCCGACGCGCCCGCGCTGTGGCGCGTGCTCGCCGATCGCGCGGGCGACGGCCTGCCGATCTATCGCGATGATCCGCACGATCCGGACGACGAGAACACGCTTGCGACCGCGCTGTTCTCGATCGGCGACGACGGCGTCGCGTTCGAGGTGCGCGAGCAGGGCTCGGTGCGATTTCAGCAATTCGTGCCGCGGGACGCGCAGCGTCCGTCGGCGCATCGACAGGAACAAGGACACGCATGACCACCGTATTTCACCGCGCGCCGCGCGCGAATCTGCCGGTTGCGGTCGCGGGCGACGGCATCGAGATCGTCGATTCGACCGGCAAGCGCTATATCGACGCATGCGGCGGCGCCGCCGTGTCGTGCCTCGGGCACAGCAATCAGCGCGTGATCGACGCGATCAAGCGGCAGGCGCAGCAACTGCCATACGCGCACACGTCGTTCTTCACGACGCAGCCGGCGGAGGCGCTCGCGGACCGGCTCGTCGCGGCGGCGCCCGCCGGGCTCGAGCACGTGTATTTCGTATCGGGCGGGTCGGAAGCGATCGAGGCCGCGTTGAAGCTCGCGCGCCAGTTCTTCGTCGAAAAGGGAGAGCCCGCGCGCCGGCATTTCATCGCGCGCCGGCAGAGCTATCACGGCAACACGCTCGGCGCGCTCGCGATCGGCGGCAACGCGTGGCGGCGCGAACCGTTCCTGCCGCTTCTGATCGAAGCGCATCACGTGAGCCCGTGCTACGCGTATCGCGAGCAGCGTGCGGACGAAACCGAGGAGGCGTTCGCGCAGCGCCTGGCCGACGAGCTCGAAAGCCGGATTCTCGAACTTGGGCCGGACACGGTTGCGGCGTTCGTCGCGGAAACCGTCGTCGGCGCGACGGCGGGCGCGGTGCCGCCCGTGCGCGACTATTTCCGCAAGATCCGCGCGGTGTGCGACAAGTACGGCGTGCTGCTGATCCTCGACGAGATCATGTCGGGGATGGGCCGCACCGGCTATCTGTTCGCGTGCGAAGAGGACGGCGTCGCGCCCGACATCCTGACGATCGCGAAAGGGCTCGGCGCGGGCTATCAGCCGATCGGCGCGACGCTCGTGAGCGACGCGATCTACCGGACGATCGTCGACGGCTCGGGCTTCTTTCAGCATGGCCACACGTACATCGGCCACGCGAGCGCGTGTGCGGCCGCGCTCGAAGTGCAGCGCGTGATCGCCGAGGACCGGCTGCTCGACAACGTGAAGGCGCGCGGCGAGCAGTTGCGCGCGTTGCTGCGCGCGCGCTCGGCCGATCATCCGCACATTGGCGACGTGCGCGGCCGCGGGCTCTTCGTCGGCGTCGAGCTCGTGCGCGAGCGCGGCACGAAAGCGCCGTTCGATCCGAAGCTGAAGCTGAATGCGATCGTCAAGCGCGAGGCGATGCAGCGCGGGCTGATGGTGTATCCGATGGGCGGCACCGTCGACGGCCATCTCGGCGATCATATCCTGCTCGCGCCGCCGTTCATCTGCACCGCGCCGCAGATCGACACGATCGTCGGGCGGCTTGGCGACGCGATCGATGCGGCGCTCGCTTCGATCGGCGCGGCGGCGCGTTGATGCGCGCCCGCTCGCGCATCCTTGCCATCGATGATCGACATGACGAAAACGAAGATGAGGCTTCCTGAATTCAATCGCGACACCGCGACCGACGAGCAGAACGCCGTGCTCGACGAGATCCTGAGCGGGCCGCGCGGCAACCTGAACGGGCCGTTTCTCGGCTGGATCGCGAGCCCCGAGCTCGCACGGCATGCGCAGCGGCTCGGCGCGTTCTGCCGGTATCGGACGGGGCTGCCGCTGCGGCTGTCGGAGCTCGCGATCCTCGTGACGGCGGCGCGCTGGCGCTCGCAGGCGGAATGGCACATCCACCACCCGATCGCGCTCGATGCGGGCGTGCCCGCCGCCGTCGCCGAAGCGATCCGGGCCGGCGCGGCCCCAACGTTCGACGATGCCGACGACGCGCTGATCTTCCGCTTTTCGACCGAGCTGTACGAGACGAAGCGCGTGTCGGATGCGACGTACGACGCGGCGGTCGCGCGGTTCGGGCATCAGGTGGTCGTGAATCTCGTCGCGCTGCTCGGCTATTACGCGCTCGTCGCGATGACGCTGAACGTGTTCGACATGCGCGCCGACGGGCAGGCGGCGTTGCCGTTCGCGGAGTGACGGGAGGAAAGACGAAGCCGCGTCGAGGCGGGCAATGCGCGCGCCCGACCCGGACGAGACAACGGCGGCCGTTGCGGAAGCGAAACGGCCGCCGTTGTCGGTAGGCGGGGCGGGTGTCAGTTCGTCGACGACGGAGAATTTGCCGCCGGCGCGGAAGCTGGCGCGACCGGCGCGGCTGGTTCAACCGGCGCAACCGGCGAAGGCGCAGCCGCCGATGCGGGGGCGGGCGCCGCGGCGGATGCCGCCGCCGGCGCCGCGGCCGCGCCGCTCGCGCCGGCGTCGCCCGGGTCCTGATACTGCGGCAGCCCGGCCGGCTCGCGCCCGCCGCCCGGCGGCATGCCGCCCGCGCCCTCGCCCGGGTTCTCGTATTGCGGCAAGCCGCCCGGCGCGCTGCCGCCCTTGCCGCCCGCCGGCTCGCCGCCGGGTTCGTTGTAGTTCGGCAGCGATTCCTCCTCGCCGCCGCCGTGATACGTGAGCGCGCGGCGCTGCTGCACGTACGCGTCGCGCACGAACGAGTATTTGTCGAGCGCCGCCTGTTGCAGCAGATCGGTCGCGCCGAGCAGATCCGAGCGCGCGCTGATGAACTGCGCGATGTACATCGGATTGCGTGCGGCAGGCTCGATGTAGTTCAGCAGATTGAAGCGGACGTCGACCGCGCGGCCGACGCCGTCGCGAAACGAGCTCGGCCCGAAGACCGGCAGCACCAGATACGGGCCGGACGGCACGCCCCAGCGCGCGAGCGTGAGGCCGAAGTCCTGGTGATGCTTCGGCAGCCCGGCGAGCGACGCGACGTCGATCAGCCCGGCGACGCCGAACACCGAGTTCATCGCCACGCGCATCACGTCCTGCGTCGCATCGGTGATCCGGAGCTGCAGCAGGTTGTTCGCGATGTTGCCGAGGTCGCCGAGGTTCGAGAAGAAATTGCTGATTGCCGTGCGCAACGGCGTCGGCGTCACTTTTTGATAGCCCTTCGCGATCGGCACGGCGATCGCCGAGTCGACCGTGTCGTTGAACTTGAAAACGGCGCGGTTCATCGGCTCGAGCGGGTCGCCCGGGTGCCGGTTGGGGCCGGTCGCGCAGCCGCTCGCAAGCAGGCAGACGGCGAGCGCCGACGCGGTGGTTCGCATCTTATTCATCGATTCCTTGCGATTGATTCGTCACGCGCTTCGTGCGCGGCTTGCCCATCAGCACGGGCTGGAACACGACGGCGCCGATCAGCGTGCACGACAGCGCGAGCGCGAGCAGCCGCCCCATGCTCGCCGTGCCCGGATGATGCGACAGCCACAGGCTGCCGAACGCGGTGGCCGTCGTCGCGGCGCTGAACAGCACCGCGTGCGTGAGGCTCGACTGCAGCAGGCCCGTCTGGCCCGCGCGCCACGCCATCACGAAATACACCTTGAACGCGACGCCGACGCCGAGCATCAGCGGCAGCGCGATGATGTTCGCAAAATTGAGCGGCATCCCGAGCAGCACGCACAGCTCGAGCGTCACGACGCCCGACACGAGGAGCGGCACGAGCGTGCGCAGCACGTCGCCGAAGCGGCGCAGCGTGATCCATAGCAGCACCGTGATCGACACGACGGACAGCGCGGCCGCCTGCAGGAACGCGCGGATGATCGTATCCGCCGAATGCAGGATCGAGATCGGGCCGCCGATCGCGCCGGGTTCGGCCGCCTTCACGGCCTTCGCGAAACGGCGCAGCGTCGCGTCGTCGCCCGGATCGACGCCCTTCGGCACCTTCGGCGAGATCTGCACGAGCGCGCGGCCGTCCGGCGCGATCCAGTCGCGCACGATCTGCGGCGGCAGGTTCTCGCGCGTGATCTCCGAGGGCTGCAGCAGCATCGCGAGCTGGTTCAGCGCGATCTTCAGCGGCGCGGAGAACGCGTGCTCCGCGCGGTCGCGCGTCGCCGCATCGGCAGCGGCGAGCTTCGCGAGCGATTCCGACAGGTGCTTCGCGGCCGCCGCGCCTGGGCCCGGGTAGTCTTCGGACGCGTATTCGAGCAGGTTCGATGCGCGCTTGAGCGCCGCGACGCGCTGCGCGTCGGGCACGGGCGCCGCGGCCGGTTGCGTGAGCGCGGGCAGCAGCTCGCGCGCGGCCGTGGCGATCGTCGCGAGCTTTTGCGGCTGCGCGTCGGGGATGAACGTCGACAGCGTCGTCGTGCGGCCGACCTCGGGCAGCGCGTCGAGGCGCTTCGCGGCGGCGTTCGCGGCCGCGAGCGACGGCGCGAGCAGCGACACGTCGTTGACCGACGCTTCCGGCGAATCCTTCAGCGCGAGCAGCGTCGCCATCGATTCGCTATGCGGGTCCTTCAGATGCAGCGGATTGAAATCGAAATGCAGATGCGCGAGGAGCGGCAGCGCGCCGATCACGATGGCGAGCGTGCCGATCAGGATCGGCTTGCGATGATGGTCGAGATAGTCGTCGACGGGCGCGAGGCGGGGAAAGCCGGGCGCCTTGCGCTCGCCGGGCGGCGCGAGCAGCCTGAGCAGCGCGGGCAGCAGCGTGAGCGTGGTGAAGAGCGCGACGAACATCCCGACGCCCGCGATCAGGCCGAGCTCGGACACGCCGCGGTACGCGGTCGGCAGGAACGAGAAGAAGCTCGCGGCGACGGCCGCCGTGGCGAGCGTGAGCGGCATGCCCATCGCATGCGCGGCGCCGATGAGCGCGTGCTCGAGATTCGGATCGCGGTGCCGCTCCTCGCGATACTTGACGCCGTACTGGATCGCGAAATCGACGCCGAGGCCGACGAACAGCACCATGAACGCGACCGAGATCATGTTCAGCGAGCCGACCATCATCAGCCCGAGCGCGGCCGTGACGACGAGGCCGACGAACAGCGTGACGAACACCGACGCGATCATCCGCTTCGAGCGCAGCGCGATCCACAGGATCGCGAGCACGATCGCGAGCGTCGCGATGCCGTTGACGGCCGCGCCGTCCTGGACCGATGCGAACTCCTCGTCGGCGAGCGGCTGCTCGCCCGTCAGCCGCACGGCCGCGCCGAAGCGCTCGTCGAGCCTGAGCGCCTGCGCGGTCGCGCGGATCGTGCGCGACGCCTGCTCGCCCGCCTTCAGCACGCCGTAGTTGACGACGGGCTGCACGGTCACGAACGCGCGCGCGGGCTCGCGGGCCGCATCGGCATCGACGAGCGCGCGCCACGAGAACGCGGCCCGCTTGCCGGCGAGCACGTCGTCGACGGTCGCCGCGCTGCGCGACAGCAGCTTCGCCATTCCCGAGAGCTTGACCTGGCCCGATTGCAGCGGCACGCCGAGCGTCGTCGACAGCGTCGTCGCGAGGCCCGCGATGCTCGGGTCTTTCGCGAGCACGTTGACGAGCGGCCGCGCGCCCGTGAGCTGCGCGGTCGTCGTCGCGACGTCCTGCTCGGGCAGGAACAGCAGCCCGTCGTGCTCGAAGAGCGGGCCGCCCGCAGGCTCCGATACCTGGCCGATGCGGCCCGCTTCGGCTTCGCGGCGCAGCCCTTCGGCGAGCGCGTCGGCGGCGGCGGCGGCGAATTCGGGCGCGGGCGCTTCGACGACGGCGAGGATCGTCTGGCTGCGCTGCGGGAACGCGTCGTCGATCGCATGGCCGAGCGCGGCCCATTCCGGGTCGTTCTCGACGAGCTTGCTGATGTCGGTGTTGATCTTGAAATGGTGTGCGACGTAGACGCTGCTGAGCGCGGCGGCGGCGAGCGACAGCACGACGACCCAGATAGGGCGCCGCACCGACCAGGCGACGAGTCGGACGAGGACGGAAGTCAGCATGAGGCGGCGGGTTGGGGGCTGCGGAAAGGCAAAGTGTCCAAGTATACCGGCGCGCGGGTTTCAGAGTCGGCTGGGTTCCGGCGCGGGGGAATCCCCGCCGGATTGTTGTGAAATAGGGCGGGAATGCGAGGGCGTGGATGCCTGCGAAAAAACGGGGAGTGATGTGTCGCCGCGGGGAAGGCGACGGGCGCGTTGCGGCCCGCGCTCCGCGCCGATTCGTTCATGATGGCCGCCAATCCGGAGCGCCGCGCGCGAATATCGATTTTCAGTCGGTTAATTCAAGATATTTAACAAATATTGTCGCGGCTTTGACTTTGGTTCGAGCAGGCGCAACGCGATGTCATGTGCATTCGACGCATAAATGCGCACAGAAGATGTGTAGTTTGGCGAACATAGGTGTGTAAGCGTATATGTTACTTTACGCCAATTCATTAATGGATTTAAGGATTGCATATCGCCGCCGCGATGCGTAATCGAATAAATATTCACCAGGAGGCTGGGGAGACGCTCGACCGATCGACATCGGGCCGTTCGGCATTGGTGGTGGGCAAAGGCAATCTCATGGCGCAAGTGGCATTTCTGTTTCCCGGGCAAGGCGCGTTCTATGCGGGCGCGACGCGGGCATTGAGCGGCGCGTATCCCGTGGTGCGGCAGGCCATGCAGGCGATCGACGCCGTCTCGGTGCGGCGGTTGCGCCGCCCGCTGCTCGCGACCATGTGGGACGGGCACATCGGCGTCGAGGATCTGCTGCGGCACGCGCCGGATCTGCTGCAGCTCGCGATCTATGCGACGTCCGTCTCATGCTTCGAGGCGCTGCGCGTGCACGGCGCGCGGCCCGACGTGCTCGTCGGCCACAGCTTCGGCGAGATCGCCGCGCTCACGTGCGCCGGCGCGTTCTCGATCGACGAAGGCGCCGACATCGTCTGCGACCGGATCGACGCGTTGCGTGAAGCCGCGCCCGCCGATGGCCGGATGGCGGCCGTGTCCGCGTCGCCCGACGCGGTGCGCGCGCATCTCGCCGCGTGCTTTCGCGGCGTGCCCGACGGCCGCGCGGGGCGCGTGCGGATCGCGGTCGAAAATCACGCGTTGCAGACCGTCGTGTCCGGCGCGCGCGAATACGTCGACGAATTCTGCGCCTATTGCGCTCGAAACAATATCTCCGCGCAAATATTGAATTCGCCTTACGCATTTCATCATGACGATCTGGAAAATGCGCGAATCGAATTTGGACGATGTCTGAAAGCCTATAAAAACAAAGCGCTTGAATATCCGGTTTATTCACCGATATTGAATCGCCATTACGCGGCGGCCGACGATCTCGGCGCGTGTCTCGCGCGCCATCTCGTGCTGCCGGTCCGGTTCGGAGATGGGGTCGCAAGACTGAAAGCCGCCGGCGTCGGCGCGTTCGTCGAGTGCGGGGCGCTGAACGCGCTCAGCAGGATCTCGGTGCGCGCGCTGGGGCCCGGCGCCGCCAAGACCTTTCCGGGCGCGTCGAGCGCGGAAGGCGAACTCGCCGGCCTGGAGAACGTTCTCGCATATTTCAATGGGGGTAGTGTCATGAACGACGACATTCGCGCAAGCAATCTGCAACTCGATTTCGACGAGTTCTGGCGCAACAGCGGTCCCGGAATCGTCGACAAGATCAAGGGCGAGCTCAAGCGGTTCTTCGACGCGCGCGGGCTGCAAGCGACGCCCGCGCCGCAAATCGTGACCGATCGCGGCGTGGCGGCCGGTTTCGCGCCCGCGGCCGCGACGGGCGTCCCGCCGGCTGCGGCACCCGTTGCGTCGGTTGCGCCGGTCGCGCAAGCAGCGGCCGTGCCGGTTGCGGCCGCCGCATCCGCGCGGGTGCCGCGCGATCGGCTCTTCGCCGAGCTCGTCGGGATCTACGCGGAGGCGATGGAATACCCGGTCGAGGTGTTCACCGAGACGGTCGAGCTCGAAGCGGAGCTCGGCATCGATTCGGTCAAGCAGACGGAAATCATCCAGCGGATCAGCGCGCGCTACGGGTTGCCGCCGCTGCCGGCGAACTTCCGCGCCGGCGATTTCAAGGCGATGGGCCAGATCGTCGATTTCGTCTACGAGCATCAAGGCGAGGCGGCGCTCGTCACGAGCTGAAGCGCCGCGCACGCACTGCGCGCCACGAGGATAACGAGGGGAGAGGGCCGGATCAGACGGAGAGTCTCGTCCGAATGTTTGGTAATCCTGAACACTGCGATTTATGTCGAATTCCTATCTGTTGGGGAAACGGGTTCTGGTGACGGGCGGGGCAAAGAACGTCGGCAGGGCGATCTGCCGCCGCTTTGCCGAAGAGGGCGCGCACGTCATCGTGAATTTCTTTCATTCGCTCGACGCGTCGAAAGAGACCGCGGCCGAGCTGCGCGCGCTCGGCGCGACGGTCGACGTCGTGCGCGCGTCGGTCGCGCAGCCGGCGCAGGTCGAGCGGATGTTCGACGAAATCGAAGCGAAGTACGGCAAGCTCGACATTCTCGTGAACAACGCGGCGTCGGGCGCGCTGCTGAGCGTCGACGACATCGAGGCCGCGCACTTCGACCGCGCGCTCGACACCAATCTGAAGGGCGCGTTCTGGTGCGCGCGCCGCGCGGCGCGGCTGATGGCGCGCGCGGGCGGCGGCGCGATCGTCAACGTGTCGTCGGTGGGCGCGACGCTCGTGCCGGCGAACTATCTCGTCGTCGGCACCGCGAAGGCCGCGCTCGAATCGCTGACGCGCTATCTGGCCGTCGAGTACGCGAGCCTCGGCATTCGTGTGAACGGCGCGTCGTCGACGCTGATCGATGGCGACGTGGCTGCGCAGTTTCCCGATCCCGAGAACACGAAGCGCTCGAGCATCGCGGCGACGCCGCTCGGCCGCCTCGCGACCGCCGAGGATCTCGCGGACGTCGTGTTGTTTCTCGCGTCCGACGCGGCGCGCTGGATCACCGGGCAGGTGATCGTCGCGGACGGCGGGCTGTCGCTGTGCAGCGAGGCGCTGTCGCCGCGGCGCGAGTGGCGCGACGCGGCGCAGGCGGCGCATGCGGTTTCTTCGTCGGTGCCGGCGGATTCGGCCACGGCTTCAGCATCGGCTCCGGCGGCGGCTCCGGCGACGGCGGAATTCGCGTGCGCATCGCCTTCCGCCCCAATCGACGCGTCTCGCGCGGCAACCGCGCCCGACGACGATACCGACGAAATCGCCGTCGTCGGCATGGGCGTCGCGCTGCCCGGCGCGAGCGACCCGGAGGCGTTCTGGCAGGCGTTGCTGAACGGCCCCGAGCTGTTCGGCAACGTGCCGCCCGATCGTTGGGATTACCGATCGTTCCATTCGACCGATCCGTCGGCGGAAGACAAGAGCTATCAGTCGCGCTCGGTGTTCATCGAGCATTTCGAGCCCGAAGCGCGGCTGCGCGCCGAGATTGAAGCGGCCGCCGCGCCCGGCGAGCTGACGACGCTGTGGCTGCGCCATTCGCTGCGCCAGGCGCTCGACGGCGTGCGCGTGCGCGCGTGCGACCGCGCGTCGTTCGTCGTCGGCTATACGGCGGACGGCAGCCAGCATCTGGAAGAAGGGATGGTGCTCGCAGCGATGCGCGCGCGGCTGCGCGAAACGCTCGACGAGGCCGGCGCGCCGCCCGACGAGCGCGAGCGCAGCATCGCGCAGATCGACGCGGTGCTGCGCGCGCGCTATGCGCGCGGCACGGGCGAGCTGTCCGAATATTTCCCGCATCGCGTCGGCCTGAACGCGATGCGCGGCGTGCTGCCCGACGACGCCGAATACATGATGGTCGACACCGCGTGCTCGTCGTCGCTCTATTCGGTCGACCTCGGCATCAAGAGCCTGCTCGCCGGCAAGCACGACGTCGTCGCGTGCGGCGGCGCGTTCGCGCTCGCGCCGCGCGGCTCGGTGCTGTTCTCGAAGCTGCACGGGCTGTCGAAGAGCGGCGAAGTGCGGCCGCTCGACAAGGCGTGCGACGGCGTGCTGTTCGCCGACGGCGCGGGCGTCGTGATCCTGAAGCGCCTGAAGAGCGCGCTCGCCGACGGCGACCGCGTGCTCGGCGTGCTGAAGGCGTTCGGCTCGTCGTCGGACGGCAAGGGCAAGGCGATCTACGCGCCGAATTCGGCGGGCCAGAGCATCGCGATCGAGCGCGCGTACCGGCAGACCGGCGTGCGCAAGGAAGCGGTCGACTGGGTGGTCGCGCACGCGACGGGCACGCCCGCGGGCGACCTCGCCGAGTTCCAGAGCCTGCGCGACGGGCTCAAGCACGACCGCCCGGTGTACGTGACGTCGAACAAGTCGCTCGTCGGCCATACCGGCTGGGCGGCGGGCGTCGTCTCGCTGATCCAGGTGCTGCTCGCGCTCGAGCACGGCCGCATCCCGCCGCAGCATCGGTTCGCCGAGCCGCCGCGGGAATTCGACATCGAGTCGAGCGGCTTCACGATTCCGACGCAGGCGGTCGACTGGCCGCGCAAGGCCGATGCGGCGCGCGTCGCGGCGGTGTCGGGCTTCGGCTTCGGCGGCACGAACGGCCATCTGATCGTCGGCGAGTATCGGCCGGACCTGAGCGCGTCGCAGCCTGCCGCGCGCGTGAGCCGCGAGCCGCTCGCGATCGTCGGCTGGTCCGCGAAATTCCCGGGGCTCGACGGCCGCGACGCGATCGCCGCGTGGCTGAACGGCGCGGGCGGGGCGCCCGGCGCGAGCTTCGGCCCCGCGTATCCGCTGCCGAGCTTCGACCGTGTGCGGATGCCGCCCGCGGTGCTGCGCGCGCTCGACCGCTGCCAGTTGATGGCGCTCGACGCCGCGCACGACATGCGCGAGCAGTTGCGCGACTACTGGAGCGCGCATGCGAACTCGATCGGCGTGGTGATGGGCCACATGGGGCCGACGCGCAACGCCGCGCTGTATGCGAGCCGCTGCTATGTCGACGACATCGCGGCCGCGGTGCGCGCGAGCTTCGACGACGCATCGCGCGCGCCGCTCGACGATGCGCTCGCGCGCGTCGCCGAAAAGACGAGGCGCCTCGTGCCGCCGACGACCGAGAATTCGTTCCCCGGCATGATGCCGAACGTGATTCCGGCGCGCGTCGCGAACTACCACGACCTGCACGGGATGAACATGACGGTCGACGCCGGGCATGCGTCGACGCTCGCCGCGTTCGAGGTGGCATCGCGCTTCCTGAGAAGCGGCGAGCTCGACATGGTGATCGTCGGCGGCATCAACGGCAACTCGGCCGACGAAGTGCAGCCGGCATTCGATCGGCCGCTCGCCGAAGGGATCGTGCTGTTCGCGGTGACGACGAAGGCGCAGGCCGACGCGGCCGGGCTGCCGGCGCTCGCGTGGATCGAGAGCGATCGGGCGTTCGCGCACGCCGCCGCGGCAACGCCGCTCGTGTTGCGTGATGCGCGCGGCCGCGAGCTCACATATGCGGGCGCCGACAGCGCGCTTGCGGTGCTGCGTGCGCTCGTCGGCGGCGCGGCCGCGACGTCGGTTGCGCTCGGCAATGCGCGCGACCGGATGCGTTTCGGCCTGCGTATCGATCGCCATGCGCCGCCGTCGGCGCTTGCCGGCGGCGACGGCGGCAAGCGCTCGCATGACGCGTCCGGCGCGCGCGGCGCTTCGGTGCCGTCCTCGGTGCCGTCTTCGGCGGCTCCCGTTTCTTCTCACCTTGGCGCAATGTCGTCGACGCCTGCGGCGGCGGCATCCGCCGCCGCCGCGTCGCCCGACAAGCGCGTGCCGATTCCCGCGACGCTGAAAGCGACCGACGTTGCCGCCGATGGCGAGCCGCTCGGCGTCGCCCGCTATCGGATCGATCTGCGGGAGACGCCGTGGCATGCGGGCGCGGGTGCGATCGCGTACCTGCCCGCGGGCAGCGTCGTCGTGACCGATGCGCCCGAGCTGCTCGACGGCATCGGCATGCTGCCCGCCGACCTGCTCGTGCTGTCGACGCGCGCGACGGCGTTCTCGCGCGCGCGGCTCGTCGTCGTCGACGCGCTCGGCGAAACCGCGCTGCAAGGGCTGATTCCGTCGGGCACGCGCCACGTGCGGCTGCTGACGTCGCTGCAAACGAGCGCGCTCGCGCCGGATCGCCTGTCGGCGCCGTCGTCCGGGCGGCTGAAGCTGCACGACCTCGCATTCCTCGCGCTCAAGCAGTGCTATGACGGTGTCGCGCAGCAGGGCTCGTTCATCGCGCTGCTGCTCGACGCGGTGAAGGACGACGTGCTGCATCCCGATGCGGGGATGTTCACGGGCCTCGTGAAGGCGCTCGCGATCGAGCTGCCGCATGCGCGCTCGCTCGCGGTGCTGACGGACGATGCGGACATCCGGCACGGCGTCGCACGGGCCGAGCGCGAGAGCGGCGCGCAGCATCTGCTGCCCGTCGTCGCGCTGTGCGGCGGGCGGCGCCTCACGCCGCGCGTGACGCGCGACGCGGGCGAGCTGCCCGCCGACGGCTTCGCGCGGCTCGGGCCCGATTCGGTCGTCGTCGCGTTCGGCGGTGCGCGCGGGATCACCGCGGAACTGATGAAGGCGGTTGCCGAGCATTTCCAGCCGACGATCCATCTGATCGGCAGCAGCGCGCTCGACGCCTACGGCCCCGACGTGTTCGCCGGCAGCGACGAAGCGTTCGCGCGCCGCCGCCCCGATTACATCCGCGAGCAGAAGGCGCTCAATCCGGGCCTGCCGCTGCCCGCGATCATCAAGGCGTTCGAGCGCCAGGTCGAGGCCCGCGCCGCGCGCCGCAACATCGACGTGATGAAGTCGTACTGCGGCCCGAACAAGGTGTTCTACCTGTGCGCCGACGTGCTCGACGCGGACAGCGTGCGCGCGGCGGTCGAGCGGATCGCCGCGGCCGGCCAGCCGATCGATCTGGTCGTCAACGCGGCGGGCCTGAACCGCTCCGCGTCGGTCAACGTGAAATCGTTCGACGATTTCGTCGCGGTGCGCGACATCAAGATTCGCGGCTACTGGAACGTGCGCGACGCGTTCGGCGCCGCGCAGCCGCGCGCGTGGTGCAACTTCGGCTCGTTCATCGGCCTGACGGGCCAGGCGGGCGAGACCGACTACGCATCGGGCAACGATTTCCTCAACACGCAGGCCGCGTACCATCGCGCGGCGCTCGCGCGCGACGAGTTCACGATCGGCTGGACGCTGTGGCGCTCGGTCGGGCTCGGTGCGAATCCCGTCACGCGCGCGTTCCTCGAGAAGAGCGGGCTCTTCACGAGCATGCGGACCAACGAGGGCATCCATCACTTCCTGCGCGAGATCAACCTGACCGAGCGCGCGGCGAGCTCCGTGCATCTGGGCGATGCCGAGCGGCGCGCGATCGAGGCGCATCTGCCGACGTTCTTCGACGCGCCGGCGTCCGCGCCGCAAGCTCGAACGGAGCAGTCCGCGCAGCCGCCGTCGCCCCCGGCACCGCCGCGCGAGCGCATCGCGCCGCTGCCGAGCCACGACTTCTATCTCGGCCGCGAAGTGCGCCGCACGAGCGACAGCGTGACGTTCGAGCGCATCTTCGATCTGCGCACCGACGCGTACCTGCAGCACCACGTCGTGAATCGTTTCGCGACGCTGCCCGGCACGTTCGTGCCCGAGCTCGCGGCCGAAGCGGCGATGAAGCTGCTGCCGGGGCTGCGCGTCGTCGGCTTCCGCGACGCCGCGTTCCGCCACTTCCTGCGCGTGTACGACGCGCAGCGGCCGAGCACGAAGCGCATCCACGCGCAGGTCGTCGGCCGCGACGGCGAAGCGGCGGTCGTGCAGGTGCGGATCACGGGCGACGTGCTCGCGCCGAACGGGCAGGTGCTCGTCCAAGACAAGCTGCACTTCGAGATCAAGGCGCTCGTCGCGCCGCGCCATCCGAACGGGCCCGTCTGGCCGATGCGGCCGGACGAGCCGCGCACGCCGGTTGCCGATCCGTACCACTTCGAATCGGCGCCCGTGCGGCTGACGGGCATGTTCGTGTCGACCGCGGACACGGGCGTCACCGCAACGGGCAAGGTCGCGCGCTACCAGTTGAACGTCGGCGCCGACGACCCCGTGTTCTCGCGTTTCGTCGTCCCGAGCATCATGCTCGACGGCCTCGCGCGCGTCGCGGTGCTGAACTACGTCGCGAACGACTACATTCCGCTCGCCGCGCCGGTATCGATCGGCCGGATCGATCTGTACGAAGGCGGCAACGACTGCGAGCTTGCGCGCCGCTACGACCGGATCGATCTGTACGCGACGCCCCGCGCGTTCGCGCTCGAAGGCGCGCACGGCGGCAACCGCTTCGCGGCGGTGCGCCCCGACGGCCGGATGCTGATGGAGATGAGCGACGTGTCGGGCGTCGTGATCGGCTACGTGCACCGCACGACGCTCGCATATGTGACGAAGGCCGAGGTCGACGCGCTCGCCGCGCGCCTCGCAACCGAGCGGGAGACGGCATGAGCAAGTACCGCCAGGCGCCGGGGCCGCGCGGCAGCCTCGTGATGGGCAACCTCGCCGCGTACAAGCGCAATCCGATCACGATGCTGCTGCGGCTGCACCAGCAATACGGCGACGTCGCGCGCAACCGGCTCGGCCCGTTCGTCACGCACGCGATCGCGCATCCGGATCACATCCAGTACGTGCTGCAGGAGAATCACCGCAACTACGTGCGCGGGCGCTTCTACGACAACTTCAAGATGTTCTTCGGCGACGGCTTGCTCACGACCGACGGCGAATTCTGGCGGCGCCACCGCCGCGCGGTGCAGCCGCTCTTTCACAAGAAGCAGGTCGATGCGCATACGGCCGCGGTCGGCGACGCGGCGCTCGCGCTCGCGCATCGCTGGAGCGCGCTGCCACCCGGCAAGGCGATCGACGTCGTCGAAGAGATGATGCACCTGAGCCTCCGGATGCTCGGGCTGATGGTGTTCAACACCGACGTGTCGTCGCACGCGGAGGCGGTCGGCCCGGCGGTGCGCTTCGGGATCGAAGCGATGATGCCGCAGGGCGACATGAACGACTTCATCCCGCGCTGGGCGCCGACGCGCTTCAACCGCCGGATCGCGCACGCGCGCCGCGCGATCGATACGATCATCGCGAAGATCATCGCCGATCACCGCGAGGCGCGCTGCGAGCCGAGCGACGTGATCTCGCTGCTCCTGAACGCGCGCGATCCGGACACCGGCGCGCCGATGACGCAGCAGGAAGTGCACGACGAAGTGATGACCGTGTTCCTCGCAGGCCACGAGACGACGGGCGCGGGCCTCGCGTGGGCGCTGTACGCGCTCGCGCAGCATCCGGCCGTGCTGCGCCAGTTGCGCGACGAGCTCGACGCGCGCCTCGGCGGCCGCGCGCCCACCGTGCAGGACTTCGAACAATTGCCGTACCTGTCGCAGGTCGTCGACGAGGTGCTGCGCGTCTATCCGCCGATCTGGGGCTTCACGCGCGATCTCGTCGAAGACGACGAGATCGGCGGCTACCGGATTCCCGCGCGTTCGTCGGTCTTCATGTCGCCTTACGTCACGCATCGCCATCCGGCGTTCTGGCGCAATCCGGACGCGTTCGATCCCGAGAACTTCGCGAGCGATGCGCCGGCGCGCCATCGCTTCGTCTACTTTCCGTTCGGCGGCGGGATGCGCAAGTGCATCGGCTTCCAGACCGCGCTCCTGCAGATGCGCGTGCTCGTCGCGGTGGTCGCGCAGCACTTCGATCTGAACGCGCTGCCCGGCCACCCGATCGAGTTCGGCGCGACGATCTCGCTGCGGCCGGTGCACGGCATCCGTCTGATCGTGAAGCCGCGCGAGCGGCAGCAGAGCCATCTCGCGCGCGTGCGCGAGCACGAGTCCGCGCGCGCGCTGCGGCCGCTCGGCGATACGGTTGCGGCGGCAGGCGCCGCGTGTCCGATGGCGGCGGCGCTCGCGCTCGACGCCGCGCATGGAGGCGGCGCGGCTGTCGCCGCCGCGCGCGAGGCCGCCCGGCAGCACGAACCGGGCGACGTCGCGACGCTGTCGCTCGCGACTTCGCCCGCCACGGCGCTGCCCGCGGCCGGCACCGACACCGACGCGAGCGCCCGCAGCGTGCCCGCGTGGCGCTTCACGTGGCGGCCCGTGCCCGTCGATCCGGTGCCCGACGAGCCTTCGCCCGCGTTGAGCGGCAGGCGCATCGCGCTCGTCAACGGGCGCGGCGGCACGGTCGAGCGCGTCGCGGCGGCGCTTGCGCGAACGTGCGCGAAGGTGTCGGTGTTCGCGCCCGCCGCGAACGCCGATCACGCGGAAGCGGCGCGGGTTTTCGTCAACGAAGCGGGGCCGCTCGACGGCATCGTCGATCTCGGGCTCGAAGCGCCGTTCGCGCTCGACGACGCGAGCGCGTGGGAAGCGCCGATGCGTCGCACGGTCGAGCTGCTGAAGGCGTGCTACGGCGACTGGGCGGCGGAGGACGACACGTCGCGGCTCTTCTATGTCGCGCTCACATGGATGGACGGGCAGATGGGCTATGGCGCCGACGCCGGCGCGCAGCCGCTCGGCGGCCTGTGGGCGGGGCTCGCGAAGACGCTGCCGCAGGAGCTGCCGAACTGCAACGTGCGCGTGCTCGACATCGCGCCCGACGAGACGGGCCGCGTCGACCGGCTCGTCGTCAACGAGCTGTATCGCTGGGGCCTGTTCGAGGTCGGCTATCGCAACGGCGTGCGCTACACGCTGCACGCGAAGCGCAACGAACTGCCGCCGCTCGCCGTCGACGCGCGCTCGGCGCTCGGGCCGGGCGACGCCGTGCTGTTCTCGGGCGGCGCGCGCGGGATCGGCCTGTTGTGCGCGCGCGCGCTCGCCGGGCGCCACGGCTGCACGGTGATCGTCACCGGGCGCGAGACGCCGCCCGACGGCGGCGAGCCGTGGATGACGCTCGACGAAGAAGGCTTCAAGCGCTACGGCCTCGAACAGTTGCGTGCGGCGACGCCCGAGCATCCGCCGAAGGCGATCCGCGCGTCGCTGCAGCGGCTCAAGCGCCGGCGCGAGCTGAAGACGGCGCTCGACGAGATGGCCGCGCTCGGCCTGCCGGTCCATTACCGTGTGTGCGACGTGACCGACCGCGCGGCCGTGCGCGCGCTGTGCGACGAGCTCGGCGATTCGCTGCGGATCGTGATCCACAACGCGGGCGTCGACGAGCCGGCACGCCTGATCCGGAAGCGCGCCGACGATTTCGCGCGCACGGTCCGCACGAAGGTGCTGGGCTTCGCGAATCTGTGCGATGCGGTGCGCGCGCGGCCGCGGCTCGCGCAGTTCTGCAACGTCGGCTCGCTGACGGGCCGCTGGGGCGGGATGACGGGCGAGACCGACTACGCGGCCGCGAACGAAGCGCTCGCGCGCCTCGGCCTCTGGGCCGCGCAGCACGCGCTTTCTCCCGCATGCGGCGTGAAGACGCTCGTGTGGCCGACGTGGGAAGGCGTCGGGATGATCACGAACTTCGCGGTCACGCAGCGCTACGTGAGCCCGATGAACGTCGACGAGGGCGTGCGGCACTGGCTGCGCGAACTGGCTTCGCCGGGCAGCGGCGAGGTGATGTTCATGGGGGCGGTCGGCCGCGCGCCGACGCCCGTGCAGATCAAGGGCTTCCAGCCGATCCGCGAGCTGCCGAACATCGGCGAGCTCGTCACGCGCCGGCATCACGTCGGCGAGCCGGTGCGCTTTCGGCCGTTCAAGCGCTTCGAGGGGCGCTATGCGATCGATCCCGCCGTCGCGCCGTATGCGCATGCGTTCCGCTTCAACGGGCGCGCGGTGGTGCCCGCGTCGCTCGTGCTCGAGCACGCGTGCGCGGTCGGCGACTGGGTGATGCCGCCGACAGGCGAGCCGCGCGAGCTGAGCGAGATGGCGAACGTCGTGCTGCGGCTCGACGCGCTGCCGGCGGTGCCGGCGGGCGGCGCGGGCGTCGAGATCGGCAGCGAGGCGGCCGGCTACATGATCGGCGACGTCTGGTGCGTCGACGTGCGGTGCAGCGACGCGCGCACGCGGGCCGAGCTGCTCAGCATGACGCTCGTCTACCGGCCGCAGCCGGAGCAGATCGGCGCCGCGTATGCACGGGCGCCCGGCGCGACGCCCGAGCCGGCGCCGCTCACGAGCGCGCCGCATGCCGCATGGAACGGCGAGCTGCTGCCGGCGGGCGACTGGAGCGTGCCGGACGACGCGTCGGCCGGCATCGTGCGGATCGGCCGCGTGCCGCCCGCCGCGGTGCTGAGCCTGTGGACGCTGCCGTTGCCGCTCGAGCTGCGCCTGCCCGTCAATCACGTCGAGCACGTGCTGCGCGTGCTGCTCGCCGAATGGGGCGCCGCGCAGACCGACGCGCCGGCCGTGTGGCGGATCGGCGGCGCGAAGCTCGCGCGCCTGCCGGCGGCGTCGGCCGATGGCGTCGTCGAGTACGCGACCGGCCGCTTCGCGGTGCTCGACGCGCGCGGCTATGTGCTGCTGCGTATCGACGACACGCGCGTCGACGGCGACGCCGCGCAAGCGATGCAGACCGAAACGGGCGCGCTCGCCGCTCCGCTGACGGCATGACGCGCGAGCGCACAAGTGGAGGAACGGCAACGATGACGACGACGAACACCACGACGAACCCGGCCGCGCCGACGGCCGCGGCCCCGGCGATCCGCGATTGCGGCGACCGCTACTGCATCATCGGCGGCGGCGCGGCCGGCATCGCGACCGCGAAGAACCTGCGCGAGCAGGGCATCGCGTTCGACCTGATCGAGCGCGAGGACGACATCGGCGGCACCTGGTATTACGGCAAGCCGTGCAGCGCGATCTACCAATCGGTGCACATGATCAGCTCGCGCGAGTTCTCCGAATACACGGACTACCCGATGCCCGCCGATTACCCGACCTACGCGCGCGGCGATCAGGCGCTCGCCTACCTGCGCGACTACGCACGCCGCTTCGGCGTCTACGGGCACGCGGAGTTCAACCGGACCGTGCTCGAAGTCGCGCCGCTCGCGCAAGGCGGCGCGTGGCGCGTCGAGCTCGACGGCCACGAGGTGCGGCATTACAAGGGCGTATTCGTCTGCAACGGGCATCTGTCGAAGCCGCAGGTGCCCGACTATCCGGGCCGCTTCGACGGGCTGCAACTGCATTCGGCGCTGTACAAGACCCCCGACGCGCTGAAGGGCAAGCGCGTGCTCGTGGTCGGCGCGGGCAATTCGGGCTGCGACATCGCGGTGGAGGCGGTCCATCACGCGAGCGCGGTGTTTCACAGCACGCGGCGCGGCTACTTCTACTGGCCGAAATTCCTGTTCGGGATTCCTGCCGATCGCTGGGCCGAATGGCCGCTGAAGCTGCGCATGCCGCTATGGGCGCGGCGCTTCTTCGGCGAGCGCCTGCTGCGCCTGACGACGGCCGGCCAGCCGGAAGACTACGGGCTGCCGAAGCCGGATCACAAGCTGTTCGAGGCGCACTTCATCATCAATTCGACGCTGTTCTACCACCTGGGGCACGGCGATCTCGTCGCGAAGCCGGACGTCGTCGAGCTGAAGGGCGACCGCGTCGCGTTCTCGGACGGCAGCGAGGAGCAGATCGACGCGATCGTCTACGCGACCGGTTTCCAGTTGAGCTTCCCGTTTCTCGACCAGTCGTATCTGCAATGGGACAAGATGCAGCCGCGCCTGTATCTGAACATCTTCGATCGCGCGCATCCGAACCTGTTCTTCATCGGCCTGTTCCAGACGTCGACCGGCAACTGGCCGCTGATGGACTATCAGGCGCAGCTCGTCGCGCGCTACCTGCGCGCGCGCGACGCCGCGCCGCGCAAGGCCGCGCGGCTCGACCGGCTGATCGGCCGCGACCGCTCGAACTGGAACGGCGGGATTCATTTCAGCGACACGCAGCGGCACGTGATCGAAGTCGAGCACTTCGCGTACCGGCTGCAACTGAAGCGGCTGATTCGCGCGCTGCCCGATTCGCGCGCCGCGTCGCGGCACGCGCGGCCCGTGGCCGTCGCGTCCGCGGCGCAAGCGCCGGCCACGGCCACAGCCGCGCGCGTGCGGACGGGAGACGCGTGATGGCGCTCGTCTCCGTCGAGAACGTCAGCAAGACCTACCTGCTCGACAGCGTGAAAGTGACCGGCCTCGCCGGCGTGTCGGTCGACATCGACGCGAACCGCTTCACCGTGCTGAGCGGCCCGTCCGGCAGCGGCAAGACGACGCTGCTCAACATGATCGGCTGCATCGATCGGCCGGATGCGGGGCGCGTCGTCGTGGCCGGCGAGGACACCGCGACGCTGTCCGACGATGCGCTGTCCGACTTCCGTGCGCGCGAGGTCGGGCACGTGTTCCAGTCGTTCAACCTGCTGCCCGCGCTGTCCGCGTACGAGAACGTCGAATATCCGCTGCTGATGGCGCGCACGCCGGCGCGCGAGCGCGCGGAGCGCGTCGCGTATCTGCTCGACGCAGTGGGCCTCGCCGGCAAGGGCGCGCACCGGCCGAGCCAGCTATCGGGCGGCCAGCGCCAGCGCGTCGCGATCGCGCGCGCGCTCGCGGCGGGGCCGTCGCTCGTGCTCGCCGACGAGCCGACCGCGAACCTCGACAGCGTCACGGGCCGCGCGATCATCGCGCTGATGCACGAGATGCAGCGCGAGAGCGGCGTGTCATTCATCGTGTCGTCGCACGATCCCCAAGTGCTGGACGCGGCCGACGACGTGGTGCAGATCCGCGACGGGCGCATCGTCGAGCGCCGCATCGCGCAGGAGGCGCAAAGCTGATGCATACGTTCATGTTGGCGCTGCGCAACCTGCAGCGAAACCGGCGGCGCTCGATCACCACGCTGCTCGCGATGATCGTCGGCGTTTGCGCGGTGCTGCTGTTCGGCGGCTTCAGCAAGGACATCACGTTCGGATTGCAGACCGATTTCGTGCGGCGCAGCGGCCATTTGCAGATCCAGCGCCACGGCTATTTCCAGTACGGCAGCGGCAATCCGGTCGCATACGGGATCGGCGGCTACGCGCGGCTGATCGCGCGGCTGCGCGACGATCCGGTGCTCGCGCCGATGATCGCGGTGATCACGCCGACGCTGCAGTTCGGCGGGATCGCGGGCAATTTCGAGGCGGGCGTGTCGCGCACGGTGCTCGCGCAGGGCGCGATCGCCGACGAGCAGAACCGGATGCAGCAATGGAACGACTACGGCTTTCCGTTGACGCCGAAGCCGTATCCGCTCGTCGGCACCGCGCCCGATGCGGCGATCGTGGGCAATGGCGTCGCGCGCGTGCTGCATCTGTGCGCGCCGCTGCGCGTGCCCGATTGCGGCGACGGCGACATCGCGAAGGAAGCCGCGACGGCTTCGGACGCGGCGCCCGGCGCGCAGGCCGCCGATGCGCCGGACGACGTGCTCGCGCTCGCCGCAGCCGAGGCGGGCGCGCGAAAGAGCGAGCAGAAAGACGAGCGCGCAAGCGCGACGCACATCGAAGTGCTCGCCGCGAACGCATACGGCGCGCCGAACGTCGGCGGCTTCACGGTCGCGAAGGCCGAGCAGCAGGGCGTGAAGGAACTCGACGACGTTTATCTCGCGATGCATCTGCCGCGCGCGCAGCGGCTCGTCTACGGCGGCGACGCGCCGCGCGTGACGGCGATCGAGATCCAGCTTCGGCACACCGCGCAACTGCCCGCCGCGCGCGCGCGGATCGACGCGCTGTTCGGCGGCCGCTTCGAAGGCCAGCCGCTCGACGTGCTGGACTTCGCCGCGCTGAACCCGTTCTACGACCAGACGAACCGGATGTTCTCGATGATCTTCGGCTTCGTGTTCGTGCTGATCGGCGCGATCGTGCTGTTCGTCGTCAGCAACACGATGAGCACGGCGATCCTCGAGCGAACCGTCGAGATCGGCACACTGCGCTCGATGGGCGTGCGCCGCGGCGGCATCCAGGCGCTGTTTGTCTGCGAAGGCGCGCTGCTCGGCGTCGCCGGCGCGTCGATCGGCGTGCTCGTCGCGCTCGCGCTCGCATTCGCGGTCAACCACAGCGGCCTCGCATGGACGCCGCCCGCGCGGATCGATTCGGTCGCGCTGACGGTGCGCGTGTGGGGCGAATGGCGTCTCATCGCGCTGACGTTCGTCGGGCTCGCGTTCGTCGCCGGCTTGTCGGCGTGGCTGCCCGCGCGCCACGCGGCGCGGCTGTCGATCGTCGACGCGCTGCGTTACGCGTGAGCGGTGGAAGTTTTCAGTTTGAACAACGAAAGATCGAATCGATCGGGAGGTGTGGCGTGCGTCGCTTGTTTCGTCAATGGTGGGTCGGCATGAGCCTTTGCGCGGCGGCGCTCGCGCACGCGCAGACAGCGCCCGATCCGCAGAAGCTGCTCGCGGAAAGCGATGCGATCCGCACGCCGGCGAAGTCGTTCGTGCTGACCGCGACGCTTGCCGAATACCGCTCCGGCAAGCAGGTCGACGGCAACACGCTGTCGATCTACTCGAAGCCCGATGCGCCGGGCGGCGCGTTCCGCACGCTGGTGCGCTTCGTCGCGCCCGCGCGCGACACGGGCAAGCTGATGCTGAAGAACGGCAACGATCTGTGGTTCTACGATCCGGCGAATCAGGCGAGCATCCGCATCTCGCCGGACCAGCGCCTGCTCGGGCAGGCCGCGAACGGCGACGTCGTGACCGTCAATCTCGCGCACGATTACCGGGCGGAGCTCAAAGGCGCCGAGGACGTGATGGACGGCGACCGGCAGACGCGGCATTGCTACAAGCTTTCGTTGACGGGCAACGCGCCGGGCCTCACGTACCACCGGATCGAGATGTGGCTCGATGCATCGAACAGCCGGCCGGTGAAGGCGAAGTTCTATTCGGAAAGCGACCGGCTGCTGAAGAGCGCGTTCTATCGGCGCTATACGGCCGAGCTCGGCGTCGAGCGACCGACCGAAACCGTGATCATCGACGGTCTCGATCCGAACTGGGTCACGGTGATGCGCTTTTCCGGCTACGCGTGGCGCGACATTCCGGACGCATGGTTGCAGCGCGACTACCTGCCCCGCTTCCAGGCGCAATGACGCGCAGATCGTTGGCGATCCTGATTTGCGCGGCCGCGGCGGCCATGCCGCTGCGCGCCGCGGCGGCGGGCGACGCGGCCGCGGCGAACGACGCGACGAACGCGGCGCTCGACCTCGCGGACGCGACGCCCGTCGCGGCGCCGGAAACGGCGCGCCCGTGGAAGTTCAGCGTGCAGGACGCCGTTCGCTGGAGCGACGGACGCGGCGCTGCGTCGTCATGGCGCAATCAGTTGTCGGTGGAATTCCAGTTCGAGCACGCGCTGACGCCGACGCTGGGTGTGAATTTCGCGATGCGGTTCGACCGGTTCGATCCGCTGTCGTCCGGCGCGGCGTCGCACCGCGACGTGACGCTCGTGAAGGAGGCGTATGCGAGCTGGAAGCCGTCGCCGCTGCTGGCGATCGACGCGGGCCGGATCAACGAGCGCATCGGCGCGGCGATCGGCTACAACCCGACCGATTTCTTCAAGGCGGGCGCGGTGAGCCTCGACGTGCCGCCCGATCCCGACAGCCGGCACACGAACCGGCTCGGCAGCGTCGCCGTGCGCGCACAGCGCGTCTGGGATTCGGGCTCGATCGCGCTGATGCTGTCGCCGCGGCTAGCGAGCCGCAGCGTGCCGGGCGATCCGTTCGCGTCGTCGGACCTGCAGCGCACGAACGGCGTCGATCGCTGGATGCTCGTCGGCAGCCAGCGGATCGCGCCCGCGATCCAGCCGCAATGGGTCCTGTACGGCGAGAGCGGACAATCGCCGCAGTTCGGGCAGAATCTGAGCGTGCTGCTCGGCAACGCGGTCGTCGCGTATGCGGAATGGACGGGCGGCTGGCGGCCGTCGCTGATCGGCTCGGCGACGGGCGGCGGCAACCGCGATCGCGCATTTCGCACGCGCTCGGCGGTGGGCTTCACGTGGACGCTGCCGATCGACCTGTCGCTGACGGCGGAGCTGCAGGGCAACAGCGGCGGCGCATCCGCTGCGCAGTGGCGTGCGCTGCAGGCGAGCGATCCGTATGCGTGGGCGCGCGCGGTGCGCACGTCGATCGCCGCGCAGGAGCTGCCGTCGCGGCACGGGGTGTTCCTGATGGCGGCGTGGCGCAACGTGTTCGTGCGGCGTCTCGACCTGACGGGCTTCGCGCAGCTCGATCCCGGCGCGGGGCAGCAGTACTGGCTGGAGCTGCGGCGGCGCTTCGACAAGTTCGACGTCGCCGTGCAGTTCCTGCGGCAGACCGGACCTTCGTGGAGCCGCTTCGGCGCGATGCCCGAGGCGAGCAGCGTGCAGGCGCTGGGCATTTTTTATCAATAGGACGTCGCCGATCGTCCAATAACAAGGGCCACCCTACAATGAGCAAACGCATCCTGCAAATCGTCACCGCAATTCTCGCAGCCGTGCCGGTCGCGACCGGCACGCTCGGCATGCTGGGCATCCACGATCCGCTGTACGCATCGCTCGGCGTCGCGCTGCCCGCCGACGCGACGCTCGACAGCAACCTGCGCTTCTACGCGGGCGTCTGGTTCGGGCTCGGCCTCGGCGCGTTCTGGACGATCCCGAACATCGAGCGCAACGGCGTGCTGTTCCGCGCGCTGTGGACGATGATCTTCGCCGGCGGATTCGGCCGTCTGATCTCACTCGTGTCGCTCGGCGCACCGTTTGCTCCGTTCATCGGCTTTACCGTACTCGAGATCGTCGGCGCGCCGCTGTTCATCTGGTGGCAAAGCCGCGTCGCGGCGGCGGCTGCCTGACGAACGGCGCGGGACGGCGCGGGGCGGGGCATGCGGCCGGCGTGGCCGGCGTGCGTTTGAAACACTTAGGTTGACTGACAAATGAGGGTGGAAGGATTGCCGCACGCGATGCCGCGCGACGATACGGCGGCGCTGCGGTTCAGCGTCGCGCGGCCGTCGGCGGCGCTCACGGAGCGGCTGATGCGCGGCGAGGTGCACGTGTGGCGCGCCCGCGCGGACGAAGCGGGGTCGTACCTGAAGCGCGATTGCCTGTCGTTCAGCGAACGCGAGCGCGCGGCGAGGCTCAGGTACGGCGCGCATCGCGAGCTGTTCGTGTTCGCGCGGGCGATGCTGCGGGTCGTGCTCGGCGAGTACCTGGATGCCGATCCGGCGCGGCTCGTGTTCGACGTCGAGCCGGGCGGCAAGCCGGTGCTGTTCGGCCGCGATCTCGAATTCAGCGTAAGCCGCGCGAGCGGCGCAGTGCTGATGGCGGTCGCTAAGAAGCGGGTCGGCTGCGATCTCGAATCGCTCGGCCGGAAGCTCGACGCCGACGCGCTCGCGGCGGCCAGTCTCGGCGAACGCGAGCGCGACGTGTTCGCGCGCACGCCGAAGCATGCGCAAATGCGGCTGCTGTTGCAGCTCTGGACGCGCAAGGAGGCGCTGCTGAAGGCGCACGGCGCGGGCCTGCGGCGCGATCCGCGGGAGCTGGAGATGCCTTGGCCCGCGCGGCGGGCCGCGCGCGACGAATGCGTGAGCGACGGCGTGCGCTGGGCGGTTGCCGACATCGCGCTCGGCGCGGGATGGCGCGCCGCGGTCGCGATGGAGGATCGGGGCGCGGACGTGCGCGGATTCTGTTTGGGGTGGTGAGCCGCCGGGCGGTTCGTTCGGCGTCGCGATCGCGGCGATCGACGCGCACGGGCGGGCGGCATCGTTCGAGTAACGCAATACACAGGAGAATCGGTATGAAGTCGATGTCGAGATGCGTCGCGGCGACGGCGCGGGCCGCAGCGAAGAAACTGGCAAATGCATGGGCGGCCGCGATCGTCGCCGCGATGTGCGCGTTCGGCGCGCCGGTGGCGGCGCACGCGGATGCCGCGACGGGCGCGGTCGACGACTACGCGGCGACGCGCTACCCGATCATTCTCGTCCACGGGCTGACGGGCACCGACGATTACTTCGGCGTCGTCCCGTACTGGTACGGAATGCAGTCCGATCTGCAGCGGCATGGCGCGACCGTGTTCGTCGCCGATCTGTCCGGGTTCCAGAGCGACCTCGGCCCGAACGGGCGCGGCGAGCAACTGCTCGCGTACGTGAAGCAGGTGCTCGCCGTCACCGGCGCGCAGAAGGTGAACCTGATCGGCCACAGCCAGGGCGGACTGACGTCGCGCTACGTCGCGGCGGTTGCGCCGGATCTCGTCGCATCGGTGACGTCGATCGCGACGCCGCATCGCGGCTCGCCGTTCGCCGACTTCGTGCTCGGCGCGCTGAGTCTCGACCCGACCGGCCTGTCGACGCCGATCTTCGGCCAGTTGCTGAACATCTTCGGAATCCTGACGAGCCACACGCACAACACGAATCAGGACGCGATCGCCGCGCTGAACGCGCTCAGCACGCCGCATGCGACGCAGTTCAACGCGCAGTTCCCGAGCGCGGGCCTCGGCGCGCCGGGCGCATGCGCGACGGGCGCGCCGAGCGAGACGGTCGGCGGCAACGTGCACCTGCTGTATTCGTGGAGCGGCAGCGCGTACCAGCCGATCACGGTGCTCGGCCTGACGACGGGCGCGCTCGACAGGAGCACGGTCCCGCTCATCGATCCGGCCAACGTGCTCGACCCGTCGACGCTCGTGTTCCTGACGGCCGGCAACGTCATGGCGCTCAGGCAGGCGGGGCTGAACGACGGCTTCACGTCGACCTGCAGTTCGTTGTACGGAACGGTGATCTCGACCGATTACAAGTGGAACCACTTCGACGAGATCAATCAGTTGCTCGGCATCCGGGGCGCGTATGCGGCCGATCCGGTCGCGGTGCTGCGCACGCATGCGAACCGGCTGAAATTGCAGGGTGTTTGAAAGAAGGTTGAGCGGCGGCGCGCCGCGCGTCGTATGATTGTCCGACGATTGCGCCGCCGCTTGCGCGGGCGGCGGCGCACGCGCATTCATGAAGCAAACGCTTCATATGTAACGCGACGAGCAGACGAATGCGCGCAAGATGGCCAGTCTACGCACGATCCATACGAGCGACAGCGTGACAGGCCACGCTTCGAGCATCTGGCGGCGGACCGGCAACGGGCCGCCGCCGGTTCGTTTCCGGCGTTTGCGCGCGCCGGGGGAATACGAGACCGCCGCGACGAAGCGGCGCGGCGGCGGGGCTCAGGCAAGGTGGACGATGAACGGGACTTCCAGCATGCGCGAACAGGTGCTCGGCTTGAACGACGGGGGTGGCCAGGCGGCCGAACTGAGGCCGGCGCTCGACGTCTGGCCGATCCTGCTGATGGTGTCGGTGCTCGTGTGCGTCGTGATCGTGAGTCTCGCCGTGGTGTCGTTCCTCAGGGTCTACATCGGCGGCGAGAGCACGTGGTCGAAATCGCAGAAGGATGCGGTCATCTATCTGATCCGCTACGCCGAGACGGGCGACGAGCGCGCGTACAAGCTCTACGAAGCCGCGATCGACAAGCCGTATCGCCTGAGCATCGCGCGCACCGCGTTGCAGCGCAAGCCGCCCGATCGCGCGAGCGCGCGCGAGGCGATCATCGCGAGCGGCATCGACCCGGCCGACGCGACGGCGGCCGCGCTGCTGCTGCCCGCGCTCAGTTGGGTCGCGAAGATCAACTATGCGCTGCAATGCTGGATGCAGGCGGACGTCGAGCTCGCCGAGTTCCGCAACGTCGCGAGCCAGTTGCACGCGCTCGTCAGCAGCGGCCATCGCGGCGATCCGCGCGTGAAGGCGTTCGAATACCGCGCGTGGGAAATCAACGAGCGCGTGTCCGGCCTGCCCGACCGCTTCTCGAAGGCGTTCAGCGACGAATTCCGCTCGAGCGTCGCGCTGCTGCTCGTCTGCTACTTCGTCGCGTCGATGTTCCTGATGTATCTCGCGCTCGTCTGGGCGCGCAAGGCCGCGTTGCAGCGGCTGTCGATCCAGTACGCGCTCGACCGCAGCGAGGCGTTCGCCGAGGCGGCGCTGAGCTCGGTCGCGGAGGCGGTGATCACGGTCGGGCTCGCGAAGAACGTCGATTTCATCAACAACGCGGCCGAGCAACTGCTCGGCTATTCGGCCGCCGCGTGCGTCGGCGCGCCGGTGTCGAGCGTGCTGATGCTGCTCGACAAGGAGACTGGGCAGGCGGTCGACATCGTCGACGAATTCTGGGCGCGCGACGAGCGCACGCCGATCAAGCGCGAGGTGCATCTGCTGCGCCGCGATCATTCCAAGATCGTTGTGCAGACAACGATTTCGGAGATGGGCGACCGCATGCACGGCCACATCGGCTACGTGCTGATCCTGCGCAACATGACGCGCGAGCAGCAGTTCCTCGAAAGCCTCGCGTGGCAGGCGACGCACGACGTGCTGACGGGGCTCGTGAACCGCGTCGAGTTCGAGCGGCGGCTCGAGATCGCGCTCGCCGACACGACGTCCGGCAAGGACCGCGCCGACTCGATGCTGCTGATGCTCGATCTCGACCGCTTCAAGGAGATCAACGATACCTGCGGCCACGCGGCGGGCGACGCGATGCTGCGCGAAGTCACGCAGCGCTTCCAGAGCTGCCTCGACGACGACGACGTGCTCGCGCGGCTCGGCGGCGACGAGTTCGGCGTGCTGCTGCCGCGCGGCGCGGGTTCGTGGCCGTCGAAGAACAAGGCGGAGCGGCTGCGCCGCAGCCTCGAGGATTTCGTGTTCCTGTGGGAAGGCGAGCGCTTCACGGTGAGCGTCAGCATCGGCGTGCTCGAGCTCTGCCGCGCGCCGTGCAGTCTCGAGATGGCCGTCAAGCTCGCCGACATCGCGTGCTACATCGCGAAGGAGCGCGGGCGCAACCGCATCCAGCTCGCGGACCCGAGCGATCTGCAGCAGGCGCGCCACGTCGGCGACGTGCAGTGGAGCCGCCGGATCAAGACCGCGCTCGAAGCCGACGGCTTCCGCCTGTACCTGCAGCCGATCGTCCACACATGCCCGGATTCGCAGACGCCCGGGCGCGCGGAGGTGCTGCTGCGGATGACGGACAACGCGGGCCGCGACATCTCGCCCGCCGCGTTCCTGCCGGCCGCCGAGCGCTACGGGCTGATGGGGCTCATCGACCGCTGGGTGATCCGCACGGTGTTCCGCAAGCTGAGCGCGCTGCCCGCGCGCGAGTACCACGAGTACAACGTGAACCTGTCGGGGGCGTCGATCTCCGACGAGCGTTTTCTCGAATTCGTGATCGCCGAGCTGGTGAGCTCCGGTCTCGAGCCTTCGGTGATCTGCTTCGAGATCACCGAAACGATCGCCGTGAAGAATCTCGAGCTCGCGTCGCGCTTCATGGGCGAGCTGCGCGCGATCGGCTGCCGCTTCGCGCTCGACGATTTCGGCGCGGGCATGTCGTCGTTTCGCTATCTGCGCAGCTTGCCGATCGATTATCTGAAGATCGACGGCGAGTTCGTGTCGAACATGATGTCGGACCGGGTGAGCTACGGCGTCGTCAGCGCGATCAACGAAGTCGCGCACTCGATGCGTTGCAGCACCGTCGCCGAGCATGTCGAGTCCGAGGCCGAGCTCGGGATGTTGCGCGAGCTCGGCATCGACTTCTGCCAGGGATATTTCTTTGCACAGCCTTCGCCGTGGCGCGAGGGCGGCTATTGACGTGGTCCGATGACTTTATCCAAGGAGAGGAAATTGCATATCCCTTTTGAACGCGACGGCGAGTTGATGGATATCGGGAGCTATCCGCACTGGCTACAGGACGTGGTCGGCACGGTGCGCGCGGCGCGCGACCGCGTACGCTTTCACGAAGTATTCTCGCTGATGCGCGACGGCCGCCTCGCGCCGCGGCAGCTCGCCGCGTTCTTCGTGAACGGCTGGCCCGTCGTCGAGCAGTTTCCGAAGTACATGTCGATGAACCTGCTGAAGGCGAACGGCACGAACTCGTCCGGCGAAGAGAAGGCGCGCCGCTATCTGATCCGCAACATCCGTGTCGAGCTGAATCACGTCGAGCACTGGGTGAACTGGGCGGAAGCGAGCGGCGTGCCGCGCCGGCAACTGATCGACGGCGGCAGTCCGCCCGCCGCGCTCGCGCTCAGCCACTGGTGCTGGAAGAGCAGCAGCGCGGATACGCTCGCGGCGAGCGTCGCGGCGACCAACTATGCGATCGAAGGCGTGACGGGCGAATGGAGCGCGGACCTGTGCCGCTCGGACGTCTACGAGATGGGCTTTCCCGAAGCGGTGCGCGGCCGCGCGATGCGCTGGCTGAAGCTGCATTCGAGTTACGACGACAAGCATCCGTGGGAAGCGCTCGACATCGTCGCGACGATTCTTGGTCAATCGCCGAGCACGGAGCAGGTGCGCGACGTCGCGGCCGGCATCGAGCGCAGTTTCCGCTACTTCGAGATGAGCCTGTCCTGCTGCCTCGACGCGTGAGTCTCGCGCGTCGTCGCCTGGCGAAGGGGTGCCCGGCCGGCGACGGCAAGGCGAGTGCGCGTCGCGGTCCGCCCGCTGCATCGTAAATATTTCGACTATTCGGTAACAGACCGTCACGGCGCCGCGCGAGCGCGCCAAGCTCGGTATACTGTTCTGTCTGCGCCGGCGCCTCGCCGCGTCCGGCATGTTTTCCTCCTGGTTCGATACACGCATGAAACGTCATCTGTTTGCTTTTGTGGCCGCGGCCGTCGTGTCCGTTTCGGCATTCGCCCAAACCGCGCCCGTCGAGGTGGTCAAGAACGCCGTCGAGGGCACCGTCGGCGCGATGAGGGCGGATCCCGTCGCGCGCAGCGGCGATATGGCGAAGATCACGCAGATCGTCGAAGCGCGTTTCCTGCCCGCGACGAATTTCGAGCGCACGACGCGCATCGCCGTCGGCGACGCATGGAAGCAGGCGAGCCCGCAGCAGCAGCAGGAGCTGTACAAGCAATTCCGGATTCTGATGACGCGCACGTACGCGGCATCGCTCGCGCAGCTCGGCAGCCAGGACGCGAAGTTCACGTTCAAGGCGGCGGGCGCGGGCGGCGCCGACGCGCTCGTTCGCTCCACGGTGACGACGCCGGGCGACAGCCAGTCGGTCGGCTACCGGCTCGGCAAGATCGGCAACGACTGGAGGATCTACGACATCGACATGTCGGGCGCGTGGCTGATCCAGGTCTACCAGGGGCAGTTCAAGGCGCAGCTCTCTCAGGGCGGCATCGACGGCCTGATCGCATTCCTGACGAAGCACAACGCGCGCGCGAACTGAGCGCGCCAGCGGGTTGCGCATTCGTCATGCAAAAGGGCGCCTCGGCGCCCTTTTGCGTTGCGGCATGGCGTCTACCGCCTGCGATGCTCGACCGCGAACTTGATCAGTTCCGCCTGCCCCTCGATGTCGAGCTTGCGCTTCAGGTTCAGCCGATGCGTCTCGACCGTGCGCACCGACAGGCCGTTGCGCTGCGCGATCTGCTTGCTCGACAACCCTTGCGCGAGCGCATCGAGGATGTCGCGCTCGCGCGGCGTGAGCCGATCGAGCGGCGATGCTTCCGCGCTCGCATGAATCATTCTGGCGGCAATTCCCTCACTGAAGAACGTCTGTCCGGCGAGCACCGCGCCGATCGCACGCACGATCTCGGTCGCGGGCGAATCCTTCAGCAGATAGCCGCTCGCGCCCGCGCGCACCGCCTGCGTTACGTATTCGACGTTGTCGTGCATCGATAGCATCAGCACGCGAATCGCCGGAAAGCGCGCGTGAAAGACGCCGGCGAGCGCGATTCCGTTCATGCCCTGCATGCCGATATCCATCAGCGCGAGATCGGGCGCGAGCGATTCGGCGAGCGCGAGCGCCTCGTCCGCATTGCCCGCTTCGCCGACGACAGCGAGGCCGGGCGCCGCCTCGAGGCGCATCTTCAGGCCGTCGCGCACGAGCGGATGATCGTCGACGAGCAAGAGGCGCGCGGTGTGGGGCGTGGAAGAGGCAGTGGTCATCGCGTGGTTCCTGTTGAGTCTGCGCCGGACAGCGGCACGCGCGCGGCGACGACGGTATGGCCCACCTGCGAGCTGATCGCGAGCGTGCCGCCGAGCGCGTCGAGCCGCTCGCGCATGTTGCGCAGGCCGACGCCGCCGCGCGCGTCCGCTTGCGCGCGCCCGGCGTCGAAGCCGCGGCCGTTGTCGGCGATCGTCAGCGCGGCTTCGCGCGACGAGAGTTCGAGCGTGACGGCCGCGCGCGTTGCGTGCGCATGGCGCAGGATGTTCGTCAGCGCTTCCTGCGCGATGCGAAAGAGCGCCGTTTTCACGGGCGCGGGCAGCGGCGGCGCGCCGCTGTGCTCGACCTGCGTGAAGCCGAGCTCGACGCCGGTTTCCGCGCCGAGCTCACGCACCAGTTGATCGAGCGCGGCCGCGAGGCCAAGATCGTCGAGCATCGTCGGACGCAGCGCGTGCGAGATGCGGCGCACTTCGCGCAGCGTGTCGCCGAGCCGCGCAATGCCTTTCGACAGCGCGGCTTCCGCCGCGTTCTCGCGCGCCGGCAGGCGCGCGAAGCGCTCGAGCGCCGATTCGAACATCAGCTTCGCCGACACCATCATCTGGCTGATCCCGTCGTGCAGCTCGCGTGCAAGACGCGCGCGCTCCTGCTCCTGCGATTCGACGACCTGTTGCGCGAGGCGCTTGAGCTTCGCGTCGGCGCTGCGCGACTCGCTCACGTTCAGCACGAGCGCGCACAGCGCGATGACCGCGGCGCCCGCGAGCGCGATCGCGCTCAGCCACGTCATCGTGCGCTCGATGTTCGCCGACGCGCGCGCGTCGACCCGCGCGAGCGCGGTGCCGACATCGTCGAGATAGATGCCGGTGCCGACCATCCAGCCCCAGCGCGGCAGCGAAACGACGTAGCCGAGCTTCGGCGCGAGCTTGCCCGTCGACGGGCGCTGCCAGACATAGCGCACGTAGCCGCCGCCGCGCGACGCGGCCGCAATCAACTGCTGAATCGTCAGCGAGCCCTGCGGATCGCGCAGCGTCCAGTAATTGTGTCCGACCCGCTCGGGCTCGCGCGGATGCATCAGCGAATTGCCGTGCAGGTCGTACACGAAGAAGTAGCCGTCGGGGCCGAATTCCATTCTTTGCAGCATCGCGAGCGCTTGCTGGCGCAGCAGCGCGTCGTCGCGCGCGTTCGCGCGGCCCGCTTCGTACAGCGGGGCAATGGCGCTCGTCGCGAGGTCGACGTAATGCCTGAGTTCGATTTCCTTGCTCGACAGATACGCGGCTTCGATCGTCGCGTGCTGCGTGCGCGCGAGCACGGTTGCCTGCTGCCGCACGCCGAGGCCGATCGCCGCGATCGTCACGAGGAAGGGCACGATCGCGAGCAGGAAGATCTTGATTTTCAGTCTCATCGCGGCAGGCGTTCGCTCATCGGTGCGCGCGTCGCGCAGGCGCGACGGGGCGCGCGCGCGTGCGCGGCGTTGGTTGTCTGTGCGGTCGGCGGCGCGCCGCCTGCAATGATGTCGCGCGCGAGTCTCATCTGGTTTCCATCGCCGGGATTGGCTCATGTCGGCGGGCGGCTCGTGGTTGTCGTTGGGGCGCCGCGCATGTCGCCGAGCGCATTCTAGCGGAAGAATCGTCCAGTCGATTTGACGGCGCGCGGCGCGTGCGTAACGGCGATTCGAACGGGCGATGCAGATCTTCCGGGCCGCATGCCTCGGTGAATTGATTAGAGATACGAATCAACTTGAAGAGGTGAAAGACAGGCGAGACGTTGCAATCGCACGGGAAATGATCGAAATGCAGAGATGCACCAAAAAAGGAAGATTCGCTTTGCAGTGCACCAAACAAGCGAATAACGCTGCTTATCAGATAATCGAATATCGTCGCCATACAAAACAATTACTTTGTCGACGGTTTCAATTCAAATGGCTTACTAAATTGTATTTCGAATAAATGCTCCAAATTTTGTGTGGGCACATCAAATAAAGTTTGACGGCAAAATTTTTTCCTTGCTATCTTCTGCACCCAAGACAGGCCTTTACTGTCAGGCTGCCTGAAGAAGGTGAAGATCGTGCATTTTGTCTGACGAATGGTGTGCAAGCATCCGGTTGACGCAAGGCTGTCTGAAAGGTGTTGCTGAAACAGCGAAATCGGGCATCCGGCTGGCAGGGAATAAATCAATAGCGTCATATCGATCGAATTCGCGCCGCATACCGAATCTGATAATTTGGATTCCAAAGCAAATTGAAAGCTTTCGGGTAAAGGGCGAATGACGGATCCGGTGCGCTGCGCCGCGGCCGGACGGCCGGACGAATCGTGCTTTGGGGGAAGTGGGTATGAAAGTCGACGATGGCTTGGCTGTTTCAAACGACGGACTCGCCCGGCTCGGTCGCGTGCGCGAATTCGGCAACAAGCAGCAGAATCCCGCCCGGCGCTTCGGCGGCCTCGCGATCGTGCTCGCGCTGCACGTCGTGCTGGTCTATGCGCTCCTCAACGGCCTCGCGACGAAGGTCGTGCAGGTCATCCAGCATCCGATCGAGACGCGCATCATCGAGCCGGTGAAGCCGCCGCCCCCGCCGCCCATGCCGACCGTCAAGCTGCCGCCGCCGAAGTTCGCGCCGCCGCCTCCGCCGTTCGTGCCGCCGCCGGAAGTGCCGGTGCAGGCGCCGCTCCAGCCGACGATCACGCATCAGGCGGCGCCCGTGCCGTCCGCGCCCGCCGTCCAGGCGCCCGTGGCCGCGCCGCCGGCGCCCGCGAAGGCCGTCAGCCATGAAGTGGGCGTCGTGTGCCCGAATTCGGACCAGATTCGCGCGTCGATGCAGTATCCGAAGGAAGCCCAGGAAAACAACGTCACGGGCGACGTGACGATCGAATTCGTCGTCGACGCGCAAGGTCACATCACGAATGAACGCGTCGCGCAATCGGCGGACCCGGTGCTCGATCGTGCGGCGTTCAATGCGGTCAGGCAGTTCAAGTGCTTGGCGCAGGGGCAGCCGGTGCGCGTGCAGGTTCCATTCTCGTTCAACCTGAACTGAGCCCGTGCGCGGGCTGGCCGGAATCAGGTTCGAACCTTTTTAGTCAGTTCAACGAAAAAATTTGGAGTGGGGTATGACCAAGCGTTCACTGGCCGCTCTGGCGGCAAGCATGTTGATCTCCGTCGCCGCGGCTGACGCGCTTGTCGCGCCGCAGCAGGCTTTCGCGCAGGCGAGCGGTGCGGCGGCCGCGGTGTCCGCGGCAGCAGCGCCGCAGACGGCGAGCGGCGCGGAGCAGCCGGCGCCGCCGCCCGCGCCGGCCGCGACCGAAGCAGTCGAGAATCCGTACGGCCTCGGCGCGCTGTGGAAGAACGGCGATTTCGTCGCGCGCTTCGTGCTGTTGCTGCTCGTCGTGATGTCGATGGGTAGCTGGTACATCATGATCACCAAGTTCCTCGAGCAACTGCGCGCGTACCGCCGCGCGAAGGTCGCCGACGAGCAGCTGTGGAGCGCGCCGTCGCTCGCCGAAGGCGCGAAGCGGCTCGACGAGGCGTCGCCGTTCCGCTTCATCGCCGAAACCGCGATCGAGGCGGGCGAGCATCACGACGAAGCGCTGCTCGAAGCGGTCGACCGCAATACGTGGATCGACGTGTCGGTCGAGCGCGCGATCACGAACGTATCGAATCGCTTGCAGGACGGACTCGCGTTTCTCGGCACGGTGGGCTCGACGGCGCCGTTCGTCGGGCTGTTCGGCACCGTGTGGGGCATCTATCACGCGCTGACGGCAATCGGCATCGCGGGCCAGGCGTCGATCGACAAGGTCGCCGGGCCGGTGGGCGAGGCGCTGATCATGACCGCGATCGGCCTGGCGGTCGCGGTGCCCGCGGTGCTCGGCTACAACTTCCTCGTGCGTCGCAACAAGTCGGTGATGGAGCGCGTGCGCAACTTCGGCGCGCAACTGCACACGGTGCTGCTCGCAGGCGGCAAGCGCTTGCCGCGCGCGAACGTGCAGGCCGCGTCGCTCGTCCGCTGAAGCGAGGTGCGCCATGGCCATGAGCGTCGGGCAGGACGATAACGACGAAGTGATCTCCAACATCAACACGACGCCGCTCGTCGACGTGATGCTGGTGCTGCTGATCATCTTCCTGATCACGATTCCGGTCGTCACGCACACGATTCAACTGCAGTTGCCGAAGGAGACGATCCAGCCGCTGCAGACCACCCCGAAGAGCGTCGAGATCGCGATCAATCGCGACGGCGACGTCTTCTGGAACGAGACGCTCGTCGATGCGCCGACGCTGCTGTCGAAGCTGAAGACGGTGTCGGCAATCAACCCTCAGCCGGACGTGCACGTGCGCGGCGATCAGAGCACGCGCTACGAGTTCATCGGCCGCGTGATCACCGCGTGCGAGCGGGCCGGCATCGCGAAAGTCTCGTTCATCACGGAACCGCCCGCGCGCGGCGGCTAGGAGGCGACGATGGGAATGAACGTATCTTCAGGCGGTGGCGGCGGCGAGCCGGACGTGATGGTCGACATCAACACGACGCCGCTCATCGACGTGATGCTCGTGCTGCTGATCATGTTGATCATCACGATCCCGATCCAGATGCATTCGATCAAGATGAATCTGCCGATCGGCAATCCGCCGCCGCCTGCGACGCAGCCCGAGATCGTGCAGATCGACATCGATTTCGACGGCACGACGACCTGGAACGGCGCGCTCGTGCCGAACCGCGCGGCGCTCGAGGCGAAGCTCGCGCAGGTCGCGGCCGAGCCGGTGCAGGCGGAGATCCATCTGCGGCCGAACAAGCTCGTGCCGTACAGGGACGTCGCCGCGGTGCTCGCGTCCGCGCAGCGCATCGGGGCGACGAAGATCGGGCTGATCGGCAACGAGCAGTACATGCAATAACGAAGCGAGCGTTTCCCATGATCCAACGATGGTTGAAGTGCGCCGTGCTGGCGGCCGCGCTCGGAGGCTGCTGCGTCCTTGCCGCGCCGTTCGGCGCGGCGGCGGCCGCCGAATCGCTGCGCCCGGACGTCGCGCGGCCGCTCAGTGCCGCGCAGGACCTGTATCGCGCGCACAAGTACCGCGACGCGCTCGGCAAGATCGCGCAGGCCGCGGCGGTGCCGAACAAGACGCCATACGAGACCTACATGGTCGAGCAGATGCGCGGCGCGGCCGCGATGGCGGCGGGCGATGCCGGCGCGGCGATCCAGGCGTACGAGGCGGTGCTCGGTTCCGGGCGGCTGTCGAAGGACGACGAGCAGCGCACGACGGCGGCGCTCGCAGGCGTCTACTTCCAGCAGCGGAACTACCCGCAGGCGATCAGGATCGCGCAGCGCTATCTGAAGGCGGGGGGCGGCGATCCCGACATGCGCACGCTGCTCGTTCAGTCGTACTACCTGTCGAACGACTGCGCGGCGGTGGTGGGCCAGCTCAAGCCGGGCGTCGAGGCGCAGGCGCGCGCCGGGCGCGCGCCCGACGAAGCGCAGTTGCAGATGCTCGGCACGTGCGCGCAGAAGATGAAGGACGGGGCGGCCTATCGGGCGTCGCTCGAAAAGCTCGTAGCGTATCACCCGAATCCGGCGTATTGGGACGAACTGTTCCGTTCGATTCGCGACAAGCCCGGCTATCTGTCGTCGCTCGACCTCGACATGTACCGCTTGCGGCGCGCGACGGGCGTGTTGAACGGCGCCGACGCGTACATGGAGATGACGCAGCTCGCGCTCGTCGCGGGCGCGGCGGCGGAAGCGAAGCAGGTGATCGACCAGGGTTTTGCGTCCGGCGTGCTCGGGCGCGATGCGGGCGCGGATCGCGAGAAGCGGCTGCAGGCGCTCGCGGCGAAGCGCGCGCAGTCGCCGGCCGACAGCGCGAATCCCGTCGCACCGATCGACGCAGGGATGAATCTCGTGTTCGCCGGGCAGACGAAGCAAGGCATCGCGGCGATGGAGGCAGCGCTTGCGAAGGGCGGCATCGAGCACGTCGACGAAGCGCGGCTGCGGCTCGGCGAGGCGTATTACGTCGCGGGCGACAAGGCGCGCGCCGTGCAGACTTTCCGCAGCGTGCGAGGCAGCGACGGTTCGGCGGATCTCGCGCGATTGTGGGCGCTCGTCGCGTCGAGGTAGCGGCCGCGCGCGTGCTGCCTCGCGAAGCGCGGGAAATGGCGGCTGTCGATGAATCACGGGAAAGGAGCGGCTTTGCTGATCGGCGAAACGAACGGTGTCGTATCGCGTGGCGCGTGCGCGTTGCAGGCGCCGGCTTCCTCAACACAAACGATTCTTGATCGCGGGATTGTGCCTTGTCATGGTTTTGCCACTCGACGAATCGGCAGTAGTCGCAGCCTCGATCGGCAACAAGATGCGGGCGCTGCGGCAGCGGCTCGGGCTCACGCTCGACGAAGCAGCAGCGGCGGCCGGCCTATCGAAGCCGTTTCTGTCGCAGGTCGAGCGCGGACGCGCGACGCCGTCGATCACGTCGCTCGTCGGCATCGCTCGCGCGCTCGGCGTGACGATGCAGTACTTCGTCGATGCGCCGACGGAGGCGCGATCGGTATGCCGCAACGAGGCGCTCCGGTACTTCAGCCTCGCGAATTCGACGAACGCGTTCGCGCGTCTGACGAACCTCGTCGACGGCCGGCAGCTCGATGCGATTCTCGTCCGGATGCCGGCCGGGCAGCCGGTTTCGGAGGTCACGACGCATGCGGGCGAGGAGTTCCTGTATGTGGTGAGCGGCCTCGTCGAGCTGACGCTCGAGCGCGCGACGTTCACGCTGGCGGCGGGCGATACCGCGCATTACGAATCGACGACGCCGCATGCATGGCGCAACGGCGGCGACAGCGAGGCGCTGGTGGTTTGGGTGGGGACGCCCCGGTTGTTCTGAGCGTGCCGGGCGGTTCCCGAAGCAATACGGATGGATTCCTGATGTCGTGATGAAAGGAAACGCCGATGCAAAGCGGTTTCATTCATCGTGGAAATTTCGGGAACCTAACAAATTGAAAAGAAGCGAAACGATTGTGACGACGCAGGCGCGTCGATCGGTTGGCGGCGTCCGGCGGGCAGTCGGGCAGCAGCGGGGGCGGTGCGCGAGCGCCGCGAGTCGGGCGCGGAGTTCAAGAGATTGCCGCGCGCAACGGGTGGGGTCTTACTGACGAGTGAGAGGGGAAAGATGAAGCAAAGAATATTGGCGTCGGCGATCAAGCGGATCGTCTGGGCCGAACTGGCGCTGACTGCCACGCTGGCGGCGCCCGCGTTCGCGCAGAGCCAGCCGGCGCTGGGCGCCGCCGCGGCGCCTGCACAGGGCTCGGGCATCGCGCTCGCTCAGGCGGACGCGGCGACTGGCGCGACGGGCGCGGCGAGCGCGACGGGGGCCGTCTCCGCGCCTGCCGCGGCCGCGCCCGCGCCCGCTTCCGGCGCGGCCGCAACGGGCACGCCGCCCGCCGCGCCGGAAGCGAAGCCGGGCGTCGCACAGATCAAGCGCTTCGAAGTGACGGGCTCGCTGATTCGAAGCGCCGACAAGGTCGGCTTCCAGCAAGTCCAGACCGTCACCGCGAAGGACATTCAGGACAGCGGCTACACGAACGTTGCGGACTTCCTGCGCGGCGTGTCGGCGAACTCCGCGAGTAGCTGGAGCGAAGGGCAGACGAACGGCTTCGCGGCGGGCGGCGCGGGCATCGCGCTGCGCGGCCTGAGCGAAAAATATTCGCTCGTGATGGTCGACGGCCAGCGCGTCGCGCCGTACGCGTTCGCGTCGAACGGCACCGATACGTTCTTCGACCTCAACACGCTTCCCCTGAACATCATCGACCGCATCGAGATCGTGAAGACGGGCGCCGTATCGCAGTACGGCTCGGACGCGATCGCGGGCGTCGTCAACATCATCACGAAGCACAATTACCAGGGGCTGCAACTCGACGGCAGCTACTCTGGCGCGACGCAAGGCGGCGACGGCACGACGAAGTTCAGCATTCTCGGCGGCTTCGGCAATCTGAACTCGGACCGCTTCAACATCACGGCGGCCGCGAGCTACTACAAGTCGAACGGCTTCACGATCGCCGATCGCGACACGACGAAGAACCAGGACTTCACGAACCGCGCGGGCGGCCTGTCGCTGCTCGCGCCTTCGTTCTGGCAGACCAACGGCGGCGCGACCGCGCAGGCGCTGAGCAATTGCCCGTTCGGCGGCGCCGTGCGACCCGCCGCGAGCAACTATCTGAGCGCGGGCGCCGGCATGGGCGGCACGGTGTGCGGCTTCAACTCGGCGGAGTCGACGTCGATCGCGCCGTGGACCGAGCGCCTGAGCGCGAAGGTGCATGCCGATTTCAAGATCGACGACAAGACGACCGCGTTCGCCGATCTGTGGGAAAGCAACAACACGACGGTGCAGAACAACGGCGTGCTGACGGTGGGCAGCCCGACGACGCCGAGCCTCGTGCTCAATCCGGCGACCGGCAAGCTGAGCCAGTTCAATTCGGTCGTGCCGGCGAGCAATCCGTACAACCCGTTCGGCGTCGACACGCCGCTTGCGTATACGTTCCCGGCAGCGGCGTCCGACCGGACGAGCTCGAACTTCTGGCGCGCCGCGACGGGCGTCAAGGGTTCGTTCGCGCTGCCGTACGGCGACTGGGATTGGTCGGCCGCGTACACGCACTCGCAGAGCGTCGTGTCCAACACGTTCAACAACGTGCTGAACGCATCCGTCGTCAACGACATCTATCAGAACGGCACGCTCAACTTCGCGAATCCGTCGGCGACGCCGAACGCGTTCAACGGCCTGTACATGAAGACGAGCAACCTGGGCGTATCGAAGCTCGATGCGCTCGACGCGACGCTGTCGACGCCGAACCTGTTCAAGCTGCCCACGGGCGACGTCGGCTTCGGCCTCGGTGCGCAGTTCCTGCATGAAAGCGAGTTCATCGGCCAGGGTTCCGAGGCATTGAGCGGGCAGGTCCTGAATCCGCTCACCCAATCGGTGAGCGGTTCGCGCAACGTCGCGGCGGTCTACTATCAGTTCGACATCCCGATCATCAAGAACCTGACGTTCAGCCAGTCGGGCCGCTACGACCATTACAGCGACTTCGGCGGCGCGTTCTCGCCCCGCTTCGCGCTACGCTATCAGCCGATCAAGGAATTCACGATGTACGGCTCGTACAATCGCGGCTTCCGCGCGCCGACGTTCGTCGAGAACACGCCTTCGCAGAACATCGGCCTGCAAACGTTCGGCAACTCGCTCATCAACACGCTGCAGACCGGCAACACGAGCCTGCAGCCCGAGCGCACGCGCAACATCAACATCGGCTTCCAGGCTTCGCCCACGCGCTACACGGACTTCGGCTTCGATTTCTACAAGATCTTCATCGACAACGTGATCGGCCAGGCGAGCCTGAACTCGGTCGTCGCGGCCAACAACCCGTCGCAGGTCGTGCGCGATCCGGTGACGGGGCAGATCACGTACGTCGTGCTGCCGTACCAGAACCTCGGCACGCTCGAAACCGACGGCTTCGAAATGACGTTCCGCCAGGCGCTGCCGACGAAGTACGGCACGTTCACGCTGTCGGCGGACTGGGCGTACGTGCATCACTTCAACATCGGCTTCCCGGGCGCGGCGACCGTCGATTCGGCGGGCAACAACTTCGCGATCACGCAGCCGTTCGGCGCGAGCATTCCGCGCTGGAAGGGCAATACGTCGCTGAACTGGGCGTATCGCAAGTGGAATGCGACGCTGAGCTGGGAATTCACGGGGCCGTATGCGCAGGCGCTCGGCGTAGCCGCGCCGACGCAGGCGGCGGATCACGTCGGGTCGTACAGCCAGTTCAACCTGTACGCGAGCTACACCGGCTTCAAGAACTGGACGCTGTACGGCGGGATCAACAACATCTTCGACCGTGCGCCGCCGTTCGATCCGGTCTGGCAAAACGCGCTCAACCAGAACGGCTACGACCAGTCGCTGTACATGTACTACGGCCGCGTGATCCAGGTCGGCGCGACGTACCGGTTCTGACGCCGCCCCGCATCGTCCTTCGGCATTCGACGGGCCGCTCCGCTTCCCTAACCACCCCTTTGGAGCGGCCTCTTTTTGCCCGATGCCGGGCGGCGACGGCTTGGCCATGAATCGCGATGATGCGAACCGCACGCGCGGCGTCAGCCGCGAAGCGCGCCTTGCGCCGTGCGCGCCGCTCGAATTGACTCCGCATCGGCGCGATGCCGATGCGATCATACGCAGGTGACGATGAGACCCATGAAGTTGCGTTTGCCGACCGTCGCGCGCTTCGCGACGCGCGTGCGGGAGACCGCGCGAATCGCGGCCGTCGTGTGCGCGGCGTTCGCCGCCTGCGCCGCTGCGCCGTCGAGCGCGGTTGCCGCGACGGCGCTCGCGCAATACGGCGAGCCGAAGTATCCGCCGGGCTTCACGCACTTCGACTATGCGGCCCCCGACGCGCCGAACGACGGCGTGCTGAATTTCGAGAACTACAACGAAGCGCAGAGCTACGATTCGCTGAACCCGTTCCTCGTGCGCGGCTCGCCCGCGCCGGACATCCAGAACCTGATGTTCGACACGCTGATGCAGCGTAGCTGGGACGAGCTCGCCTCCGAATATCCGCTGATCGCGGACAACGTGGACGTCGCGCCCGACCGCGGCTCGGCGACGTTCCACATCAATCCGGCCGCACGCTTCTCGAACGGCGATCCGATCACGGCGGCCGACGTCAAGTATTCGTTCGATACGCTGACGAGCCCGCAGGCGTCGCCGCTCGTCAACGCGCAATTCGCGATCATCAAGCGCGCGACGGTGATCGACCGGCTGACGGTCCGCTTCGATTTCAAGCGCCCCGAGCGCGCGGCGCCGCTGATCGCGGGCGATCTGCCGGTGTTCTCGCCGAAATGGGGGCAGCGGCCGGACGGCACGCGGCCGCCGTTCGACCAGATCGTGAACGTTCCGCCGATCGCAAGCGGCGCGTACCGGATCGAGCAGCGCAAGAACGACAAGCAGATCGTCTATGCGCGCGATCCGCAATACTGGGCGGCCGATCTGCCGGCGCGGCGCGGGATGTTCCGCTTCGCGCGCGTGTCGTTCAAGCTGTACCTCGATCAATACACGATGCTCGAGGCGTTCAAGGCGGGCGACGTCGACGTGCGGATGGAATACAGCTCGACGCAGTGGGCGCGCCGCTACGTCGGCAAGAACTTCCGCAACGGCATGCTGAAGAAGGGCGAGTTCGCGGACGGCCCCGCGCAGATGCAGGGTTTCCTCATCAACATGCGCGAGCCGAAGTTCCGCGACGTGCGCGTGCGTCACGCACTCGCGCTCGCGTTCGACTACGACTGGATGAACCGGATGATGTTCTACGGCCAGTACCGCCGCACGAACAGCTTCTGGGAAGCGAGCCCGTTCGGCGCGTCCGGGTTGCCGAGCGACAAGGAGCGCGCGCTGCTGGAGCCGTTCCGCGCGGAGCTGCCGCCCGAAGTGTTCGGCCCGATGGTCAGGCAGCCGACGACGCTGCCGCCCGGCTCGCTGCGCGCGAACCTGAAGCTGGCGCGCGATCTGCTCGCGCAGGCCGGCTGGCATTATCGCGACGGCGCGCTGCGCGACGCGAGCGGCGCGCCGATGACGATCGAGATCATGGACGACGAGCCCGGCATGGACCGGCTGATCCTGCCGTACATCCAGGCGCTCGGCATGCTCGGCATCCGCGCGTACATGCACGAGATCGACAGCGCGCTGTATCAGAAGCGCCTCGACAACTTCCAGTACGACATGACGACGTTCATCTATCCGCCCGTCACGATTCCCGGCGCGGAGCTCGTGCGCCGCTTCGGCAGCGCGGCGGCGTCGGAAGTCGGCTCCGAGAATTATCCGGGCGTGCGCTCGAAGGCGGTCGACGCGCTGATCCGCGCGGCGCTCGCGGCGGATACGCTCGACGATCTGCAAACGGCGACGCACGCGCTCGACCGCGTGCTGATCAACCTGTACATCCTCGTGCCGCAGTACTACCTGCCGAACGCGCGGATCGCCTACAAGACGACGTACGGGCATCCGTCCGTCATTCCGGCATCCTATCAATACGAGGACTGGATCATCGACTACTGGTTCCGGAAGCAGCCGGCGAGCGGCGCAGCCGCGTCGAAGCCGGGCCCGGCCGCGTAGCGGGGAGCGACGATGCTTGCTTACATAGTCAGACGATTGCTGTTGATGGTGCCGACGCTCGTCGGGGTCGTGACGATCACGTTCGTCGTCACGCAGTTCGTGCCGGGCGGCCCGGTCGAGCAGGTGCTGACGCAACTGCGCCACGGCACCGCGCGCGGCGGCGAGGCGGGCGGCGCGGGCGGCGGCTATCACGGCAGCCAGGGCGTCGATCCGCAGCAGATCGAGCAGATCAAGAAGCAGTTCGGCTTCGACAAGCCGCCGCTCACGCGCTACGCGCTGATGCTCGAGAGCTACGCGACGTTCGATCTCGGTCAGTCGTACTACGCGCATGCGAGCGTGTGGGACGTGATCCGCTCGAAGCTGCCCGTGTCGATCACGCTCGGGCTCTGGACGGTGATCCTCACGTATCTGATCTCGGTGCCGCTCGGCATCGCGAAGGCCGTGCGCAACGGCTCGCGCTTCGATACCGTGACGAGCGTGCTCGTGCTCGCCGGCTACGCGATTCCCGGCTTCGTGCTCGGCGTGCTGCTGCTGATGCTGTTCGGCGGCGGCACGTTCTGGCAGGTGTTTCCGATGCGCGGCCTCACGTCGGACAACTTCGACGAGCTCACCGCGCTCGGCAAGGCGCTCGATTATCTGTGGCACATCGTGCTGCCCGTCACCGCGTCGGTGGTCGGCAATTTCGCGATCGTCACGATCCTGACGAAGAACACGTTCCTCGAAGAGATCGGCCGGCAATACGTGCTGACCGCGCGCGCGAAGGGCGCGCCCGAGCGCGACGTGCTCTGGAAGCACGTGCTGCGCAACGCGGCGATTCCGCTCGTCACCGGCCTGCCCGCCGCGTTCGTCGGCGCGTTCCTGAACGGCAACCTGCTGATCGAGACGCTGTTCTCGCTCGACGGCATGGGGCAACTGTCTTACGACTCGGTGATCCGCCGCGACTATCCGGTCGTGCTCGGCTCGCTGTTCCTGTTCACGCTGATCGGTCTCGTCACCAAACTCATCGCTGACGTCTGCTATGTCCTCGTCGACCCCCGCATCCAATTCCACCGCGTGGACCGCTGATCCCGCGTGCGCCGCGTGCGCGGCGTCGCCGTCGCCGTGGCGGCGCACGTGGCTGCGGTTTCGCAGCCAGCGGCTCGGCTACTGGAGCCTCGTGATCTTCGCCGCGCTGTTCGCGGTCAGCCTGTTCGCCGACGTGCTGTCCAACGATCGCCCGCTCGTCGTCCGCTACGCGGGGCACTACTATTTTCCGATCGTGAAGGACTACCCGGAGACGCGCTTCGGCGGCGATTTCCCGGCGAAGACGAACTATCTCGATCCGTACATCCGCGCGAAGATCGAATCGAACGGCAATTTCGCGATCTATCCGCCGAACCGCTACCGCTACGACACGATCGATTATTTCGCGTCGCGCCCGTATCCGGCGCCGCCGTCGGCGAGCAACTGGCTCGGCACCGACCAGTTCGGCCGCGACGTGCTGTCGAGGCTGCTGTACGGCTTCAGGCTGTCGGTGCTGATGGCGATCGCGCTGACGGTGTCGGGCGTCGCGATCGGCGTGCTGACGGGCGCGCTGCAGGGCTTCTACGGCGGGCGAACCGACCTGATCGGGCAGCGCCTGATCGAGATCTGGAGCGCGCTGCCCGACTTGTACCTGCTGATCATCTTCGCGGCGATCTTCGAGCCGACGCTGTGGCTGCTGTTCATCCTGCTGTCGATGTTCGGCTGGCTCGTGCTGTCCGACTACGTGCGCGCCGAGTTCCTGCGCAACCGCGCGCTCGACTACGTGAGGGCCGCGCGCACGATGGGGCTCACGAACGGGCAGATCATCTGGCGGCACGTGCTGCCGAACAGCCTCACGCCCGTCATCACGTTCCTGCCGTTCCGGATGAGCGCGGCGATCCTGTCGCTGACGAGCCTCGATTTCCTCGGCCTCGGCGTGCCGCCGCCCACGCCGAGCCTCGGCGAGCTGCTGCAGCAGGGCAAGAACAATCTCGACGCATGGTGGATCTCGATGTCGGCGTTCGCGGCGCTCGTCGTCACGCTGCTGCTGCTCACGTTCATGGGCGACGCGCTGCGCAACGCGCTCGATACGCGCACGCGCGGCTCGGCGTTCGGCGGAGGCCCGCGATGACCCGGCCGCTCCTCGAAATCGATCGCTTCTGCGCGGCGTTCGGCGAGAAGATCGCGGTGCGCGAGCTGAGCCTGTCGATCGCGCGCGGCGAGCGTGTCGCGCTCGTCGGCGAATCGGGTTCGGGCAAGAGCGTCACCGCGCTGTCGATCCTGCGGCTCGTGCAGCACGCGACGCTGTCCGGCCGGATGCTGTTCGACGGCGAAGACCTGTTGACGAAGACCGAGCAGCAGATGCGCGGCATCCGCGGCGCGGACATCGCGATGGTGTTCCAGGAGCCGATGACGGCGCTCAATCCGCTCTACACGATCGGCAAGCAGATCGCCGAGAGCCTGCGGCTGCACGAAGGGCTGCGGCCGGGCGAGGCGCGCGCGCGCGGCATCGAGCTGCTGACGCGCACCGGCATTCCGGAGCCCGAACGAAGGATCGACAGTTTTCCGCATCAGCTATCGGGCGGCCAGCGGCAGCGCGCGATGATCGCGATGGCGCTCGCGTGCCGGCCGCGCCTGCTGCTCGCCGACGAGCCCACGACCGCGCTCGACGTGACGGTGCGCGAGCAGATCGTCGATCTGCTGATCGCGCTGCAGGAGCAGGAGGCGGCGGCGCGCGGCATGGCGGTGCTCCTCATCACGCACGATCTGAACCTCGTGCGGCGCTTCGCGCAGCGCGTCGCCGTGATGGAGCACGGCGTGCTCGTCGAGACGGGCGACACCGGCGCGCTGTTCGCGAATCCGCAGCATCCGTACACGCAGCGGCTGCTCGACAGCGAGCCGCGGCGCGCGATCGAAGCCGTCGCGCCGGCCGCGCGGACGATCCTCGACGTCAGGTCGCTCGCGGTCGATTACCGGATCGCGCCGAAGGGCTGGCGCGCGCTGTTCGGCAAGACGACGTTTCGCGCGGTGCACGATGCGCAGTTCGCGCTGCGTCGCGGCGAGACGATCGGCATCGTCGGCGAATCGGGGTCGGGCAAGTCGACGCTCGCGTCGGCCGTGCTCGGGCTGCAGCGGCCAGCGGCGGGCGGGATCGAGATCGACGGGCGGCCGCTCGATGCGCTGCGCACGGCGCGCGGCCGGCGCGATCTGTACCGGCGAATGCAGGTCGTGTTCCAGGACCCGTTCGGCTCGCTGTCGCCGCGGATGACGATCGAGCAGATCGTCGGCGAGGGGCTTGCCGTGCATCGGCCGGAGATCGCCGGCGAGGCGAGGCGCGCGCGGATCGCCGGGCTGTTGCAGGAAGTCGGTCTGCCGGGCGACGCGATGCTGCGCTATCCGCACGAGTTTTCCGGCGGCCAGCGGCAGCGGATCGCGATCGCGCGCGCGCTCGCGGTCGAGCCGGAGCTGCTCGTGCTCGACGAGCCAACGAGCGCGCTCGACGTGTCGATCCAGAAACAGGTGTTGAATCTGCTGACGAATCTGCAAAAAAAGTACAAACTCAGCTACCTGTTCATCACGCACGACCTGGCGGTGATGCGGGCGATGGCCCACCGCGTGCTCGTGATGAAGGAGGGGCGCGTGGTCGAGGCGGGCGACACGCTGGACGTGCTGGATGCGCCGTCGCATCCGTACACGCGATCGCTGCTTGCGTCTTCGATGATGACGGCGCGGCGCAGCCCGCGGGAGAGGGCAGATGATTGACGAACGCTGGGCGCAGGCCGCCCGACACTTGCGCAGCGACGCCGGATTCTGGTCGCTGCGCGTCGTCGACGAACGGATCGACGAGCATGCGGTGCGCAACGATGTCGCGCAGCCGCTTTCGAGTGCGCGCGATCGCGGCGCGATGCTGATCGCGTGGTCCGGCGCGGGCGCGGGTTATGCGGCGACGGCCGATCTGTCGCCGGCCGGCCTGCAGGCGGCGCTCGACGCGGCCGCTGCGCGCGCGAAGGCGAGCGCGGCGCTGTCGCTGATCGACCATCGCGCGGTTGCGCGGCCGGACGCGAGCGGCGGCTACGTGTCGCCGCATGCGGACGATGCGTTGCCGGCCCGCGCCGAATGGATCGAGCGCCTCGCGCGCGAATGCGCGGCGGCGGCCGTCGACGCGCGGATCGTCGAGCGCACCGCCGCCGTGATGCTCGTGCAGACCGACCAGCTCTACATGACGAGCGACGGCGTGCGCATCGAGCAGCGCTTTCGCCACGTGATGCCGCAATTGAGCGTCGTCGCGCACGCGCGCGGCGACACGCAGGTGCGCACGCTCGGCAACGCGGGCACGCTCGCGCAGGGCGGCGTCGACGTGCTCGCGCGCTACGGCTTCGAAGGCGCGGGCGCGCGCGTCGCCGACGAGGCGCTGCAACTGCTCGCCGCGCCGAACTGCCCGACCGGCCGCCGCGATCTGCTGCTGATGCCGGACCAGATGATGCTGCAGATCCACGAATCGATCGGCCATCCGCTCGAGCTCGACCGCATTCTCGGCGACGAGCGCAACTTCGCCGGCTGGAGCTTCGTGAAGCCGGAGATGTTCGGCTCGTACCAGTACGGCTCGCCGCTGCTGAACGTGACGTTCGATCCCGCGCTGCCCGGCGAGGCGGCATCGTATGCGTTCGACGACGACGGCAGCGCCGCGCGCAAACAATACCTGATCCGCGGCGGCGTGCTCGAGCGGCCGCTCGGCGGCGCGCTGTCGCAGGCGCGTGCGGGGTTGCCGGGCGTCGCGAACGCGCGCGCGTCGAGCTGGAACCGGCCGCCGATCGACCGGATGGCGAACCTGAATGTCGAGCCCGGCGCGCACGCGTTCGGCGAGCTCGTCGCGGGCATCGAGCGCGGCATCCTGATGCGCACGAACACGTCGTGGTCGATCGACGACAATCGCAACAAATTCCAGTTCGGCTGCGAGTTCGGACAACTGATCGAGAACGGCGAGCTGACGCAGGTCGTCAAGCGGCCGAACTACCGCGGCATTTCCGCGAGCTTCTGGCGCAGCCTGCGCGCGGTCGGCGACGAGAGCACGTTCGGCGTGCATGGCACGCCGTATTGCGGCAAGGGCGAGCCGGCGCAGATCATCCGTGTCGGCCACGCGTCGCCCGCGTGCGTGTTCGCCGACGTCGACGTGTTCGGAGGCGCGTGATGACCGACTTCGCGAAGCCGGGGCGCGCGGCCCCGATCGATTGGCATGCGCATTTCGCGCGGCTCGCCGACGAGGCCGAGCGGCTGAAGCAGCCGGGCGAGACGGTGCTGCTGTGGTTCGCCGGCGAGACGTCCGATTTCATCCGCTTCAACGCGGGCAGGATTCGCCAGACGGGGCGCGTCGTGCAGGGCAAGCTCGGCGTGCGGCTCGTGGCGGGCGCGCGGCAGGCGTCGTTCACGCAGACGGCGAGCGGCGATCCGGCGACGGACGCGCCCGAGCTCGCCGAAGCGCTCGCGACGCTGCGCGAGAGCCTGCGCGGCGCGAGCGACGATCCGCATCTGTTGTTCGACACGTCGGCGTGGCGGCAATCGGTTCGCCGCAGCGGCCGCCTGCCGGACCCCGACTCGCTCGCGCACGTCGTCGCCGATGCCGCGCGCGGGCTCGATTTCGTCGGCTTCTACGCGGGCGGCTCGCTCGTGCGCGGCTTCGCGTCGTCGACGGGCAGCCGCGGCTGGTACGAGGTCGAGAATTTCGATTTCCGCTGGTCGCTGTACGACGCGAGCGGCCGCGCGATCAAGACCGTCCACGCGGGCGACGCGTGGAGCGACGCGGCGTTCGCGCACAAGATCGAAGAGACCGCCGCGCGCTTGCCGGTGCTCGGCCGCGCGCCGAAGGCGCTCGCGCCCGGCCGCTATCGCGCGTATCTCGCGCCGGCCGCGGTGGCCGAGATCGTCGGGCTGCTCGGCTGGGACGGCTTTTCCGCGCGCGCGAACGCGAGCGCGCGCAGCAGCCTGCATCGGCTGCACGCGGGCGAGGCGGCGCTCGATCCGCGCGTGACGATCGCCGAGGATTTTTCGCTGGGCGTGGCGCCCGCGTTCAACGCGGACGGCTATCGGCGCGACAGCGTGCCGCTCGTCGCCGAAGGGCGCAGCGTCGGGCGGCTCGTCAGCGCGCGCACCGCGCGCGAGCACGGCCTGAGCCCGAACGGCGCGGCCGCGGACGAAATGCCGGAGACGCTAGCGCTCGCGGGCGGCGCGCTCGCCGATGCCGACGTGCTCGCGGCGCTCGACACGGGCCTCTACATCGGCAATCTCTGGTATCTGAATTTCTCGGACAAGATGAACGGACGGATCACCGGGATGACGCGCTTCGCGACGTTCTGGGTCGAGCGCGGCAGGATCGTCGCGCCGGTCGATGCGATGCGCTTCGACGACAGCGTGTACCGCCTGCTCGGCGCCGAGCTCGAGCAACTCGGCGCGGCGCCCGAACTCCTGCTGAACGATCAGTCGTGGAGCGAGCGCCCGACGGGCGGCGCGAAGCTGCCGGGCCTGCTTGTCCGGTCGTTCGAGCTGACGCTGTAGGGCGATGGAGCGCGCGATCGCACTGTATCGCCGCTTCGGCTTCGTCGAAGAGGGCCGCTCGCGCGGCTACGCGATCCGCGGCGGCGAAGTGGCGGACGTGCCGCACATGGCGCCGCTTGCCGACGCGCCGCCGTTCGCGTCGCGCTGACGGGGCCGCGCGCATGCCGTCGTTCTTCATCGACCGCCCCGTCTTCGCGTGGATCGTCGCGCTCGCGATCGTCGTCGCGGGCGTGCTCGCGATCCCGCAACTGCCGGTCGCGCAGTATCCGCGCCTCGCGCCGCCGCGGATCGTGATCAACGCGACGTATCCCGGCGCATCGACGGAGACGGTCGACGGCGACGTCGGCAGCATCATCGAGGAGAGCCTCGACGGCGCGGACGGCCTGCTCTATGACGAAACCAGCAGCGACGGCCACGGCAACCTCGAAATCGACGTGACGTTCGCGCCCGGCACCGATCCGGACCTCGCGCTCGTCGACGTGCAGAACCGGCTCAAGCAGGTCGAGCCGCGGCTGCCGCAGCAGGTCGTCCAGCAGGGCATCGGCGTGTTCAAGGCGGCGAACACGTTCCTGATGCTCGTGGCGCTGACGTCGACCGACGGCACGCGCGATTCCGCGCAATTGAGCGACTACCTGAGCCGCTACGTGCTGCGCGAGCTCAAGCGCGCGCCGGGCGTCGGCTCCGCGCAGTTGTGGGACGCCGACGAGGCGCTGCGGATCTGGCTCGATCCGGTGAAGCTGCGCGAGTACGGGCTCGGTGCCGACGACGTGATCGCGGCCGTCGCCGCGCAGAACGCGGCGGTGACGGCGGGCGCGATCGGCGATGCGCCGTTCGCGGCCGGCCAGCAGACGAGCGCGGCGGTGATCGTGAAAGGCCAGCTCGCGTCGCCCGCCGAGTTCGGCCAGATCGTGCTGAAGTCGAAGCCGGACGGCTCCGTTGTGCGGCTCGCGGACGTCGCGCGCGTCGAGCTCGGCCGCGACGACTATTCGTTCTCGTCGCGGCTGAACGGCAAGACGGCCGCGACGGTCGGCATCCAGCTCGGCCCGCGCGGCAACGCGCTCGAAACGTCGAACGCGATCCGCGCGCGCCTCGCCGAATTGTCGAAGCGGCTGCCGCCCGGCATCGCGGTCGACATCCCGTTCGACGGCGCGCATTTCGTCCGGATCGCGATCGACGAAGTGGTGCTCACGCTCGTCGAGGCGATCGTCCTCGTGTTCTTCGTGATGTGGCTGTTCCTGCGCGACCTGCGCTGCACGCTCGTGCCGACGATCGTGATTCCCGTCACGCTGATGGGCGCGTTCGTCGCGATGTGGGCGTTCGGGCTGTCGATCAACGTGTTCACGATGTTCGGCCTCGTGCTCGCGATCGGCATTCTGGTCGACGATGCGATCGTCGTCGTCGAGAGCGTGCATCGCGTGATGGAGGAGGAGCGCGTGCCGCCGCGCGAGGCGACGCGCCGCGCGATGAAGCGCATCGTCGGCGCGATCGTCGGCGTGACGGCGGTGCTGACCGCGGTGTTCGTGCCGATGGCGTTCTTTCCGGGCGGCGTCGGCGGGATCTATCGGCAGTTCTCCGTTGCGATGATCGCGTCGATGCTCGTGTCGTCGTTCATGGCGCTGTCGCTCACGCCCGCGCTGTGCGCGAACCTGCTCAAGCCGCTGCCGCCCGGCGGCGCGCCGGCGCGGATCGGGCGGCCGCGCGGTGTGCGCGGGCTCGGCGCGCGGGCCGCGGACCGCTTCGCAGCGGGCTTCGCGCGCGCGTCGGCGGGCTATCGCTCGCTCACCGCGCGCACGGTCGCGCGCATCGGCCCGATGGCCGCGATCTACGCGGTGCTGCTCGCCGGCGGCGCGCTGCTTTACTGGGCGATGCCGAACGGCTTCCTGCCCACCGAGGATCAGGGGCAACTGCAGGTGATGATCCAGCTACCGGCGGGCGCGACGCAGGCGCGCACGATGGCGGTCGTCGAGCGGGTCGAGGCGATCCTGCACGCGCAGCCGGCCGTCGCGAACGTGACGAGCGTGATCGGCTGGAGCTTCGCGGGCAGCGGGCAGAACGTCGCGATGGCGTTCGTCGAGCTGAAGGACTGGGCGCAGCGCGGCATCGACGCCGCCGCGCTGCGCGACCGGCTGAACGGCGCGTTCGCGCGGATTCGCGACGGCGACGTCGATGCGTCGCTGCCGCCGTCGGTGCCCGGCATCGGACATGCGGACGGCTTCACGCTGCGGCTCGAGGATCGCGGCGGCATCGGCATCGACGCGCTGAAGGCGGCGCGCGAGCGCCTCGCCGATGCGGCGAAGGCCGATCCGGCGCTTGCGTCCGTGCACGCCGAGGATCTGCCGGACGCGCCGCGCGTCGAGCTCGACGTCGACCGCGCGAAGGCGTACGCGTTCGGCGTGCCGTTCGAGCGGATCGCGGGCCTGCTCGGCGGGTTGTTCGGCTCGAACTACGTCGACGATTTTCCGGCGGCGGGGCGGATGCGGCGCGTGATCATCGAGGCGGACGCCGGCGCGCGCAGCTCCGACGATCAGTTGATGGCGCTCGCCGTGCCGAACCGGACGGGCGACATGGTGCCGCTGTCGGCGATCGCGTCGCGGCGCTGGAGCGTCGGGCCCGTCGCGCTGAGCCGCTTCGACGGCTATCCGTCGCTCGATATCGCCGGCCGTCCGGCGAACGGATACAGCCTCGGCGCGGCGATGGCCGACCTGGAGCGGCTCGCCGCGAGCCTGCCGACGGGCGTCGGCTACGACTGGGTGGACGCGGCGCGCGAGGAAACCGTCGCCGCGCGGCAGACGCCGCTCCTGATCGGGCTGTCGGCGCTCGCGGTGTTCATGGCGCTCGCCGCGCTGTACGAGAGCTGGACGATTCCGCTGTCGGTGCTGACCGTCGTGCCGCTCGGCGTGATCGGCGCGGTGGCGGCCGTGCAGTTGCGCGGGATGCCGAACGACGTGTATTTCAAGGTCGCGATGATCACGGTGATCGGGCTGTCGGCGAAGAACGCGATCCTGATCGTGCAGTTCGCGCGCGATCTGAATGCGCGCGGCGTCGCGCTGCGCGAGGCGGTGATCGACGCGGCCGCGGCGCGCTTCAGGCCGATCGTGATGACGTCGATGGCGTTCGTGCTCGGCGTCGTGCCGCTCGTGACCGCGACGGGCGCGGGCGCCGAGAGCCGCCGCTCGATCGGCACGGGCGCGTTCGGCGGCGTGCTCGCCGCGACGCTGTTCGGGCTCGCGTTCGCGCCGATCGCGTTTCAGGCGGTCGCGTCGCTCGGGCGACGCGGGCGACGGGCCGCCGAGCCGGGGCGCGAGCCGCACGAGCGTGGCGTCGCGGCGAATGAATGAGCGTGCGGACGCCGGCGGGCGCGCGGCCGCATCACGAGAACAGGACGTACAAGAATGAAACGACGTCGGTTCCTTCACACGCTCGGCGTGCTGAGCTCGGTGCAAACCGTGAGTGAGGAACCAGTCCTGTCGTTCGTTTCTGCCGCGCGTTCGCCCATCATAACCATCGCAGAATTAATTGGTTTTCGATTCGTCGTCCTGTCCGTATCGTTCAGCGATTCGAACAACAAGTCGACTACGAGGAAAACCACCACATGAAGCAAACGAAGCATCTCGCGGCGCTCGCCGTGCCGGCAGGCCTCCTGCTGTCCGTCGGCGCGCACGCGCAAAGCAGCGTCACGCTGTACGGGATCGTCGATGCGGGCATCGCGTACGTGCACAACGTCCAGGGAACCGACGGCCGCAATCAGTCGTCGCTCTTCAAGTTCAGCAGCGGCAATCTGTCCGGCAGCCGCTGGGGCCTGAAAGGCACCGAGGATCTGGGCGGCGGCCTCGCCGCGCTGTTCCAGCTCGAAAACGGCTTCAATCTCGGCACCGGCGTGCAGAACGGCAATCGCGAGTTCGGCCGCAAGGCGATCGTCGGCCTCGCGAGCAACACGTGGGGCACCATTACGCTCGGCCGCCAGTACGATCCGGTCGTCGACCTCGTGCAAGGGCTCACCGAGGACAACTACTTCGGCGGCGTGTTCGCGACGCCGGGCGATCTCGACAACTACGACAACAGCCTGCGCGTCAGCAACTCGGTGAAGTACACGAGCCCCGTGCTGTCCGGCTTCCAGTTCGAGGCGCTGTACGGTTTCGGCGGCGTCGCGGGCGCGACGGGCAGCGGCCGCACGTACAGCTTCGCGGCGAGCTACGCGAACGGGCCGCTGTCGCTCGGCGCCGGTTACCTGTACGCCGACGGCGGCGCCACCGCGACGAACGGCGTGCGCACTTGGACGGGCAGCTCCGATACGCTGTTCAACACGGTGATCAACCAGGGCTTCGCGAGCGCGAAGTCGGTTCAGATCGTGCGCGTCGGCGGCCAGTATGCGCTCGGCTCGGCGACGTTCGGCCTCGCGTATTCGAACACGCAGTACGGCCGCGATTCGCTGTCGGCGTTCAACGACACCGCGAAATTCAACAGCGGCTCCGCGTTCTTCAACTACCAGTTCTCGCCGGCGCTGCGCGCGGGCGTCGGCTACAACTACACGTCGCTGACCGGGCCGGCTTCCGCGCACTATCACCAGGTGAACCTCGGCGCGGGCTACGCGCTGTCGAAGCGCACCGATCTCTATGCGCTGTTCGGCTATCAGAAGGCGAGCGGCCACACGCTCGGCGCGAACGGCTCGGTGATCGACGCGCAGGCATCCGTCGGCTCGTATGGCGCGAACTCGGGCACCGATTCGCAGGAACTCGCGATCGTCGGGATTCGGCACAAGTTCTGATCCGGCTCGCGCGGTGTGCGATTCGCGATGTTCGATTCGCGGCGTGCGGTTCGCGAAGCGCGACGCGACGATCGCGCGGGCGGCCGCCCGCCGCACGCGCCCTCGCATCGCGGATTTCCCCGTCCGCATCAAGGTCTCCCTCAGCGCCCGCGATTGTTTCTATACTTCATACGATTGCGCCGTAAAAGAACGGAGCGCGCGGCCGACGCGCTCGAACGTCAACCCGATGCGGACCGCGACGACGATGCCGATCCCGCGCGGCGCCGCTCCCAACCGGACTCTCATCGATGAAAACTGCGATTCGAAAGCTGACGGCGTCGCTGCTCGTCGCCGCCGCGGCCGCGTGCTTCGCCGCCGACGCGCCGCACGCCCCCGAGCATCTGCCGCCCGGCATCGCGTGGCGTCAAGGCGACATCGACGCCGCGTTCGCCGAGGCGAAGCGCACGAACAAGCCGCTGTTCCTGTACTGGGGCGCGGTCTGGTGCCCGTCGTGCAATCAGGTGAAATCGACGATCTTCAGCCAGCAGGCGTTCAAGTCGCGCTCGTCGTTCTTCGTGCCCGTCTATCTCGACGGCGACACCGAGAACGCGCAGAAGATCGGCGATCGCTTCAAGGTGCGCGGCTATCCGACGATGATCCTGTTCCGGCCGGACGGCACCGAAGTGACGCGGCTGCCCGGCGAAGTCGATCTCGACCGCTACATGCAGGCGCTGTCGATCGGGCTGAACGCGGCGCATCCGTTCAGGCAGACGCTCGCCGCCGCGCTGAAGGACGGCGCGCGCGTCACGACCGACGATTGGCGCGTGCTCGCCGATTACTCGTGGGACACCGACGGCGATCTGCCGGTGTCGGCCGAGCGCGTCGCGGCGACGTTGCAGACGCTCGCCCGCCATGCGCGCGCGGACCTCGCGGACGCGCAGGCGCTGCGGCTCGATCTGAAGGCCGCCGTGTCGGCTGCGGCGGGCGATCCGCCGCAGCAGGGCGACGTCGACAAGGCGGCGGCCGCCGCGGCCGTGCGCGACGCGCTGCGCGACCCGAAGCGCGCGCGCGCCGATTACGACGTGCTCGTCGCGGCGCCGGCCGACGTCGTCCGGTATCTGGCGGGCGACGATGCGGCGGCGCGCGCGTCGCTCGCGAAGCAGTTCGACGCGGCGCTCGCGCGGCTGTCCACCGACACGTCGCTCGCCGCGATCGACCGTACGATGGCGCTGCACGGCCGCGTGCGCGTCGCGCGGCTCGACGCGAAACCGGGCGCGCCGCTGCCGCCCGCGCTTGCCGATGCGGTGCGGCGGCAGACGGCGTCGGCGCTTGCCGAATCGACGAACGTCTACGGGCGGCAGGCGGTCGCCAGCGAGGCCGCCGACACGCTGACCGACGCCGGCCAGTTCGATGCGGCCGACGCGCTCCTGAAAGCGGAGCTCGCGCGTTCGCCGACGCCGTACTACTTCATGTCGGGGCTCGCCGCGAACGCGAAGGCGCGCGGCGATCGGGCGGCGGCGCTCGACTGGTACAGGAAAGCGTATGAAGCGGCGAGCGGCCCGGCGACGCGGCTGCGCTGGGGCGCGGCGTACTTCGCGAACGCGGTCGATCTCGCGCCGGACGACGCCGGGCAAATCCGCCGGATCGCGAACGACGTGCTGACGCAGGCGGGCCAGACGCGCAACGCATTCTATGGCGCGAACCGGCGCGCGCTCACGCGCGTCGTCACGCAGCTCGCGCACTGGCGGCAGCGCGGCGCGCACGATGCGGCGGCGCAGGCGCTCGTCAAGCAGTTCGAGGGCGTGTGCGGGAAGCTGCCGGCGGGCGATCCGCAGGTCGGAACCTGCGAGGGCCTGATCAGGACGGCGAGGGCCTGATGCCGGGCGCGGCGGCGTGACGGCGATCGCGCGGCCAATTCACCGCTGCGCCGCCCGCCTTCGCGCCACTTGGGAGCCCGCCCTCCCGCGTTTGGTACGATTCACGCTTTCCCACCCATTCGCATCACCGCGTGAATCGCCGAATCGTGTCGTCCTTCCTCGACCGTTGCGCGGCCCGGCTCGCCGCCGCGAAGCCGCACGCCGCCGCCGTCCTCCGCCGCCTGCGCCATCCGACGCGACGCGGCGTGCTGCTCGCCGCCGCCGCGGTCCCCGCGCTGTGCGTGCTCTACGTGCTCGCGCTGATCCCGTTCACGCCGAGCATCGGCGACATCCGCAAGGCGCGCGTCGACGCGCCCGCGCAGATCATGTCCGCCGATGGCAAGCTGCTCGCCGAGTTCAAGCCGTCGAACCGCGAATGGGTGCCGCTCGCCGACATCTCGCCGAAGATGGTCGACGCGCTGATTTCGACCGAGGACCATCGCTTCTACGAGCACCACGGGCTCGACTGGCGCCGCACCGCGGGCGCCGCGCTGCGCACGTTCTCGGGCGGCCGGCAGGGCGGCTCGACGATCACGCAGCAGCTCGCGCGCAACCTGTATCCGGACGAGATCGGCCGCGCGCCCACGCTCACGCGCAAGCTGAAGGAAGCGATCACCGCGCTGAAGATCGAGGCGGTCTACAGCAAGGCGCAGATTCTCGAGACGTATCTGAACACGGTGCCGTTCCTCTACAACGCTTACGGCGTCGAGATGGCGGCGCGCACGTACTTCGACAAATCGGCCGATCAGCTCGATGCGCTCGACGCCGCGACGCTCGTCGGCATGCTGAAGGGCAACAGCTACTACAACCCGGTGCTGAACCCCGAGCGCGCGCTCGTGCGACGCAACACGGTGCTCGCGCAGATGGTGAAGTACGGCAAGCTCTCGCCGGCCGCCTACGCGGCGCTGCAGAAGAAGCCGCTGCGCATCGATTTCGAGCGGCAGAAGGAGCCGCCAGGCCCCGCGCCGCATTTCGCGCAGCAACTGCGCAAATGGTTGATCGCGTGGGCCGACCGCAACGACTACAACATCTATTCGGACGGCCTCGTCGTGCGCACGACGATCGATTCGCGGCTGCAGGCGTATGCGACGCAGGCGCTCGCGCGGCAGACGAACCAGTTGCAAGGGATCGCGAACGGAATGTGGAACGCCGGCAGCGGCTGCGCGCCCGGCAATCCGCTGTTCCGCGCGTTCGTGCGCGAGACGCTGGAGTTCCGCGCGGCGCTCGACGGCGGCGCGACCGAGGATGCCGCGCTCAAGCGCCTGCTCGCCGATCGCGGCTTCGCGCGCGCGCTCTGCAAGGCGAAGGCCGACGTGCAGGCGGGCTTTCTCGCGATCGATCCGCGCAACGGGCAGATCAAGGCGTGGGTCGGCAGCCGCGACTTCACGACCGAGCCGTTCGATCACGTGCAGCAGGCGCGCCGGCAGCCGGGCTCGACGTTCAAGCCGTTCGTCTATGGCGCGGCGTTCGCGGCGGGCGCGACGCCCGACGATACGTTCGTCGATCAGCCGGTCGAGATTGCGCTCGCGGGCGGCGAGATCTGGCGGCCCGACGACGATGCGCCGCCCACGGGCAAGCCGATGACGCTGCGCGACGCGATCGCGTATTCGCGCAACCGGATCACCGCGCAACTGATGATGAAGGTCGGCCCGCAGAAGGTGGCGCGCCTCGCGCGCGCGATGGGCGTGCGCGACAGCGCGCTCGAAGCGGTGCCGTCGCTCGCGCTCGGCACGAGCCCCGTGACGTTGAAGGAGATGGTGTCCGCGTACGCGACGATCGCGAACGTCGGCGAATACGTCGAGCCGCGGATGGTCACGCGCATCGAGGATCGCAACGGCGACGTGCTCGCGGAGTTCGCGAGCGCGTCGCCCGAGCGCGCGCTCGGCGCGCCGGCGGCGCGCACGCTGATCGACGTGATGCGCGGCGTCGTCGAGCGCGGCACCGGCGCGGCGATCCGCTCGCGCTACGGGATTCGCGCGGACATCGCCGGCAAGACCGGCACGACGCAGGGCGACACCGACGGCTGGTTCATCCTGATGCAGCCGGCGCTTGTCGCGGGCGCGTGGGTCGGCTTCGACGACGGCCGCGTGACGCTCGGCAGCGACTGGGGGCAAGGCGCGAGGAGCGCGCTGCCGATCGTCGGCGACTTCTATCAACGGGCGATACGCGCGCGGCTCGTCGACACGCGCGAGCGCTTCGCGACCGAGGCGCCGCCGAGCGCGCTCGATACGTTCCGCAACCGGCTCGGCGACTGGTATCGCTACCTGTTCGAGAAGCCCGAGCCGCAGCAGAAGGCCGCGCCGCCGAAGGCGCCGCGCGCGCCGGTCGAGGAGGTGATGCCGGCTTCCGAGGTCGAGGCGGCGTCGGAGGCGGCGGCGCGCGCCGCATCCGAGGCGGCCGCCTTGGCCGCTTCGGCTGCTTCGGCTGCTTCGCCCACGGGCGGCGTGCCGTTTGCGCCGGGCGGCGCGTCCGCGCCTGCGCTGGCGGTGCCGCCGCTGTTGCCGTCGACGCCGCCGCCGTTTCCGGCGTCGCCGCCCGCCGCGCCGCGGCCGGACAGCGGCTTGCCGAACGACAACGCGCCGATGTCGCCGACGCCGACGCCCGATGCGTCGGCCGCAACCGGCGCGGGCGGCGGCAACTAGCGCAGGTCGGCGGCGGCGGTTCGCGCGCGGCGCGCGAGCGGCCGTTCTCGTGGCAACGCATGTGCGTTCCGTATGTAAACAGACCTTAGTCTTTCTCGACGGGCGCCGCGACCGCGCGCGGCCGCTTGCGGATCTCCGAATCGAGAATCAGCCGGCCGCGCAGCCGGCCCTTCATCCGCTTCACATGCTTCGGCGCCTCGGTCATGTGCTCGACCATCAGCGCGCGCACGCGCTCGGCGTCGCGTCCGCGCGCCGCTTCGAGGATCGCGCGATGGATCTTCACGTTCGCGTCGCCGAAGCGGCGGTGCTCGGCGAGCGGCGTGTCGTTCCGGAATTCGATCAACTGCCGGATCATCTCGTTGATCAGCTCGCAGATGAAGCGCAGGAACGGGTTCGGATTCGCGGCCGCGAGGATGTCGTGGAACGTCATGTCCTCCTGCCGCTGCCGCACGATGTGGCCGCGATCGTGCGGCCCCGACGAGCCGTCGCAGCACGCGATGTTCGCTTCGAGCGCCGCGAAATCCCGCTCGCTCAGATGCGGCACCGCGCCCGCCGCGAGCTCGGGCTCCAGCAGCCGGCGCGCGGTGTAGATGTCGTCGATCGACACGTCCTTGAAGAACAGATAGTTCTGCAGCAATTGCAGCGTGCGGTCGAGCGGCACCTCGACGACCATCCCGCCGCCGCTCGGCCCCGTCGTGACCTTGATGAGCCCCTGCACTTCGAGCGACTTCAGCGCCTCGCGGATCGTGCTCTTGCTCACCGAGTAGAGCTGCTGCAGCTCGGCCTCGCGCGGCAGCCGGTCGCCCGGCTTCAGGTCCTTCTCGGTGATGAGCCGCTTGATCTCCTCGGCGACGAGGTCGGCGCGCTTCGGCTGCTTGATTTCGACCGCGATCCCGGCGTTCGCTCGGTCCATGACCATCTTCGACACTCCCAAGTGTGTAGGGCGGCGCCCCTTTTTTTGCCCGATTTTTGCCCGATTGACACTCGAATTTATTATACCTAGCATCAAGTTAATCCTATTTATCATGATAAATAGGATCGACGGCCGGCACAGCATCCGCGAGAGATGGCCGGCGCGGTCGGGCAGTCGGTCGCATCGCGTGTGTCTTTCCCCCCAAGGAGCGTCAACTTGAATCGCCGAGAACTGTTGAAACTGGCCGCGCTGTCGGCCGTCCCGGGCGCGCTCGGCGCGCTTTCGTCCCGTGCCGCGTTCGCGCAGGGCGCGGGCGTCCAGCTTGCGTGCCCGGTGCCGATGTCCGGCCCGTTCGCCGCGAACGGCAAGTACGCCGATCTCGGCATGAAGCTCGCGATCCAGCAATACGGCAAGGTGCTCGGCATGCCGCTGTCGTACATGACGCTCGACACCGCGGGCTCGCCCGCGACCGCGGTGCGCCGCGTGCAGGAGATCGCGCAGCAGAAGGGCGTGCGCTTCTTCGCGGGCGGCATTCTGTCGTCCGAAGCGCTCGCGATGGGCAAGGAGGTCGAGAAGGCGGGCGGCGTGTTCATCACGACGGCGGGCGCCGACGAGATCACCGGCAAGGACTGCAACGCCGCGACGTTCCGCTGGTCGGTGCCGACCTTCGGCGCGATCGAGCAGACGGTGCGTCCGCTGATCGGCATGCTGCCGAAGGCGAAGCGCTGGTACACGATCACGCCGCAGTACGTGTTCGGCGAGGGGCTGCTCACGGCCGCGAAGGCGATCTTCAAGGAGAAGGGGATCGAGCACGTCGGCAACAGCTATCACTCGCTTGCCGAGAAGGAATTCAGCGGCTACCTGACGAACGCGGTTGCCGCGAAGCCCGACGTGCTGCTGATCCTGAACTTCGGCTCGCAATCGTCGGATACGCTGCGGCAGGCGGTGAGCTTCGGGATGAAGAACAACTGCACGATCCTGATGGCGTGGGCGTCGGGGCTCGAGCAGTTCGAGGCGCTCGGCGCGGACCTCTGCGACGGCGTCTACTTCGGCGCGCAATACTGGCACGGGATCGATTCGCCGCTGAACCGCGATCTCGTCAAGCGCGCGAGCGCGGCGTTCAAGGCGAATCCGAACTACAGCCTCGCGGGCTCGTACATCTGCTCGAAGATCCTGCTCGACGGGATGGTGAAGGCGGGCAGCGCCGATCCGAAGAAGGTGATCGCCGCGCTCGAAGGGATGAAATATGACGGCCTGACGGGCGCCGAGGCAATCCGCAAGGGTGACCATCAGGTGCTGAAGAACTACTACCTGCTGAAGGGCAAGCCGAAGAGCCGGATGCGCAACGCCGACGACTACGCGGACATCGTCAGCTCCGGCCAGTCGTTCCTGCCCGTCGACAAGACGGGCTGCAAGCTCGCCTGACGTCGGCCGCCTCGGCTCATCACTCGGCTCACCACTCGATCTGAACTGAAGCCATGAACGTTTATCTCTTGCAGATCGTCAACGGGATCGGCGTCGGGATGCTGTATTTCCTGCTCGCGGTCGGCCTGTCGATCGTGTTCGGACTCCTGCGCTTCGTGAACTTCGCGCACGGCGCGTTCTATCTGCTCGGCGCGTACTTCTGCTATCAGGCGCTGCAATGGTCGGCGAGCTTCTGGGTGGCGCTCGCCGCCGTGCCGCTCGCGGTCGGCGCGTTCGCGTGGATCGTCGAGAAGCTCGTGCTGCGGCACGTGTACGCGCAGCAGCACGAATTCCACATCCTCGCGACGGTCGGCCTCGCGCTCGTGCTGCAGGAGTGCGCGATCCTCGCATGGGGCCCGCTAGGCGACAACGTGCCCGTGCCCGACGCGCTCAACGGCGTCGTGATCTGGGGCGGCTTCGTCTATCCGAAGTACCGGCTCTTCGTGATCGGCTTCACCGCCGTGCTCGCCGCGCTGCTGTGGTGGGTGCTCGACGGCACGCGGCTCGGCAGTGCGGTGCGCGCGGGCAGCGAATCGTCGGAAATGGTGTCGCTGCTCGGCATCAACGTGTCGCGCGTGTTCAGCCTCGTGTTCGCGCTCGGCGCCGCGACGGCCGCGCTCGCCGGCGTGCTCGCCGCGCCGATTCGCGGCGTCGACCCGTTCATGGGGATCGAGGCGCTCGGCGTCGCGTTCGTCGTCGTCGTGGTCGGCGGGATGGGGAATTTTCCGGGGGCGCTCGTCGGCGGGCTGCTCGTCGGCATCGTGCAGAGCGTGATGAGCACGCTGTGGCCGGAAGGCGCGCGGCTGATGATCTACGTGGCGATGGCGGCCGTGCTGCTGCTGCGCCCGAACGGGCTGCTCGGGAGGGCCGCATGATCGAATCGTCGAATTCGCTGCCGGGCGGCGCGCCCGCGCGGCGTGCGGCGCAACGCGCGGACGGCGCGCTGCATCGCCATCGCCATGTGCTGCTCGCCGCGGCCGTCGTCTGCGCGCTGCCGCTCGTGCTGCGCTCGGGCTCGCTCGCGACCGAAGTGCTCGTGTTCGCGCTCGCCGCGCTCGGCTGCAATCTGCTGCTCGGCTACACCGGCCTCTTGTCGTTCGGGCAGGGCGTCTTCTTCGGGCTCGGCAGCTACGCGGCGGGCCTCGTGCTCACGCGCGGCGTGCCCTCGGTGCCCGTCGCGCTCGCCGCCGCGATCGCGCTCGGCGCGGCGGCGGCCGCACTCGTCGGCTGGTTCTCGATCCGGCAGCGCGGCACGTATTTCGTGATGCTGACGCTCGCGTTCGGGCAACTGTTCTACTTCGTCGCGTACACGACGCCCGAGCTCACGGGCGGCGACAACGGCCTGCTCGACATTCCGCGCCCGGCGCTCGGCGCGCTCGGCCGCACGCTCGTGCCGCTCGATTCGCCGTGGCAGTACTACGGCTTCGTCGCCGCGCTGTTCATCGCCGCGTTCTGGCTGATGGCGCGCGTGTCGCAATCGGTGTTCGGACGCACGCTGCTCGCGATCCGCGACAACGAGGCGCGCGCCGCGGCCGCCGGCTACGACGTGAAGCGCTTCAAGCTCGTCGCGTTCGTGATCTCGGGCGCGGTCACGGGGCTCGCGGGCGCGCTGCACGCGCTGATGACGGGCATCGCGCCGCTGTCGAACATCGACTATCACACGAGCGAGATGATCCTCGTGATGACGGTGATCGGCGGCACCGGCAACCTGTTCGCGTCGGTGCTCGGCGCGGCGTTCTACGTGCTGTTCGCCGACTGGCTGTCGACGCTGTGGCCGCGCTGGCTGCTGCTGCTCGGCCTCGCGCTGATCGCGGTCAGCCTGTTCATGCAGCGCGGGCTGTGGGGGATCGGCGAGCGCGCCGCGGCCGCGCTGCGCCGCGCGCCGCCGGCGGCCGACGCCCACGTCGACCAGGAGGCACGATGAGCGACGCGATTCTCGAAGCGCGCGGCGTCGTCAAGCGCTACGGCAAGTTCACCGCGCTCGCGGGCGTCGATCTGCGGATCGCGCCGCGCACGGTCCATTCGGTGATCGGCCCGAACGGCGCCGGCAAGACCACGCTCTTTCACGTGCTGACGGGCACGGTGCCGATCTCGGCGGGCTCGATCGTGTTCGACGGGCGCGACGTCACGCAGGAGCCTGACCACCGGCGCGTGCGGCGCGGCATCGCGCGCTCGTTCCAGGTGACGAGCCTGTTCCAGAACCTGAGCGTGCGCGAGAACCTGCGCGTCGCCGCGCAGGGCGTCGATGCGCGGCGCGCGCTGAACGCATGGAAGCCGCCGCGCGGCGCGCTCGCGCACGACGACACGGTCGACGGCGTGCTCGAACGCCTCGCGCTGCAACGCTTCGCGGGCACGGCGGCGGGCGCGCTGTCGCACGGCCAGCAGCGCCGGCTCGAAGTGGGCATGGCGCTCGCCGCGCGGCCGCGCGCGATCTTCCTCGACGAGCCGACCTCCGGCATGGGCATCGACGACCTCGACGACATGAAGGCGCTGATCCGCGGCCTGCGCGACGACTACACGGTCGTGCTGATCGAGCACAACATGGGCATCGTGATGGACATCTCGGACACGATCACGGTGATGCAGCAAGGGCGCGTGCTCGTCGAAGGCAGGCCGGGCGACATTCGCGGCGACGAGCGCGTGCGCACCGCGTATCTCGGCAACATGATCACCGGAGGCCGCGCATGATGCTCGACGTGCAGGACGTTCACGCGTACTACGGCAAGAGCCACGTGCTGCAAGGCGTATCGCTCGCGGTGGGCGAAGGCGAGACGGTCACGCTGCTCGGCCGCAACGGCGCGGGCAAGTCGACGACGCTGAAGACGATCGCGGGCGTCGTCGCCGCGCGCGGCGGCGCGGTGACGTTCGTTGGCGCGCCGATCGCGGGCGCGGCGCCGCACCGGATCGCGTCGCGCGGCGTGTGCTTCGTGCCCGAGCATCGCGGCGTCTTCCGCCTGCTGAGCGTCGAGGAAAACCTGCGGCTCGGCGCGCGCCGCGATTCGCCGTGGCAGCTCGACGACGTCTACCGGATCTTTCCGCGGCTGAAGGAGCGCCGCAGGAACGGCGGCGCGCAACTGTCGGGCGGCGAGCAGCAGATGCTCGCGATCGGCCGCGCGCTGATGAACCGCCCGCGCCTGCTGATGCTCGACGAGCCGGTCGAAGGGCTCGCGCCCGTGATCGTCGAGGAGATCGTCGCGCAACTGAAGCAGATCAAGGCGGCGGGCGTCGCGATCCTGCTCGTCGAGCAGAACCTCGAAGTCTGCACGCAGCTCGCCGACCGGCATTACGTGATCGAGCAGGGCGTGATCGTCTACGAGGGCGACAACGCGTCGTTCGCCGCCGATCATTCGATCAAGGATCGCTATCTCGGCGTCGGCGTCGTCTGAGCGCCGCGCCTTCTTTTCCATGCAAGGAAACGCATCGATGCAAGTTCAGGATTCGACATCCGGCGCGCGCGCCGCGCCTTCGCCCGCCGGCCTGCGCACGAACGGCGCGCGCCTGTGGGACAGCCTGATGCGGCTCGCGCGGATCGGCGCGACGGCCAAGGGCGGCGTGTGCCGGCTCGCGCTCACCGAGCTCGACCGCGCGGCGCGCGATCTGTTCGTCGCATGGGCGAAGGAGATCGGCTGCACGGTGCGCGTCGACGCGATCGGCAACATCTTTGCGCGGCGCGCGGGCGCGCGCGACGACCTGCCGCCCGTGGCGACGGGCAGCCACATCGACACGCAGCCGACGGGCGGCAAGTTCGACGGCAACTACGGCGTGCTCGCCGGGCTCGAAGTGCTGCGCACGCTCGCCGACGCGGGCGTGCGCACGAACGCGCCGCTCGAGGTCGCGGTGTGGACGAACGAGGAGGGCTCGCGCTTCGTGCCGGTGATGATGGGCTCGGGCGTGTTCGCGGGCGCGTTCACGCTCGAGCATGCGCTCGCGCAGCGCGACCGCGACGGCGTATCGGTGCGCGACGCGCTGCGCGCAATCGGCTATGCGGGCGACGCGCGCGACGCGTGCGCCGCGCCGCATCGCGTCGGCGCGTACTTCGAGGCGCACATCGAGCAGGGCCCGGTGCTGGAGGCGCACGACACGACGATCGGCGTCGTGCGGGGCGCGCTCGGCCAGCGCTGGTACGATGTGACCGTGCGCGGCATGGAGGCGCACGCGGGCCCGACGCCGATGGCGCTGCGCCGCGACGCGCTGCTCGTCGCGGCCGAACTGGTCGCCGAGGTGAACCGGATCGCGCGCGCGCATGCGCCGCACGGGCGCGGCACGGTCGGCTGGGTCGACGTGCATCCGAACTCGCGCAACGTGATTCCGGGGCGCGTGACGCTGAGCGTCGATCTGCGCGCGGCCGACGACGCATCGCTGCTGGCGATGGACGCGGCGCTGCGCGCGGCGTGCGCGCAAGCGGGCGCGCAGCCGGGCATCGGGGTCGACGTCGAGCAGGTGGTCCATTTCGCGCCGCAGCCGTTCGACGCGGCGCTCGTCGGCGCGGTGCGCGCGGGCGCGGACGCGCTCGGCCTGTCGTCGATGGACGTGATCAGCGGCGCGGGCCACGACGCCGTGTACCTCGCGCGCGTCGCGCCGGCCGCGATGATCTTCGTGCCGTGCAAGGACGGCATCAGTCACAACGAAATCGAGGACGCGCGCCCCGAGCATCTCGAAGCGGGCTGCAACGTGCTGCTGCACGCGATGCTGAGCGCGGCGGGCGTCGCGGATGCGATGGATGGCGAGGATGTCGCGGGCGGCGCCGACGGAGCCGCGCGATGAAGATCCTGATCGCGCGGATGAATCACGAGACGAACACGTTCTCGCCGGTGCCGACGCCGCTTGCCGCGTTCGGCCGGGAAGGCCCGAGCTACGGCGAGCACGCGTACCGCGACAACCGGGGCATGCGCACCGCGATGGCCGCGTTCATCGACGCGGCCGAGCGCGAAGGCGCGCGAATCGTGACGCCGGTGTCGGCGGCCGCGAACCCGAGCGGCCCTGTCGCGGCCGACGCGTACGACGCGATCTGCGATGCGATCGTCGCCGCCGCGCCCGGCTGCGACGCGGTGATGCTCGATCTGCACGGCGCGATGGTCGCCGAACAGTCGGCGGACGGCGAGGGCGATCTGCTCGCGCGCGTGCGCGCCGCGCTGCCGCGCGCGCCGATCGCCGTCGCGCTCGATCTGCATGCGAACGTCACGCAGAAGATGATCGATCACGCGGACGTGATCGTCAGCTTCAAGACCTATCCGCACGTCGACATGTACGAGACGGGCGCGCACGCGGCGCGGCTGCTGCTCGACCGCGTGCACGGCCGCGCGCGGCCGGTGCTCGCGTGGCGGCGGCCGCCGCTGATGACGTCGACGCTGCGCAGCGCGACCGCCGACGGCGCGATGCGGCGCGCGCTCGACGCCGCGCGCGCGGCGCAGGCGAACGGGATGCTCGCGGTGTCGGTGCTCGCCGGGTTTTCGCTCGCGGACATTCCGGCGCCGTGCATCAGCGTGGTCGTCGTCGGCGACGGCGACGCGGCCGCCGCCGACGCGGTGGCCGCCCGCATCGCGCAGCAGATCTGGGACGCGCGCGACGAGTTCGTCTATCGCAGCCCGCCGCTCGCGGAATCGGTCGCGCGCGCGGCCGGGCTCGCGCACGGCGCGGACCGGCCGGTGCTGCTGCTCGATCACGGCGACAACTGCATGTCGGGCGGCACGTGCGACACGATGGACCTGCTCGAAGCGGCGCTCGCGCAAGGGCTTTCGGGCCTCGTCAGCGGGCCGCTGTGCGATCCCGAGGCGGTGGCGCGGATGATCGCGGCGGGCGTCGGCGCGCGCGTGACGATCGACGTCGGCAACAAGCTGCCGCGCGCGGGCGCCGCGCCGCGCGCGCCGTTTCGCGCGACGGGCGTCGTGCGCGCGATCACCGATGGCGAATACGTGATCAGCGGGCCGACCTACACCGGCCAGCGCGCGTACATGGGGCGGGCGGCCGTGCTCGACACCGGCGCGGCGACGCTCGTCGTCACCGAGCGCACGCACGAGCCATGGGATCTCGGCGTGTTCGAGAGCGTCGGCGTCGATCCGCGGCGCGCGCGCTTTCTGCTGCTGAAATCGCGGATGTACTGCCGGCCGGTGTTCGTGCCGATCGCGGCGGCGCTCGTCGAATGCGACAGCCGCGGCGTGACGGGCTCCGATTACGCGCTGTTCGATTTCGAGCGCGTCGAGCGGCCGGTGTTCCCGCTCGATTCGCGAACGGAGTGGAGCGCATTCGACGCTTGAAAGGGGGCCGCGATCGTGCGGCCGTGCCGGGGCGATTGGAGTTTCGAATGCGATGCCGATGCCGATGCCGATGTCGGCATTGCCGCAGGCATCGCGCCGCGCGCTCGCGCACGCAACCGCGCGGCTACTTCGGCAACTGCTGCGGATCGTAGCGATTGCGCGCGTTCCACAGCATCCAGCCGTCCGTGCCGGCGGCCTCGGCGGCGTCCACCTGTGCGCGGATCTGCGCCGCCGCGAAATCGCGGTGGTCGAACGCGTAATCGCGGAACGCCTGCAGCCACGGCCGGAACCGCACGCCCGGCAGCCCGGTCCGCAAGCGCGCCTCCGCGAGCGAGCGGCGCACGATCTGCCCCGGATCGGCGGTCGGCTGCGTGCAGCCCGGCAATCCCCACGTGAAGCCGGACGGATAGAGCATCGGCGAGATGTAGTCGAGCGGCCCGCCGAGCGTCTCGATCTGCTGGCCGATCGCGGTGTCGTCCTCGTTCCAGCAGACGTAGCCGAAGATGTCGGCGGCGACGAACACGTTGTACGGCGCGAGTCGCTCGCGCGCCGCCTGCAGGAAGCCGGCGATCGCCGCAGTGCGGTTCGCGCGCGTGTTCGGCACGCTGAAGCGCAGCCCGCGCGCGTCCGGAAAGCGCACGTAGTCGAACTGGATTTCATCGAAGCCGAGCTTCGCCGCTTCCTCGGCGACGTCGAGATTGTGTGCCCACGCTGCGCGCAGCGACGGATCGATCCAGCGCAGCTTTTCGCGATCGCGCCAGATGTCGCCGTTCGCATCGCGCACCGTCCAGTCCGGATGCGCGGCGGCAAGCGGATCGTCCTTGAACACGACGATCCGCGCGATCAGATACAGCCCGCGCCGGCGCAGCTCGGCGACGAGCGCCGCGAAGTCGCGCACGACGGGCGCGTTCGGCGTCTGCGCGGCCGCGCCCGACGCGCGGCGCGCCGCGCTCGGATACGGCGTGATGCCGCGGTCGCCCTTCATGTCGATGACGAGCGCATTGATCGCGGTCGCGCCCTTGAGATCGACCGCGGCTTCGCGCAGCGTCTTGCTCGTGATCCCGAACACGGACAGATAGACGGCTTTCGGCCTGAACGGCGCGAGCGCGACGGTGACGGGCCGGCCGGCTTCGACGCTCGTGCGCGTCGCCAGATAGCCGGGCGCGCGGACGGCGATGCCGGCCGCCGCGGCGTCGGCCGGGAAGGCTCCACGCTCGTCCGCACGGATCGGGCGGCCGCCGATCGTCACGATCGCGGCGGCGATCGGCTTGCCGGTCCGCGCGTCGACGACGCTGCCGCGGATGGCGGCGGACGGGGCAGTGGACGAAGCAGTGGACGAAGCGGCGGACGAAGCGGCGCGCGCCGGGGTGTCGGGCATCGGCATCGAGGCTGTCGCGACGCCGGCGGCCGGAACGCCGGCCGTTGCGCGAGCGGCGAAGGCGACGCCGGTCTGCGCGTCGCCGCGCTCGCCGAGCATCCGCGCGAGCACGGCCGGCGTGCAACTGTCGACGATCAGAAAGCGCGGCAGCGCGAGCGGCGCGTCGCCGCGGCGGACCTTGCGCGCGTCGAGCGTGAAGCCTGCAACGTAGCCCGCCTGTGCGGCGAGCGAAGTCAGCTCGTCGTCGTAGATGCCGAACGGCCATGCGAGCAGATCGACCGGGCCGCCGACTTCGCGCTCGAGCAGCGCGCGCGCGTGCGCGAACTGGGTCGCGGCGAAGCGGCGGAACGCGTCGGGTGCGAGGCGTCGCCGCTCGGTGCGGAAGTTCGGATGCCACCACGTATGCGATTCGATGTCGAAGCGGCCGGTATTGCGCAACGCGCGCAGCTCGTCCCACGTCATCGCATACGACGCATTCGAGATCGCGGACGGATAGATGAACAGCGTGACGGGCAAGCGCTCGCGCAGCACGATCGGGCGCAGCAGTTCGTACACCGAGCGGTGGCCGTCGTCGACGGTGATCGCGACTGCTTTTTCCGGCAGCGATGCGGATGGCGATGCCGCCCACGCGACGACGTCGCGCAGCGGCACGATCGCATAGCCGTGCGCGCGCAGGAACGCGAGCTGCGCGTCGAACGTGCTGACGCGCACGGTCATCGAATCGGGCGGCGCGGATGTCGAGAAGCGGTGGTAGACGAGGATCGCGGGGCGCGACGCGTCGGCGGGCGGCGCGGTGGCGGGGGCATCCGCGCCGGCGAATGCGGGCGGCGCGACGCCCGCCCATGCGAGACACCAGGCAGCCGCCGCGAGCCGGAATCGGGTGAGCCAGGAGCGTGAGTGTCGCAAGGGCAATTCCGTCGGTTGTTCGTAACGTGTTCGGGCCCACCGGCCGCGATAGCGCCGGACGGTGGGCGTTTTTTTCGTGCGCGGCGCGCGAGCGTGTGGTTTCCGCCACCGGGCGGCCACGCGACGAAGCCGATTTGCGCCCCGGTTTCGCGCGCCGCCGATGGTTGCCCGCCGCGCTCGCGCACCGTGCGGAGCCGGTAGTCATCGGCTCCCGTAAAGCTTCACCTTTGCGGAGCCGGGCGGCGGCGCGACTGTCGCTGCACCGGCCGCAACGGATGAGCGCGGAGCGGCCCGCTGGGATCGGTCCTGCGTCGACCATGCTGCTACGGTTTGACGGGCGGCGGTTGATCGTAGTCAAGAACGCCCGCCGCGCGCCGTCCGGCCCGGCAGGCTCGACGCGAGCTCGCGCAGACATGCGGTGTGCCGCGCGCTGGTGCCGGGCCTGCTCGAATCGGCCGAGTAGCGCGGGCGTCGGGCGGCGGGCGCGCGAGTTTGCTTCGGGCGCGTGAACAGGCCCTGGCTCGCGCCCGCCGCCCGATCGCCGCCGATTGACTCACGTCAATGCCCGGCCTGCCTGCGTCGCTACGCTGAAGACAGCCGGTATCGAGCCGGACCGGCATCACCGATCGACGGGCATCCGGCGCGCGCCGGGTGCCGTCCGTGGCGTAGGCCGCGCATCGTGCGCGGCCGCGAATTCCAGGAGAGAGCAATGAGCAATGTGACGCGTTACGACCCGTTTTCGCTTGAGCCCGTGTCCGATCTTTTCCAGGGCTTGTTCCGTCCGCTGCGCGGCTTCGCCGACGTCGAAGAAGAGAAGCTCGCGTCGATGAAGATCGACGTGACCGAAAACGACCAGGCCTACGTCGTCAAGGCCGAGCTGCCGGGCGTCGACAAGAACGACATCAACGTGCAGATCGAAGGCAACACCGTGTCGATCGCCGCGAAGGTCGAGCGGAACAAGGAGCTGAAGGAAGGCGAGCGCGTGATCCGGCGCGAGCGCTATTCGGGCGAGTTCGCGCGAACCTTCTCGCTCGCGAGCGACCTCGATCGAGACACGGCGAGCGCGCAGTATCAGGACGGCGTGCTGTCGCTGACGCTGCCGAAGAAGGCGACGTCGGAAAAGAAGAAGCTGACGATCGGCTAGATTCGCGTGTGCGCCGCCGCGCAGGCGGCGCGCCGTGAAGCGGGGCGGCGCGCGTGCCTCGCGCGCTGTCGGTCGCCGGCGTCCGCTTGCGGCCCGGCGCCGTCACGCACGCGCCACGGGCTTGCCGACCGTTTGCGCGAGGATCGGCAATTCGTCCTCGTTCAGGCTGAGCGCGTCGGCGAGCAGCCGGTGGTTGATCCAGCCGCGCACGACGCAGCCGAGCCCCGTCGACGCGCAATACAGCGCGACGTTCTGCGCGATCGCGCCCGCCGCCACCGCCGAGAACGTCTCGCGCAGCGGCTTCGGCATCGGCAGCAGCCGAGACGTCTGCACGACGTAGACGAGATCGAGCGGCGCCGCGCCGACGAAATCCTGGTAGCCGGTGAGGTTGCGCGCATCGATCGAGCGTTTCAGCAGCAGCCGGTGCAGCGCCGCATCGTAGCGATAGACGCCGTCGGGCAGCGCGACATAGATGTCGATCTCGTTGAACGCATGCGCGGACGGTGCGGTGCGGCCGCCCGTCGCCGGGCGGTTGACGCCGTCGGCGGCCCACAGCAGCTCGCCGAGCGTCGTCGGCGCGAGCGCCGCGGACGAGAACTCGCGCGTGCTCGCCCGCAGCGACAACGCGGCCATGAGTGGCAGGCCCGCGCCGAGATCGGGCTGCGGCAGATCGATGATCGCCGGCGCCTCGTCTTCGGCGGGCGCGGGCAATGCCACGGCGATCGGTTGATAGGTCAGCAGTTCGGGTTCGCTCATGTCCGTCTCCTGGGCAGTGGAATGGCGCGCCGCACCCGCGCGAGCGCGTGCGTTCGTCAACGATAGCGAGCGCGCGGCGCGCCGGTCTGATCCCGATCAAGCGTCGCGCGCCGGCGCGCGCGGGCCGCTTGCGTTGACGTGCATCAAATGGCGAAGGGGCGCGCATGCGACGCTGGGTGACGCGCTCGTGCGGGCGCTTCGTTCTGGATCGTCGTCCGGTATCGTTGCGCTTCGCCGCGCCTTGTCGCGTGCGCTGTTCCAGTGGCGCACGCTGCGCCCGCCCTGCTCACGAACGGAGGCCGATCGTGAACGCTGCCGAGATCTGTACCCGCGACGTCGTCGTGTGCCGCCGCACCGACACCGTGCTCGACGCCGCGCACCTGATGCGCGACCGCCATGTCGGCGACCTGATCGTCGTCGACGACGTGGGGGGCGCGCACGAGCCGGTCGGCATGCTGACCGACCGCGACATCGTGCTGTCGCTGATCGCGAAGGAAGTCGATCCCGCCGCGCTGTTCGTCGGCGAGATCATGTCCGCGCCGGCGGTCGTCGTGCACGAGCACGACAGCCTGTGGACGATCGCGCAGCGGATGCGGCTGACGGGCGCGCGCCGGATGCCGGTCGTGAACGCTGGCGGCGCGCTCGTCGGGATGGTGTCCGTCGACGACCTGCTGGCGAGCGCCGCGAGGCTGTTCGACGAGATCGCGTCGATTTCGCGGCGCCAGGTTCACTTCGAGGAGAAGGCGCGGGATTGACGGATGCGCACGCGGCGAAGGCAAGAGCGCGCTGCGCCGTGCGGCGGCGTCGCCGCTGCTTCGCAGTCGCTTTGATTGCGGTTCACGCTATCGGCGTGGCCGATTCGATTGCATGCGTGCACGCACCGTCATCGGCGCGGCGCACCCGCATGCGATGCCCGCCGTTGCGAGCGATTGCGATCGTTCGATCGTTCGAGCCGCGACCGTGCGCCCGCTCGAACCCGGAGCATCGCTAACGCCGCGCCCGCCGCGCGGTCGCCACGTCCTTGCGCATCTGCGCGAAGTGCGCGATCGCGTCCGTCACCGTCGGGAAAAAGTGGTCGGCGCCGATCTTGTCGAAGAGCCCGTACGTGCGCAGCCGGTCCTTCACCGGCCCCTTCATTTCCGCGAAAACCAGCGCGATCCGCCGCGCGGCGAGCTCGTCGCGCAGCGTCGCGAGCATGTCGGCGGCGGTGACGTCGACGTCGGTGATCGGCTCGGCGGCGATCACGACGCAGCGCACCGGCGCGCGGGCCTCGGCGATCGCGTCGCGGACGTGATCGCGAAAGATCGCCGCGTTCGCGTGGAACAGCGGCGCGTCCCAGCGGAACGCGACGAGGCCCGGCATTCGCCGCGCATCCGGATGGCGCGACACGTCGTGATAGCCGTGCATCCCCTCGACGTGGCCGAGCACCGCGTCGTACGGGTGCCACGCGCGCCAGACGAACGACAGCAGCGACAGCCCGACCGCGAGCAGGATGCCCGGCACGACGCCGAGCAGCACGACGCCCGCGAAGCACAGCACCGACACCGCGCATTCGCCGCGGCGCACGCGGTAGAGCCGGACGATCGCGCGCACGTCGACGAGCCCGTATGCCGCATAGACGACGACGGCCGCGAGCGCCGGGAGCGGCACGCGGGCGAGCAGCGTCGGCGCGACGAGCAGCAGCGCGATGCAGGCGGCCGCGACGACGCTTGTCAACTGCGTGCGCGCGCCGGCCGCGAGCGCGACGGGCGTGCGCGACGAGCTGCCGCTGACCGCGCAGCCGCGCAGCACGCCGGCGAGCAGGTTCGCCGCGCCGAGCGCGATCAGTTCCTGATTGCGATCGGCTTCGCTGCCGTCGTGCTGCGCGAACACGCGCGACAGCACGCTGATGTCGGCGACCGACACCATCGCGATCGCGAGTGCGCCGGCGACGAGCCGGCTCGCGTCGGCGAGCGAGATCGACGGCAGGCCGAGCGGCGGCAGGGTCCCGGCGAGCGAGCCGACGAGGGCGACGTGCGCGTAGGCGACGTGCGCGTAGGCGACGTGCGCGTTTGCGACATGCGCATTCGCGCCGGCCGCTTCCGGCGCCGCGCCGAGCCAAGCGGCGGCGGCCGACGCGGCGGCGACCGCGATCAGCATGCCGGGCCACGCGGGCGCGACGCGCCGCAGCAGCACGATGCCGACGAGGCAGCCGCCGCCGAGCGCGAGCGACACGAAGTCGATGCGGCCTTGCGCGACGGTCGCGGCGATGCTCGCGACCGCGTCGATGCACGTGCCGCTGGGCGGCGCGGCGCCGAGCAGGCCCGGGAGCTGGCTCGCGACCAGCGTCAGCGCGAGCCCGTTCAGATAGCCGTACTGAATCGGCTTGGACAGCAGATCGGTGACGAAGCCGAACTTCAGCAGGCCGGCGAGCACGCAGAAGCCGCCGGACATCAGCGCGAGCGCGGCGGAGAGCGCGACCGCGTGCGCGGGGTCGCCGTGCGCGAGCGGCGCGATCGCGCCGGCGATCAGCGCGGCGAGCGCCGAGTCGGGGCCGAGCACGAGAATCCGGCTCGGCCCGAAGATCGCGTAGCCGAGAAGCGCGGCGATCGACGCGTTCAGGCCGGCGATGACAGGCAGGCCCGCCGCCTGTGCGTAGCTCATGCCGACGGGCACCAGCACCGCGGTCAGCGCGACGCCCGCGTACAGATCCCGCGCGAGCCATGCGCGCCGGTACGCGCGCAGCGCCGCGACGCCCGGCAGCCAGCGCCGCCACGCTTCGCCGCCGCCGCTGCCTTCATCGCCACCGCGCCGCGCGGCGTCCCGCCCGCGCGCGGCGCGTTCCCGCTCGATCAAGACACGACGTCCATCATCGGGCGCCGCGGCGCGTGCGCGACGACCGGGCCGCGTCCGACTCGCAGCAGCAGTTGCGGGTGCGCGTCGACGTGCAGCAGCGGGCGCAGCCTTTCGCGCAGCGCGGCGATCTCGATCGGCTGATTCAGATACGACGCGGTGAGCCCGGCGGCCGTCGCGACGAGCAGCACGCGTTCGAGCGCCTGGCCGGCCGCGACCCAGGCGTCGTGATCGTCGCTCGCGGTCGAGATGCCGACGATGAGCGGCGAGCCGTCGACGAGTTTGTGATGCATCGCCGCCAGGCCGCCGCCGAGATCGAACGTGCGGATCGCCGACGCGACGACGGGCGTCGCGAAGTCGAGCAGCGCGGGCACGCCGGCGGCGAACGCGGGCATCCCGTCGTTCTGGCGGCGCGGATGCACCCAGTTCGCGAGCTCGCGGCGAAAGCGCGGATCGGCGAATTGCAGGCGGTCGGCGTCGGCGATCAGCTCGGCGATCTCGTTGCGCGCGTCGGGCGCGTCGACGCAGGCGATCTCCGCGCCCTCGGCCGCGCCGGCGGCGACGAGCGCGCGCTGGACTTCGCACGGCACCGCTTCGTTCGCGTAGGGCATGCGGGTCGTCACGCGCTCGACGATCGCATCGAACAGCGGCACGAGGCTCTCGTCGTGGTAGCCGTGCGGATCGAGCCGCACGAGCGCGATCACGTCGGGGTCCGACGTCGACGGGAACATGTCGATCGTGTACGCGAAACCGAAGCGGCTCAGCGCGACGCGCAGGTTGAGGAGCGCCGCGCCGCAACTGATGAGGAGCTCGCGATCGTACGGATCGACGACGGACAGCGCGCGCAGCCGGTCCGCGCACAGCATCACCGACGCGTCGCCGAGAATGAAGCGCCACGGCTGCGTGTTGTGGCTCGACGGCGCGAGTGTCGCGTAGTGGATCGCGAGGCGCAGCTTGTCCTCGACGCTCGCCGACGGATCGAATGGCGGGATGGCTTCGTGCGGCGTCGTCTGGAGCGGGGATGTTTCCATGTTGCGGGTCTCCTGTCGGGAGGCGCGTTCGCGTGCGGGCGGGGACGACGCGCCGGGATTCGGGGGCGATGCGGGCTGCGCAGCGTCGATTTCAGTCTATGGAGCGGCTGTCGCGCGGGGCTTGACCCAGATCAACGGCGAATGGGCGGGGGGCGAGCGGGTATTCGGTTCGGGGCGGAGCGCTCTTCGTCGTTGCAGTGCGGGCAGATGGGCACGCGATGCGCGGCGGCGGCGCGATGTGTTCGCGCGGGCGCGGCGCGCTGCGGCGTCAGCCCGTTGCGGGTGCGTCCGCACTCGCGGCGTCGAGCACGTCGAGCACCGCCCGCCAATATCCGGCCGACCGGATCGTCGCGAGCGGCACGTCGGTATCGAAGCCGATCGCGCGCGCGCGTTCGCCGGCGTCGAGCGGATCGGCGGTCGCGAGTTGCGCCGCAAGCACGGCCGCGCCCGCGTCCGAGCGATCGTTCTGCGCGGCGGCGCGCGCATCGACGCGTCGTTCGAGGCATGCGCGGCTCGCATGGAAATCGAGAATGAACACGGGTACGCCGGTTTCGCGCGCGAGCGCGACGAAACGCGCGCGGCGCGCATGCGAGAGAAACGTCGCATCGACGAGCGCCGTGTAGCCGGCGCGCAGCACGTCGCGCGCGAGCGCGCGCAGGCGCGCGTATTGCGCGTCGATCTGCTGCGGCGTGTACGCGGCCGCGGGAAGCGGCCGCGCGTCGACCGCCGCGAACGGCCGCGCGCGCTTGCGCTCGCTGTCGCTCGATAGCCGGATCGCGCCGGACACGTCGGCGAGCGCGCGGCTCGCGACCGATTTGCCCGAACCCGAATAGCCGTGGCACAGCAGCAGGCATGGGCGGCGCGCGCGGGCCGCGTGCGCGGCGACGTCGACGTATTGGCGCGCGAGCTCGGCGCGCGCCGCGCCGCCGCCGCCCGCGCGCATCGTCGCGACGAGCGCCCGCACGAGCGCGCGATACGCGACGTACAGCGGCAGCGCGGCGAGACCCGCGAAATCGCCCGTCTCGTCGAGCCAGCGGTTCAGCAGCCGGTGCGCGAGATCGGCGCGATCGTGCGCGCGCAGATCCATCAGCAGAAAAGACAGATCGTTGATCACGTCGATCCAGCGCAGCGCGTCGTCGAAATCGATGCAGTCGAACATCAGCGCGTGCCGGCCGCGCTTCACGACGTTGTTCAGATGCAGGTCGCCGTGGCACGCGCGGACGTAGCCGTCGGCTCGCCGTGCGTCGAGATGCACGGCGAGTTCGTCGCAGCGCCGCCCGCACCACGCGCGCAGCGCCGCCGGCAACGCCGCGCCGAGCGCGCGTTCGAGCGGCGCGAACACGTCGTCGATCTGCTTGCGCAGCTCGTGCGCGCTGCCGTACGCGCGCCGCGGGACGTCGCGCGGCGCGTGCAGATGGTACGCGGCGAGGCGCGTCGCGGCGGCGTCGATGTCCGCCGCGCCGAGCGCGCCGCGCGCGAGCAGCCGGGAGAACAGCATCCGCTCGTCGAAGCGGCGCATCCGGACGACGTGATCGACGGCGGCGCCCGCGCCGAACAGGCGCAGGCCGCGCGTGCGACGCACGACCGGGCCGGTCGCGAGATAGATTGGCGCGGCGAGCGGGCGGTTCAGCGTGAGCTCCGCTTCGCACGCGCGGCGGCGCGCGGCGAGGTCGCCGAAGTTCGCGAAGCCGAAGTCGAACGGCTTCAGGCGCTTGTATGCGAAGCGTCCGACGAGATAGACGACGGAGATGTGCGTTTCGATGCGCACGATGCGGCCGGCCGGATGCGGATACGTCGACGCCCGGCGCAGCGTCGCGTCGATTTCGCGCGACAGGCGGCGCGCCGCGCGTTCGCGCACGGCGCGCCGCCGCGGGCCGTTGCCGCGGATGGCGGTCGTGCGCGCGGCGCCGCGTGCGCGGCTCGGCAAGTCGGCGGATTTCGCGGGCTTCGGCTGGCGCGAACGGCGCATCTCGTCACCTCCGGGGATCGTGGTCGCGCGGGATGAGGCGCTGCCTGCCGCGCGGCTGCCGCAGTGTGGAGACCGCCGCGCCGCGATCGCGCCCGTCGTCATTCGACCCGATTGCGCCGGGCGTCGGCTTGACGTGGGTCAAGCGCCCGCGCGCGCCGAGCGCTGCGCCAGGTCGTCATCAGCGTGAACAGACTCTAAGCGCGGTCGCCGTCGCCCGATTGCGCGTCGCGCGCGAGATCCGTTCGCCGTATCGCGACGCTCTTCAGTTTCGCGCGCCACGCGGCGAACAGCAATGCGTTGACCTCCTCGAGCGAGTAATGGCTCGCCAAGGTCAGCGTATTCCCGATCCCCGCGTCGACGCATGGCTGCAGCGCCGCGCGCATCGCGAGGCGGTCGCCCGGCGCGATGTCCGCTTCGGTCGCGAAATACTCCGGCAGCGCGACGCGCTCGCCGCGCAGCGACCGGAACAGCCGGTGCGCGTGGTTCTCCGCGCGCATCCCCGGCGCGCCGGCCGCGCCTGCGCGCACCGTCCGGTGCTCGATCCACGCGCGCGCCGGCTCGATGCCGGGCGAGCAGTTGTCGCCGAACGCGAGGCTCACGCCGACGGCGGGCGCGAACGACGTCAGATGGCTGTTGCGCAGCCCGTCGCGCTCGATCGCGTGGCAGACCGCATGCGGCAGCGGCGGCCCCGCGCGCAGCGCGTCGAGATGCGCATGGCGGTCGCACAGCGGATACGCGCCGCGCTCGGCGGCGAGTTCGGCCGATGCCGAATACGCGAGATTGCGCAGGTCGGACGCGATGTAGCGCGCCATCTCGCGCGCGGCCGGCGAATCGTAGCGCAGCCGCATCATCGCGAGCATGTCCGCGAGCCCCGTCACGCCGACGCCGATCCGCCGCTTCTGGTACGACTCGCGCGCGTGCGCGGCGAGCGGCCAGCGTGCGATGTCGAGCGCGTTGTCGAGCAGGCGCACCTCGACGCGCACGGCCGCGTCGAACGCGGCGAAATCGAAGCGCGGCTCGCCGCCGGCGCCGAACGGATTGCGCACGAAGCGCGACAGGTCGACCGCGCCCAGCATCGCGCTGCCGTACGGCGGCAGCGGTTGCGCGCCGCACGGGCTCGTCGCGTCGATTCGCTCGCGGCCGCGCAGCGGATCGGCGGCGTCGATCGCGTCGACGAACACGAGGCCGGGCCCCGCGCCGTCGCGCGCGGCCGCTACGATCTCGCGCCACAAATTGCGCGCGGGCACGCTCGCATACGTCCATGCGCCGTCCGCGGCGGGCAGCGCGCCGCTCGCCGCGTCGCGCGGCGGCGCGGGGTGCCGCAGCGTCCACGGCAGATCCTGCTCGACCGCCTGCATGAACGCGTCGGTGACGGCCACCGCGAGCTCGAGCGTCGTCCGGTGCGCATGTCCGCGCTCGCGACCGCACTTCGCTGTGGCGAATGCGGACAGATCCGGATGGTCGCAGCGCAGCACCGCGAGCTGCGCGCGGTGGCGGCCGTCGCGCTCGCCCGCCTGCGCGCCGATGCGATCGAACCGGTCGAGCGCCGCGCGCACGCCGGGCGACGTCGGCTGGTCCGCGTCGGGCCGCGCGCCAGCGGGCGGGATGTCCGAGAAGTCGTAGCCGAGGTCGGCGCCCATCGCGAGCGCGAGGCGCGCTTCGTCGAGCGCCTCGTCTAGGTTCGGTTGAAAGCGCGTGAGCGCGGCGGGCGCGCGGATCGGATGCACGAAGCAGCTCGCCATCGTCTGGTCCGGCGCGGCGCCCGCGCGCGCCATGATGCGGCCCGCGCCGAGCGCGCCGTTCAGCAGGTTCCGGTAGAAGCGCCGCGCGGCGCTCGAGCGCGTCGCCGCCGGCTCCGCGAGCGCGAGCGCGCGAGCGACCCGCGCGCACGCCTGGGCGCGCGAGTTCTCGCCCGGCAGCGCGTAGCGGTCGGCGAATACGGCGTCGCAGATCGGTTGGTCGTCCATGATGCCGATCATGCGGACGAACGAATCGGCGTGGCGACCGACGCGCGTGCGTTTGTTGATCGTCCGCAAGCGGCGTGCGCGCGCGCCGCGCGCGGTGGTTCGCCGCGCGGCTCAATGCGTGATTCGGTGCTCGGGCTCGACGCTCTGCGCGCCGCGCGGCGGCTCGCTGGCCGCGCGCCGCGCCGCTTCCGCGCGCGCCCAGAACGCGTCGAGCGCCGGATGGATCGAGCGCCGCCAGTGTGGGCCGAGAAAGAGGTCGTAGTGATCGCAGTCCGGCTCGGTGATCCGCTCGCGCGCGGCGTCGGGCACCGCGTTGCACAGCTCATGCGCGGCGTGCGTCTGGCCGGTGCCGGCGATGTCGTCGCGGCCGCCTTCGATCGTGCAGAGCGCAGTGCGCGTGAGCTGCTCCGGCGCGACGCGGCGGCAGCCGATCGACCAGCGGCCTTGCGCGAGCAGCCGCTCGTGAAAGATCACGCGGATCGTGTCGAGGAAATAGCGCTCGGTCATGTCGAGCACCGCGCCATATTCGTTCATCTCGCGCAGGCAGCGCGCGGCGGACGCGAGATCGCCCGTCATCCACGCGGCCCAGTAGCGGCTTTCGAGCGACACGCGCCGCTGCGGATGCGCCACGACGATCGCCGCGTGCTGGATGAAGCCCGGATAGACGCGCCGCCCCGCGCCCGCATACGGCGGCGGCACGACGTCGATCGCCGCGCGGCGGAACCAGTCGAGGTCGTGTTCGAGCGCGAAGCGGTCGACGAGCGTCGGGTGCGAGCGCGTGTCGATCGGGCCGCCGAGCAGCGCGACGCTCGCGACGTGGACGCCGCGCGCCGCAAGCAGCGCGGCGGCCGCGAGCGCGGGCACCGTCGCCTGGCAGACCGCCATCAGGTGCAGCCTGTCTCCGTCCGCGCCGGCGATGAAGTGCTCGAGCGTGCACACGTAGTCGTCGAGGCCGAACGCGCCCGCGTCGGGCGGGACGTCGCGAGCGTTGCGCCAGTCGGTCACGTAGACGTCACGCGTCGCGAGCATCGTCTCGACGGTCTCGCGCAGCATCACCGCATGGTGGCCGGCGAGCGGCGTGCACAGAAAGACCGCGGAGCGCGCGGCCGCGCCGCCGTCGAGCCGGCGGGAGAACTTGCGCAGCGCGCAGAACGGCGTGTCGTCGACGATGCATTCGTCGACCGGGACGGCCGCGCCGTCGATCGCGACCGATGCGATCGCGAACGGCGGCGGCGCGGGGACCGCATCGGCCGCGCGCGCCATCGGGCCCCATGTCGGCCAGCCGGCCGGGCGCGCGCTCGCGCTCGCGCTCGCGTGCTGCGCGGCGCCCGCCCACGGCTGGCATGCGCGGAAGAATTCACGTTGCGCTTCGAGCCACGCGTACAGCATCGGACCTCCTTGCTGGCGGTACGGGGACACACTGCCGCGGCCGTCGCGGCGCGCGCGGGCGCGGAGCGGCAAGCGGCTGGGGCGCTTCCGGCACCGAAGCGGCCGCCTTCGCAAAGCGTGCCGGAGACGGCGGGCGCGCGCGCATTCGCCTGCCGCGGCGCTGCGCGTCCGACGCGCATCGGATTGGGACAGCATAGGCCGGCGAACGCCGCATCGCCAGATTAAAAGCCGGGTGCGGCGGGTCATTGACGATAGTCAAGCAGATCGCGGCCGGGCGCCCCGGCAGCCGAGCGTTCCGGCGGCGGGGCGCGATGTGGCGGCGGGGCGCGATGACGGCGGCGGTCGCCGGCGCGCGATCGTTCGACGCAGGGCGTTGCAGCGGCGCGATCGCGGTGGCATCGTGGCGTGAACGCGCTTCGCACGGAGGGCGGCGCGCGGAAACGGAAGCAGAAGCAGAAGCAGAAACGGAAACGGATCGCCGCCGGTCGCCCGGACACGCGCCCGCACGCGGAGCGCCGCGCGGCGAAGCGGAAATCGCAGCTTCAAGGCAAACCCGGCAGGCAACACGGCACGCATCGCCCCGCCGTCGCCGCGCACCGCGCGACGGCCCGATGCGGCAACGCGAAACGCGGAGGACCCGATGGCAGCGTTCGACGAACATCAACTCCAGGTTCTGGGCGCCCTGCTGCGCGCGTGCAGGCAGGCGCTCCAGGCGGACGTGCGCGCAGGCGAGCGGCAGCGCGCCAACGAGCCGTATGCGAACCTCGCGGGCCCCGCGCCCGACGAAGGCGACGAGGCGAACGCGGATCTGTTCGTCGACGTCGGCCATGCGCTGATCGGCATGAAGCTCGCCGAGCTGCGCGACGTCGATGCGGCGCTGCAACGGATCGCGCGGCGCGACTACGGCTTCTGCGCGGATTGCGGGCAGCCGATCGCCTACGAGCGCCTGCTCGCGCGCCCGACCGCGTTGCGCTGCGCATCGTGCCAGCGCGCGCACGAGCGGCGGTTCGCGACGCAGCCGAGGCCGTCGCTGTGAGCGGCGCCGGTCGTTCGTACACCACGCGCGCTACGCGCGCCGAGCCCGCCGCGTTCGCCGCGTTCGCCGCGCGCGGCGTGGCGACGGGAGGCGCCGATGCGTGAATTCGACTATCTGCTCATCGGCGGCGGCATCGCGAGCGTCAGCGCCGCGCGGACGCTGCGCGGCGAGGACGCGTCGGCGAGCATCGCGATCCTCTGCGGCGAGCCCGTGCTGCCGTATCAGCGCCCGCCGCTCAGCCAGGAATTCCTGATGGGCGCCGCGCAGCCCGCGAGCATCACGCTGCATGACGCGGCGTTCTACGCATCGCAGCGCATCGACATCGTGCTCGACGCGCGCGCCGAGCACCTCGATCGCGCGAAGCGGATCGTGCGCGCGTCGAACGGCGTCGCATACCGTTACCACAAGCTGCTGATCGCGACGGGCGCGAGCGCGAAGGTGCCCGAGCTGCCCGGCATCGGGCTCGACGGCGTGCACGTGCTGCACACGGTCGCGCAGGCGCAGGCGCTGAAGGACGCGAGCGCGCACGCGCGCCGCGCGACGGTGCTGGGCGGCGGTTTTCTCGGCGTCGAGATCGCCGCGACGCTGCAGGCGCTCGGCCTGCAGGTGACGCTCGTCGAGCATGCGCCCGATGTGATGCCGACACTGCGCGCGCCGGCGCTCGCGAGCCATTTCGACGCGCTCTGCAAGGCCCGCGGCATCGAGGTGCTGACGAGCCGCGAGGTGCGCCGCGTGCTCGGCGACGCGCGCGTCGAGGCGGTCGAGACGAGCGACGGCGGCACGCGGCCGTGCGATCTGTTCGTCGCGGCGGTCGGCGTCACGCCGAACTGCGGCTGGCTTGACGGCAGCGGCCTCGTGCTCGGTGATGGGGTCGAAGTCGACGCGTTCCTGCAGACGGCCGATCCGGACGTGTTCGCGGCGGGCGACGTCGCGCACTTCGGCGATCCGATTTTCGGCGTGCGGCGGCGGATCGAGCACTGGGACAACGCGGTGCGGCAGGGCAGGATCGCCGCGCGCAACATGCTCGGGCGCCGGCTGCCGTATCGCGACGTGTCGATTTTCTACGGCAGCGTGTTCGGGCTGTCGTACAACCTGCTCGGCTATCCGGCCGGCGCAACCGAGACGATCGAGCGCGGCTCGTTCGAGGATTCCTCGTACACGCTGCTCTATCTCGCCGACGACGTGCTGCGCGCCGCGTTCACGATCGACCGGCCGGCCGGCGAGATCGCCGCGCTGAACGATGCGATCCGGCTGCACGTGAACGTCGCCGCGCAGAAGTCGAAACTGAGCGATCCGAACTTTGCGCTCGACAGGCTGCCCGTGCAGACGATCCTGATCCTGCAGGGCGGCGGCGCGCTCGGCGCGTTCGAGTGCGGTGCGATCAAGGCGCTCGAGCAGCACGGCGTGCGGCCCGACGTGATCTCCGCGGTGTCGATCGGCGCGTTCAACGGCGCGATCGTCGCGAGCCACCCGACGGGCGCGTCGAAGGCGCTCGAAGCGTTCTGGCGCGACATGTCGATCGCGCTGCCGCTGCCGCACGGCTCGCAGTGGCATCAGGCGTGGCTGTCGACGTATGTGCTGTCGTTCGGCGTGCCGAATTTCCTGAAGCCGCAATGGTCGCGGCTCGGCTTCGACGCCGATCGGCTTCGCGCGAAATGGACGAGCTTCTTCGACGCGTCGTCGATCGAGAAGCTGATCGAGCGCTACGTCGATTTCGATTCGCTCGGCATGAGCCCGACGCGCCTCTTGATCGCCGCAGTCGACGTGGAGACGGGCGAGCCGCGCATCTTCGACAGCTACGTCGATCGCCTGAGCCCCACGCATCTGCTCGCGAGCGGCAGCCTGCCGCCGGGAATGCCGTGGACCGTCGTCGACGGCCGGCCATACTGGGACGGCGGCGTCGTCAGCAACTCGCCGCTCGATCTCGTGATCGCGCGGTGCGGGCAGATCGGCGGACGCGTGTTCATCGTCGATCTGTTCTCGGGCACGAAGACGCTGCCGACGAACCTCGTCGAAGTGATGCTGCGCCGCGAGGAAATCGCGTACATGGACCGCGTTCGCAACGATCTGCGCTTCGAGGAATACGCGAGCGATTTTCGCGATCTCGTCGACGGCATCCTCGCGCACGTCGACGCGCCGGCCGCGAACGAGATCCGTCAGCAGCCGCTCTACATCCGGCTGATGGGCAATCGCGCGGCGATCGACATCGAGCGGATCACGCTGAACCGGGACGGGCGGCTGTCGTTCATCGAGGATTACGATTTTTCGTCGGACGCGATCGCGCAATTGCAGAAGCAGGGCTACGACGCGGCGCTCGCCGCGCTCGCGAACGGCCGCGCGCAGCGCCGGCGCGCGCATCGCGGCGCGTGACGTTTGACGTTTGACGTGTGACGTGTGACGTGTGACGTGTGACGCGCGCGAGGCGCTCGCGTCGCCCCGCACGTGCCCTCGCTCACGCCGCGGCGCGTTCCTCCCCGGCGCTGTCCCACTGCTGCTCGCCCGCCGCGGGCACGTGGCTCATCGCATGCTCGGCGAGCGCGGTGATCGTGAGACTCGGGTTGACCCCGAGATTCGCGCCGAGCACCGAGCCGTCGCAGACGTACATGTTCCGGTAGCCGAACACGCGGCTGCGGCCGTCGCACACGCCGTCGCGCGCCATCTCCGCGCCGCCGAGCGCGCGCGCCGCCTTCCGCGCGAAGTCGTTCGCGGCCGGAATGTACGCGGGGATCTTCGCGCCGGACGTCGCGAGCTGCTTCGAGAACGGCCAGACGTGGCGGCAGCCGACCATGCAGCCGCCGCAGCCGACGCACGACGTGCGCTCGGGGCCCGCGCCGCCGAAGTACGGATCGGCATGGCGCGTGCCGGGCGCGTCGGCGTCGTCGCCGAAGAGCACGCCGACCTCGGTCGGATAAAAGCTCTTCTCGGCGCCGATACGCTGCCGCCAAAGCCGGAGCCGATCACGACATAGTCGTAATCGCAGGACTGCTGCTTCATTCGGTTCACCTTTTTGATGGTTCGAACCGGCCGGCGTGCGCGACGGTGCGCGAGCGGGTTCGTCTCCCTGTTTTCCTGCTGTCGCGCGATGCGGCGCACGACGCGCGCACACCGATCCGATCCGCGTATTCCCGCGCGAACCCCACGGTGTCGAGCGCCTTGCGCCGAGCATCGATTCGAAACGCGGTGCGCGCGATAGCGCGTTGATTTCCCGCTCGTTTGCGCGGCGATTCAAACAGCGGCCGGCGGAGCTCTCAGCGCCTGCGCGATGCACGGCCGCGATGCTTGCGCGGTTTCTGATTCATCGCGAACGCGCGTCACGCCGGCGCGTGCTCGGCGCACTCGACGATCGCGCGATGCGTGACGACTATCTGCTCGCGCAGCCAGCGCAGGCCGGGCTGAGCGTCCTGCTGCCGATGCCAGATGAGGCTCACCTGGATCGGCGCGATGTCGATTGGCAGCGGCGCGATCTGCAACGCATGGACATCGGCGAACCGTTCGGCGAGCCGGCGCGGGATCGTGCCGAGCAGGTCCGATTTCGCGACGAGCGCGGGAATCGTCAGATAGTGCGGCACCTGCAGATGCACGACGCGCCGCACGCGCGCGGAGCCGAGCACGATCTCGAGCGGCGAGCCGCGCCTGTCGCGCGGCTGGATCGACACGTGCCCGCTTTCCTCGTAACCGCGCAGCGCGAGCCCGCCGGCGAACGCCGGATGGCCGGCGCGCCCGATCACGACGAGATGCTCCTCGTGCAGCGGCTCGTAGCAGAGCTCGGGATTGTCGAAATGCAGATAGTCGATCGCGAGATCGAGCGTGCCCGTCGTCAGTTGCGCGGGAATCGAGCCGGCGTCGTCGCTCTGCACCGAGAGCATCACGTTCGGCGCGCGCGACTTGATGTGCGCGAGCAGATCGGGCAGCAGCACCGTTTGCCCGTAATCGTTCATCGACAGCTTGAACAGATGATGCGTGTCGGGCTCGAAATCGGCTTGCGGGCCAAGCCCGATCTGCAGCAGATACAGCGCCTGACGCACCGGCTCGTACAGCGCGCGCGCCTGTGCGGTGGGCGTCATGCCGCGCGCGGTGCGCGTGAAGAGCGACTCGCCGAGCTGCTGGCGCAGCCGCGTCAGCGCATTGCTGACGGCCGGCTGGCTCATGTGCAGGCGCACCGCGGCGCGCGACAGGTTCTGCTCCTGCATCAGCGCGTCGAACACGAGCAGCAGGTTCAGGTCGAGCTGTCGCAGATTCTGGATCATTCGGTGGCGCTCCGGAAGGGTTGCATGCCGCGCGCGGGGCGCGTCGACCATCTGCGCCGGGACGTCGTGCGCAACGAGCCCGCGGCGCGCCGTGGCAGGCGCGCGCCGCGAACGCGGCCGGCAGCCTGAGCATCCTGCCGACCTACGAGTGTCGCTGCGGCGCGCATGGAACGCGTTTCGTCCGCACGCTGCACTACCATTCGCCGAGCCCGCTGCTGCGGCTCGCGAACGCGCTCGTGATGCGCAGGCGCGTCGAACGCGAGTCCGCGCATTCGCTGACGCTGCTGAAGCGGCGGCTCGAAGCCGCGCCCCGCGAAGCATGCGTATCGAACGCATGCTTCGCGCTTCACGGCGCGCCTGTCGCCGCTTTCCGCGCGCTCACGCCCAGAGCCGCCGCGTCGCCACTTTCCCGAGCCCGCGGCGAATGCTGCCCTCGAGCACGTGCCGGACGAGCGGCGCGACGAACGGCACCTTGCCCTCGAACGTGATCACGTAATGAAAATACGTGCGGCGCTCGTCGATCGGAACGAAGCGCATCACGCCGAGATGGTCGCGCAGCGGGCTGCCGCGCGTGATCCGGTATTCGATCCGTTCGTTTTCCTGATAAGCGGTCACCGTCTCGACGAACGGCGGCGCACCCGGCACGCGCATCTCGCGCGCCGAGCCGACGCCGTTGCGCGCGGGCTCGCCGTCGCTGATCCGGCGGATTTTCGCGGGCGAGAAGATCGACTTGAGATTCTCGTGCTCGCTGAAGAAGCGGAAGACCTGCTGAACCGGGGCGTCGAACTCTTCGGCGATTTCTATGCGTTGCTGTTTCATATGAAGCTCGCGTTTCGAGGGTGGAGGGCGGCCGGTGCGCAATCGAGCAGGGCATCGCCCGGCTGCGCGCCGGCCGATGCTGCGGTGCGCCACGGCAGCCGGCCTCGTCGCACACGCAATGACAATGACAGCGATCAATGTAATCGTCAATCGGGACGATCGCCGTGCATCGCCGCGCGGATGCGGGGCCGAGTTGCGGACGAGCGTCGCGCGACGCGCGACGGAGACGACGGGAAGCGACGGCAAGCAACAATGAAGCGAACCGTCAGCGCCGCGGCACCTCGCAATCGACGTACTCGATGTAGCCGCGGCCGCTGTATGCGCGGCCTTTGGCGAAGCCGTCGAAGCGATAGCTCGCGACATACCCGCGCCCATGGCCGAAGCGCCAGGGGCTGTCGATCGTGCCGCGCAGTTCGAGCCACGGCCGGCCCGCGCCGTCGCGCGCGGTCCACGACAGCCGTTGTGGCAGCCGCATGCGCCGGCCGTCCGGCGCGTTCGCGAGCTCCGGCCCGTATTCGTCGACGACGAACGCGACGCCGCGCTCGTGGATCTCGGCCGCGCCGTCGAGCGCGCGCAGATGGATGCCCTTGAACGCCTTTTCGCCGAGCACGCGGACTTCGGTCAGCAGCAACTGGACGCCTTCGCCGAGGTTCACGATCTGGTACGTGAAGAAATCGAGCGGCAGCTTCCAGCGCTCGCCGAGCGGCTTCGCGAACCACGCTTGCGGCGTCGTCATCCGTGCGTATTCGAACGTGCACAGCGTGTCGACCGGCATCGTGCGGCCGCCGTGGCGGATCGTGCCCGAGCACGTCGCGAGCAGGCTCAGGTGGTCGTATGCGACGTTGCGGACGAACCACGAGACGATGTCGGTGCAGTCGATCGCGACGTCGAGGCCGAAGTGCGCGTAGTCGGCCTTCACCGTGTAGCGCGGGTACGCGCCCGCGATCGTCAGGTCGCCGCCGAACGCGACGACCATGTCCGCGCGCCGTACCGCGCATTCGCGCGCGATCGAATACGCGCGATAGTGATGCGCGCCGTCGGCGGCCGTCGACGACAGCACCGTCGCGACGTCGCGCGGATCGCCGTCGGTCAGGTAGTCATTGTCGAACGCGACGCTGCCCGTCGCGCCGAGCAGCGTCATCACGTTGCAGTACCGGTGCGGTTCCGGCAACTCGGGAAAGAAGATGCCGTAATGCGTGAGCCCGTAGCGCTTGTCGCGCACGTGCGGCACGAGCATGTCCGGCGTGACGAACGGACGCGTCGACGCATCGGCCGCGCGGTCGATTCTCGGCAGCAGCGCGGTGACGACGATGCGCGCGAGCGCCGACATCAGCGGGTTCGTGCGCGTCGCGCAGGCGGGCGGCGCGTTGTCCGGGGCAAGGATCGAGTTCATGAGCGAAAGCAGTCGGTGGCGCGCCGCAGGCGACGAAGTCGTGACGATTCGGAATCCAGATGATGTCGCGCGCGGGCGGTCTCCATGTCGTGAATGAAGCGGACTTCGCGCGAACGGTCGAGACGGAATGCGCGCCGCCCAGCCAATAATTACATCAATCGATGTAACGTTCTGGAGAGTCTAGGACGAAACGCGAAACCGCGGAAATTGATTGTGGTGATAAGCGATATTCGAATCGCGATGCGCCGCCGTTTTCCCCGCGTCGGCGGGCGGACGCAAGCGCATAACTCGTGACGAGAGTGGGGGCATCGCGCACGGCGCGCGCCGCTCGTGCGACGCGCGAATGCCGGGCGGGTTCGCGCGCGCGCTCGCGCCGCGGCGCTTGCGCATCGCACAAAAACGAACTCGACGAACACGCGTGCCGCATGCACGGCAACATGCCGCGCGATATCGCGCCCGCAGCATCCGCCACGCGCGACCGACGCCACGCGAACGAGCGTGCCAAACGACCTCATAGCATTCCGGCGTCCGTTTGAAAATCGGGGCGACTCCGGGGCCGAAGAAGCTTTCACCATGCGCGATAACTTTGTTACGCTCTGCGGCGAAGCGTGCGACAAAATCAAACGTGGAGACAATTGAATGAGCCAGTACGGGCCATTGCGATTGCATGTGCCGGAGCCTACCGGGCGTCCGGGATGCAAGACCGATTTTACTTACCTGCGCCTGTCGCCAGCCGGCAAGGTGCGCAAACCCCCTATCGACGTCGCGCCCGCCGACACGAGCGACCTGGCCTATGGCCTCGTGCGCGTGCTCGACGAGCACGGACGAGCCGTCGGGCCCTGGGCGCCCGACATCGATCCCGACATCTTGCGCAAAGGCATCCGCGCGATGCTGAAGACGCGCATCTTCGACGCGCGCATGCAGATCGCGCAGCGCCAGAAGAAGATCTCGTTCTACATGCAGTGCCTCGGCGAGGAAGCGATCGCAGTCGCGCACACGCTCGCGCTCGAGCGCGGCGACATGTGCTTTCCGACGTATCGGCAGCAAGGGATCCTGATGGTGCGCGACTATTCGCTCGTCGACATGATGTGCCAGTTGATGTCGAACGCGCGCGATCCGCTGAAGGGCCGCCAGTTGCCGGTGATGTACTCGTCGCGCGACGCGGGCTTCTTCTCGATCTCGGGCAATCTCGCGACGCAGTTCATCCAGGCGGTCGGCTGGGCGATGGCCTCGGCGATCAAGGGCGACACGCGCATCGCTTCCGCGTGGATCGGCGACGGCGCGACGGCCGAAGCCGATTTCCATACCGCGCTCACGTTCGCACACGTGTACCGCGCGCCCGTGATCCTGAACGTCGTCAACAACCAGTGGGCGATCTCGACGTTCCAGGCGATCGCGGGCGGCGAGGGCGCGACGTTCGCCGGGCGCGGCGTCGGCTGCGGGATCGCATCGCTGCGCGTCGACGGCAACGACTTCCTCGCGGTCTACGCCGCGTCCCGCTGGGCGGCCGAACGCGCGCGCCGCAACCTCGGGCCGACGCTGATCGAATGGGTCACGTATCGCGCGGGCCCGCACTCGACGTCCGACGATCCGACCAAGTACCGCCCCGGCGACGACTGGACGCACTTCCCGCTCGGCGATCCGCTCGAGCGCCTGAAGCGCCACATGGTCGGCCTCGGCGTGTGGTCCGAGCAGGAGCACGAGGACACGAAGGCCGCGTTCGAGGCCGAGGTGCTCGCCGCGCAGAAGGAAGCGGAGCGCTACGGCACGCTGGCCGACGAGCACGTGCCGAACGTCGCGAGCATTTTCGAGGACGTCTACAAGGAGATGCCCGCGCACTTGCGCCGGCAGCGCCAACAGCTCGGGGTTTGACAGCGATGACGACAGCAGGCAAAGACGGTCCGGCGGCTTCGCCGATGACCATGATCCAGGCTTTGCGCTCGGCGATGGACGTGATGCTCGAGCGCGACGGCAACGTGGTGGTGTTCGGGCAGGACGTCGGCTATTTCGGCGGCGTGTTCCGCTGCACCGAAGGACTGCAGAACAAGTACGGCAAGTCGCGCGTGTTCGATGCGCCGATCAACGAAGGCGGCATCGTCGGCGCGGCGGTCGGGATGGGCGCGTACGGGCTGCGCCCCGTCTGCGAGATCCAGTTCGCCGACTACTTCTATCCGGCGTCCGACCAGATCGTGTCGGAGGCGGCGCGGCTGCGCTACCGGTCGGCGGCCGAGTTCATCGCGCCGCTGACGATCCGCATGCCGTGCGGCGGCGGCATCTACGGCGGCCAGACGCACAGCCAGAGCCCCGAGGCGATGTTCACGCAGGTGTGCGGGCTGCGCACCGTGATGCCGTCGAATCCATACGACGCGAAGGGGCTGCTGATCTCGGCGATCGAGAACGACGATCCGGTGATCTTCCTCGAGCCGAAGCGGCTCTACAACGGCCCGTTCGACGGCCACCACGATCGGCCGGTGACGCCGTGGAGCAAGCATCCGGCGAGCCTCGTGCCCGACGGCTACTACACGGTGCCGCTCGATTCGGCGGCGATCGTGCGCGCCGGCGGCGACGTGACGGTGCTCACCTACGGGACGACCGTTCACGTGTCGCTCGTGGCCGCCGCGGAAACCGGCATCGACGCCGAGGTGATCGACCTGCGCAGCCTGTGGCCGCTCGATCTCGACACGATCGTCGAATCGGTGCGCAAGACGGGGCGCTGCGTCGTCGTGCACGAGGCGACGCGCACCTGCGGCTTCGGCGCGGAACTCATCTCGCTCGTGCAGGAGCACTGCTTCCATTGGCTCGAAGCGCCCGTCGAGCGCGTGACCGGCTGGGACACGCCGTATCCGCATGCGCAGGAATGGGCGTATTTCCCGGGCCCGAACCGGGTCGGCGACGCGCTGCGGCGCGCGATGGAGAATTGACATGGGCATCCACGTCATCAAGATGCCGGATATCGGCGAAGGGATCGCGGAGGTCGAGCTCGGGCTGTGGCACGTGAAGATCGGCGATCACGTGAAGGAAGACCAGGCGATCGCCGACGTGATGACCGACAAGGCGTCGGTCGAGATTCCGTCGCCCGTCGCGGGCGTCGTCGTCGCGCTGGGCGGCAAGGAAGGCGACGTGCTGCCGGTCGGCAGCGAGCTCGTGCGGCTCGAAGTCGAAGGCGACGGCAATCACAAGGGCGAGCCCGATGGCACGGCGGCGAACGGCGACGCGCGCGGCTCGGCCGCGGCGCGGGAGCGCATTGCCGACGCGGCGCATGCGCATGCGGGCGCGGCAGCCGCGCGAAGCGAGCGCGATGCCGGCGACGACCGCGAAGCGCGGAGCGCCGCGCACGCGGCATCGCCCGCCGCCGCGCAATCCGCCGCGCGCGAGAGCGCCTCGCCGCCGCCGCCCGCACGCCGGCCGGGCGAGCGTCCGCTCGCGTCGCCTGCGGTGCGCAAGCGCGCGTGGGATCTCGGCGTCGAGCTGCGCTACGTGCACGGCACGGGCGAAGCGGGCCGTATCCGGCACGAGGATCTGGACGCCTTCCTGCAAGGCGGCGGCGCGGCCGAGTCGCGCGCGCGCGGCGGCCATGCCGTGTACGCCGAGCGTCACGACGAGGAAGCGGTGCCCGTGATCGGCCTGCGCCGCAAGATCGCGCAGCGGATGCAGGACGCGAAGCGCCGGATTCCGCACTTCAGCTACGTCGAAGAGATCGACGTCACCGAGCTCGAAGCGCTGCGCGCCGAGCTGAACCGCAAGTACGGCGATGCGCGCGGCCGCCTGACGGTGCTGCCGTTCCTCGCGCGTGCGATGGTGATCGCGCTGCGCGATTTCCCGCAGATCAACGCGCGCTACGACGACGAAGCCGGCGTCGTCACGCGTCACGGCGCGGTGCATCTGGGCATCGCCACGCAGAGCAAGGCGGGCCTCACGGTGCCTGTCGTGCGCCATGCGGAGGCGCGCGATCCGTGGGCGATCGCGGCCGAGATCGCACGGCTCGCGGACGCGGTGCGCGCGGGCCGCGCGGAGCGCGACGAGCTGTCGGGCTCGACGATCACGATCACGAGCCTGGGCGCGCTCGGCGGCATCGCGTCGACGCCCGTCATCAATTCGCCCGAAGTCGGCATCGTCGGCGTGAACCGGATCGTCGAGCGGCCGATGTTCCGCGGCGGCGCCGTCGTCGCGCGCAAGCTGATGAACCTGTCTTCGTCGTTCGATCATCGCGTGGTCGACGGCATGGATGCGGCCGAGTTCATCCAGGCCGTGCGCGCGCTGCTCGAGCAACCCGCCCTTCTTTTCGTGGAATGAGCCGATGAGCGACACCAGGACAACAACCCTGCTCGTGATCGGCGGCGGGCCCGGCGGCTATGTCGCCGCGATTCGCGCGGGGCAGCTCGGCGTGCGCACGATCCTCGTCGAGCGCGACAGGCTGGGCGGCACGTGCCTGAACATCGGCTGCATCCCGTCGAAGGCGCTGATTCACGCAGCGGGCGAATTCGACAAGGTGCGCGGTTTCGCCAGCGATTCGCCGCTCGGCATCCGCACCGAGGCGCCCGCGATCGACATCGCGCGCACGGTGGCGTGGAAGGACGGCATCGTGAAGAAGCTGACGGGCGGCGTCGGCGCGCTGCTGAAGAAGAACGGCGTCGAAGTCGTGCACGGCGACGCGCGCGTCGTCGACGGCAAGAACGTCGACGTCGACACGGGCGACGGCGCGCGCGTGCGTATCCAGTGCGAGCATCTGCTGCTCGCCGCGGGCTCCGAGCCCGTCGAGCTGCCGGCGATGCCGTTCGGCGGCAACGTGATCTCGTCGACCGAGGCATTGTCGCCGGGCAGGCTGCCGAAGCGGCTCGTCGTCGTCGGGGCAGGGTACATCGGGCTCGAGCTGGGCATCGCGTACCGCAAGCTCGGCGTCGACGTGACCGTCGTCGAGGCGCGCGAGCGCATCCTGCCGATCTACGATGCGGAGCTGACGAAGCCCGTCGCCGCTTCGCTCAAGCGCCTCGGCGTGCGCGTGCATCTCGGCCACGAGGTGCTCGGACTGAACGCGCGTGGCGATGCGGTGCGCGTGCAGGACGACGCGCACGCGCAAACCGAGCTCGCCGCCGATCAGGTGCTCGTGACGGTCGGCCGCCGTCCGCGCACGCAGGGCTGGGGGCTCGAGACGCTGCAGCTCGACCGCGCGGGCGCCGCGCTGAAGATCGACGACATGTGCCGCACGTCGATGCGCAACGTGTGGGCGATCGGCGATCTGACGGGCGAGCCGATGCTCGCGCATCGCGCGATGGCGCAAGGCGAGATGGTTGCGGAGCTGGTTGCCGGCAAGCGGCGCCATTTCATGCCCGCCGCGATTGCGGCGATCTGCTTCACCGATCCCGAGGTCGTGTCGGCCGGGCTCGCGCCCGACGAAGCCGAGCGCGCGTTCGGCGCATGCCTGAGCGCGTCGTTTCCGTTCGCCGCGAACGGCCGCGCGCTGACGCTCGAAGGCGCGGACGGCTTCGTGCGCGTCGTCGCGCGCCGCGACGATCACGTGATCGTCGGCTGGCAGGCGGTCGGCGTGGGCGTGTCCGAGCTCGCGGCCGCGTTCTCGCAATCGCTCGAAATGGGTGCGCGCCTCGAGGACGTCAGTGGTACGATTCATGCACATCCGACGCTCGGGGAAGCGGTGATGGAAGCCGCACTTCGCGCGCTCGGCCACGCGTTGCACATCTGAAGCACGCATTCGCGATCGCGCGCGCCGCGCGATCGCGTCCGACATCAACGACGCCGGGACGCGTCGCGATCCCGGCCATCAGGCACAGAGGCGAGCGAGGGCGAATGGCGATCTCCAACATCCACTACGACGAAAACTAAGCGGTACGGCGACGTGCCGGACGCGTTCGCGCGTCGCGGGCTGCGCTGGCCGACGCGTTTCGTTCGCCATTCCGGCGCGCGCCGCCGGTGCGCGGCATCGTGCCTCGCGCCGGCGGCGCGCCGCTTGAGCGAACGCAGCCTCTGCCGCGCGCGTCGCGCGCGTTTTCGCATTCGGTGCGCCGTGCCGGCGTACCGGTTCCAGCCCAGATAACGAGGCCCGCCGGGCACGCCGGCGTCCGATTCGCCCGCGCATCGCGCGGGCGTGCCCTTCCTTTTCCCTTTGCTCGACTCCGCTTGACGGCGGCAGCGTCGCTGCCGCGCGACTGATCACCACCGATGGCCGCCGGTGGCCGTGATGCAGGAGCAATTCTTTTCTTTCCCGACTCCGCACGACGCGTTCACGTCACCGTTCGCAATTTGACCTGTCGCCATGAGCCGCCCGGTCGTCGTGCGCTTTGCGGCTGTCGGGCCAAACCGCCATCGCCTTCCCACCCCAACCAATGGATCGGCGTCATGGCTCGACAATCCACCTCTGTTCCTTTCGAACCTTCCTCTTCCGACCTCGCGCGCACGCGCGTCGGCATCGTCGACGGCAAGCGCATCTCGCTCGGCGTGCAGGGCGACGCGTTGCGCGGCTTCGTGCTCGAACGGCGCTGCAAAAGCCCCGGCGAGCCGGTGTCGACGCAGCGCGTCGGCCTGCGCGACCCGGCGGCCGTCGCGGCGTTCGTCGAGCACGACCCTTATGCCGCGCAGCTCGGGATCGACTACCGCGCGTTGCTCGACGTGCATCGCGCAGCAGGCGATGCGGGGCTGCACGGCACGCTCGCTGTGCATGATGCACGGCATGCGCATGCCGCGAACGACGCATCCGGTGCATACCGCCCAGCGGAGCGCGCGGCCGCCGCACCCGCCGCACTTGCCGCACCCGCCGCGCAGCCGGAATTCGCGGTCGAATGCGAGCACGACGGCGCGCTGCTCGCGCTGATGCGATGGATCTGCGCGTCATGCGGTGCGACGCAGTGCTTCTATCACTGGTTCGTCGTCGACGAGGACACGGGCGAGTTCACGACGCACGATCTGCTGATCGGCGGCGCGCCTGCGTGGGCGCAGCGCTACGTGCACCAGCACTGGTATCTGAACGATCCCGCCGTCGCGCACGCGCGCGACAACACGCAGCCGTTGCGCGGCTCGGCGCTTGCCGAATTGCCGTCCGATCACTGGCTGAACCACTACGCGCAGACGCAGGGGCTCGGCAGCAACGTGTTCTTTCCCGCGCATCGCCGCGACGTGTCGACGTTCGGCTTGCTGCACGTCGCGACGCCGCTGTCCGCGCCGCACGGCGAGGACGCGCTGTGGCGCAACCGGCGCGTGCTGCGCGGGCTCGCGAACGAGATGCTCGAATGGCGCGTCGTGCGGCGCCGTCGCGAGCTCGCGCAGGAGCTGTCGCTCGCCGCGCAGGACGTGCTGGCGCTGCGGCTCGTCGCGCGCGGCGGCGGCGCGCGCCACGTCGCCGAGGAATTGCGGCTCGACGAGCGCGCGGTCTATCAGCTCTTCACCGCGATCAACCGCAAGATGGACAGCAAGCACATCAAGAGCAGCGCGACGAAGGCGAAGCGCCTGGGATTGCTTGCCGAAGGCTATATCTCGAAATGAGCGTAAGCATGCTTGCCATATGCCGTAAACGATCTAAGTCATTACGCGGGCGTTTTCCGTTAGCCTGTATCGCACGCATCGGCCGTCACGCGCGATGCGTCGCCGGACGAACGCCGCGCACGCGCGCGGTGCGTCGCGCGGATGCGCCGTCAGGTTGGCCGCTGCATCCATCGGTTCACGATTCAGGTTGAATGCATGACGAAGTGCGTTCGATGCGGGCCCGAACCGCGCCGGACGCCGAGAAACAGAAACGGGCAGATTCGAACGAGAGGCAATTGGACGACGAGGGGCCGGTAGTCGTCGACGAACGGGCGCGCGCATCGGCGCACGGATGCGCGGCCCGCCGTTCGCCCGCCCGCCGGCGCGCGATGTCGCTGAATCGCGACGACAAGCGACGCCTCGCAGCGAGGATTCGATCAGATGGCGACAGACACCGGATTGGCGCGGCGGTTATCGCGTGTTGCGCACGGCGCGGGAAAGCGCGCGCTGTCGATCGTGGCGGCGGGCGCGGGCCGCGCGGGCTATTCGGTCGACGCGCGCATCGCGTCGGCCGGGCCGCTGTACATCGGCGGCGGCTGGTTCCTGATCGGCGGCGGCGCCGCGCGCTCCGGCACATCCGAATTCGCGTTGTTCGACGACCGTTTCGCGGCGACCGCCCGATATCAAAAGGAGGAGACGTAATGGCGAGCCCCTGGACCGAGCGCGCATCGCGCGCCTCAAGCGACGCGCACGCCGCATTCGAGCGGCCGGCGCCCGAGCGCGAACGGCGCGACGCATCGCGCGCCGAGCCGCGCGCATCGACGCCGCATGCACACGCATCGGCGCCGATGCGCGCGGCATCTTCCGCGCCCGCGCCGGATGCGCTCGCGCAGCATTTCAAGGCCGCGATGCGCCGGCTGACGTCGACGGTGTCGATCGTCGCGACGCGCGACGCGTGCGCCCGCTACGGCATGGCGGCGACCGCGGTGAGCGCGCTCACCACCGAGCCGCCCGCGATCCTCGTGTGCATCAATCGCGCGGCGACGCTGCATGCGCCGCTGATGCGCGCGCGCCGGTTCTCGCTGAACCTGCTGCACGAGCGCCAGCTCGACCTGATCGCGCCGTTCAGCGGCAAGCTCGATCACGACGCGCGCTTCGCGCACGGCGAATGGCGCGACGCGCACGGCGTGCCGATGCTCGCCGGCGCGCAGGCGACGCTGTGGTGCGCCGTCGACGGCGATTTCAGCTACGGCAGCCATACGATCGTGATCGGCCGGGTCGATTCGGTGCTGGTTGCCGGGCCCGTCGCGCCGCTGCTGTGGCAGGACGGCGCGCCGTGCGCGGCGCGCGCCCTGACCCCATGCTTGCACGATGCGCAATGACGCCGAGCGGGCGAGGGAATTCCTGCACAAATGCGAAACGCTCATATAGACTCCAATGCGAATCATCCGATGGTTCCATGGCCGCAGCGCGGCGCGCCGACACGCGCCGGATTGTTGCGCTGCAAAGTCTTCGATCGTTCAGACGCTCGCGTGCGGTGCGGGCGCCAAGCGCAATCGTCGCGCGCATCCGAGGGCCGGCGACATGCCGCTTGTCGCGCGACGCGCCATTGCATTCGCGATGGCGTACGCTTGCGGGCGCCGTGCGATCGAGGATGCGACGCCGTATCGACTAAAACGAATCGCGCTGTCCGCGTCGCGCTCGCGCCGTGGATAGCCGCCATAACAGGAGCGGACATGTTTGCACCCGAAACGCATCGACGCGACGGATCCCCACGTTTCTTCAATCCGATGATGATCGCCGTGATCGCCGGCGCGCTCGTGATGAGCGCGGCGATGGGCGTGCGGCAAACCTTCGGCCTTTTCATCGGGCCATTCTCGTTCGACCACGGCTTGCCCGTGACGACGATCGCGTTCGCGATCGCCTTGCACAACCTCGTCTGGGGCGCCGCGCAGCCGTTCGCGGGCGCGGCCGCCGACCGCTACGGTGCCGGGCCGCTCGTCGCGATCGGCGCGGTCGTGTTCGCGCTCGGCCTCGCGATCGCCGCGGTCGTGCCAACGGGCGCGATGCTCGTGCTCGGCATAGGCGTGCTCGTCGGCATCGGGATCAGTTGCACGAGCTTCGGCGTCGTGCTGACCGCGGTCGGCCGCGGCGCGCCGCCCGAAAAGCGCAGCATGGCGATGGGCATCGCGAGCGCGGGCGGCTCGCTCGGCCAGGTCGCGCTCGTGCCGGTCGCGCAGTGGTTCACGTCGCATTCGGGCACGATGGTGGCGCTGTTCGTGCTTGCCGGCTGCATGATCGCGATCGCGCCGCTCGGCGTGCTGCTCGACCGGAACACGCGCGGCAGCCATGCGGTCGTGCACGAGACCGCGGCCGTATCGCTGAAGGACACGCTGTCGTATGCGGTGCGGCATCGCGGCTATTGTCTGCTGACGCTCGGCTTCTTCACCTGCGGATTCCAGCTCGCGTTCATCGGAACGCACTTGCCGAACTATCTGCTGCTCTGCCACATGCCGGTCGGGCTCGGCGCGACCGCGCTCGCGCTGATCGGCCTGTTCAACATGGCGGGCAGTTGGGCGTGCGGCTGGCTCGGCGGGCGCTACCGGCAGCATCACGTGCTCGGCTGGCTGTACCTGATTCGCGGCGCGGCGATCGCGCTGTTCTTCCTCGGGCCGAAGTCCGCTACGTCGGTCGTCGTCTTCGCGGCGATCATGGGGCTCACGTGGCTCGGCACCGTGCCGCTGACGAGCGGGCTCGTCGCGAAGGTGTTCGGCACGCGGCATCTGGGCACGCTGTTCGGCGTGTGCTTCCTGAGCCATCAGATCGGCTCGTTTCTCGGCTCGTGGCTCGGCGGCTACGTGTTCGACGCGACGGGGTCGTACACGCTGATCTGGGCCGCGACGGCGCTCGCCGGGCTGTTCGCGGCGCTGCTGCACTTCCCGATCAACGACGCGCCCGCGCATGGCGGCGCGGCGGTCGCGCGGGCTTGACGCAGGGCGGCGCGCGAGGCGTCGGCGCCGCGAATGCGGACGCAATCGCGCGCGCCGACTCGAACATGGACCCGAATACCCGCGCGAGCGGCTCGCGCACGATACGACGACCCGTATGACGAACGCCTCGACGCCCTTCCCGACGATGAACGCACCGACTGCGCTGCCGCTCGGCGAACGCGACGCGCACGTGTGGTACGCGCGCACCGCTGCCTGCGACACGCCCGCGCTGCGCGAGCGCTATCGCGCGCTGCTGAGCGCCGACGAGCGCGAGCGCCTCGGACGCTTCGCCTTCGATCACCTGAAGCTCGAATATCTCGTGACGCGCGCGTTGTGCCGCACCGTGCTGTCCGCGTATGCCGGCGACGTCGCGCCCGCGCAATGGCGATTTCGCGCGAACGCGCACGGCCGGCCGGAAATCGACGCGGGCGATGCGCGGCCGCCGCTGCGCTTCAATCTGTCGAACGCGCGCAGCATCGTCGCGTGCGTCGTCACGCGCACGGCCGACGCGGGAATCGACGTCGAGGAGCGCGCGCGCAGCAACGATCTCGACGGCATCGCCGCATCGCACTTCTCGGCGCGCGAGCGCGCGGCGTTCTTCGCGCTGCCGCCCGACGAGCGGCGCACGCGCTTCTTCGAGCTGTGGACGTTGAAGGAGGCGTACATCAAGGCGCGCGGCGTCGGGCTGTCGATCGATCTCGGCGAGTTCTCGTTCGCGCTGCCCGCACAGCCCGTGCGCATCGCATTCGATCGGCACGTCGGCGACGACGCGAGCCACTGGCAGTTCGCGTTGCTCGACGTCGGCGCCGAGCATCAGATGGCGCTCGGGATTCGCGACGCGCACGCGGCGGCGCGCCCGTTCGACATCAGGATGCGCGAGATCGTGCCGAACCCGGCCGCGAGCGCGCGCTGCGCGGCCGCGCTCGGCTGAGCGCGCAGCGCGCACCGAAAGCAGGACGGCCGCACCGTACACGGATCGGTCGCGCGAATTTATTTAGTATCGCGAACTGACGGGCGATGTTCGCCCGACGTTCGAGACAGGCGCCATCGCACGACGAAGTCCGGGTTCGTCGGACGACGGCGCCGCGAGGCTGCGACGTGGTGCGCGGCCTTCCCGGGCGCGCGGCCCGAGCGGCGTGACGCGCCGCTGCGTTCGCGCGCGCTGTTTGAACGTTTCGATAGAGCCTTCCCATGACCAGAAAACACATCCATTTCGGCGTCCTGATTCAAGGGGCGGGTGCGAACATGAACGCATGGAAACATCCGAGCGTGCCCCCGGACGCGAGCATCAACTTCGATTTCTACGTCGATCGCGCGCGCCGCGCGGAAAGCGCCGGCATCGCGTTCGCGTTCATCGCGGATTCGGCGTACGTGACGCCGAAGTCGGCGCCGCACTTCCTCAACCGCTTCGAGCCGATCTCGCTGCTGTCCGCGCTCGCGGTCCTCACGTCGAAGATCGGCCTTGTCGGCACGATGTCGTCGTCGTACAGCGAGCCGTACAACGTCGCGCGGCAGTTCGCGTCGCTCGATCTGATCAGCGGCGGGCGCGCGGGCTGGAACGTCGTGACGTCGTCGATCGAGGGCACGGGCAAGAACTACGGCCGCCCGCATCCGGATCACGCGCAGCGCTACGCGATCGCCGAGGAGCATCTCGACGTGGTCCAGGGCCTGTGGGACAGTTGGGACGACGACGCGCTCGTGCGCGATCGCGCGACCGGCCAATTCTTCGATCCGGACAAGCTGCATCGCCTCGATCATCGCGGCCGCTTCTTTTCGGTCGAGGGGCCGCTCAACATCCGCCGCTCGCCGCAAGGGCAGCCGGTGATCTTCCAGGCAGGCTCGTCGGACGACGGCATCGGCTTCGCGGGCCGCTACGCGGATGCGGTGTTCTCGAACGGCAGCACGTTCGACGAAGCGCGCGTGTTCTATCGCCGAGTGAAGGCCGCCGCCGCCGCCGCGGGCCGCGATCCCGATCACGTGAAGGTGTTTCCGGGCATCGGCCCGATCGTCGGCGCAACGCAGGAAGACGCGGATGACAAGTATCGGCAGGTGCGCGACCTGTTGTCGCCGCGCGAGGCGCTCACGTACCTCAGCCATTTCTTCCAGCAGCACGATTTCAGCGTGTATCCGCTCGACGGCCCGTTTCCCGACATCGGCAATCTCGGCAACGACGGCTTCCAGTCGACGACCGAGAACATCAAGCGGCTTGCGCGCGAGCGCAAGCTGACGCTGCGCGAGGTCGCGTACGAAGTGTCGACGCGGCGCTCGAACATCGGTACGTCGGAGGCGTTCATCGGCACGCCGGACAGGGTCGCGGACGAGATGATCCGCTGGGTCGACGAGGGCGCGGCGGACGGCTTCATGCTAGGCCTGCCGGTGACGGGCTTCGGGCTAGACGATTTCGTCGACCGCGTGCTGCCGGTGCTGACCGCGCGCGGCTACTTCGATCCGGTGCGGCGCGGCGCGACGCTGCGCGACCACCTCGGGCTGCCGTACAAGGAGAGTCGCTACGCCCATGACGCACAGGTTGCGGCAATTTAGCTAAACTGGCCGCCGGCGCGGCGCGCATGCCGCCAACCCGGGCGCACGGCCGACTGAAGCGCTCCGATCGCCCGCAACCTGTCGATGGCGCCGCCGCCCGCGTGCGGCGGCGTGCTCATGGAGGCGATCATGAAAGTAGGCTTCGTTGGCATCGGCGTGATGGGGCTGCCGATGGCGCTCAATCTCGCGCGCGCCGGAACCGGGCTCGTCGTGTGGAACCGCACGCGCGAGCGTTGCGAGCCGCTGCGCGCGGCCGGCGCGCAAGTCGTCGATTCGGTGGCCGACGTCTATCGGCACGCGCGCATCGTCATCCTGATGATGGCGACCGACGCCGCGATCGACGCGGTGCTCGGCCGCGGCAAGCCCGCGTTCGCGCGCAACGTCGCACAACATACGATCGTCCAGATGGGGACTGTGTCGGCCGAGTATTCGCGCGGCCTCGAGGCCGACATTCGCGCGGCGGGCGGCCGCTATGTCGAGGCGCCGGTGTCCGGCTCGCGCAAGCCGGCCGAAGCCGGGCGGCTCGTCGCGATGCTGGCGGGCGAGCCGGCCGCCGTCGACGAGGTGCGAGCGCTGCTGGCGCCGATGTGCCACGAGATCGTCGTGACGGGGCCGGTGCCGACCGGCCTGCTGATGAAGCTCGCGATCAACACGTTCCTGATCGCGATGGTGACGGGGCTCGCCGAGGCCACGCACGCGGCGCGCGGCTTCGGGCTCGACATGAAGCAGTTCCAGGCGGCGCTCGACGCGGGGCCGATGGCGAGCAGCGTGTCGCGCGTGAAGATCGACAAGCTCGTCAACGAGGATTTCGACGTTCAGGCGTCGATCACCGACGTGTTCAAGAACAGCCGGCTCGCGACCGAGGCCGCGCACGGCGCGCATCTCGCGGCGCCGCTGCTCGAAGTCTGCTGCGAGCTGTATCGCGAGACCGAGGCGCTCGGGTACGGGCAAGCGGACATGGCGGCCGTCGTGCGCGCGATCGAGGCGCGCAGCGTCGCGCGGTACGCGGGCAGTTGACAACGCGCGTCTCGCCGCGCGATCGCTGCGCGACAGGCGCGCAGCGCGTCCGGCGCATTCATTGCTGCGCGGTTTCTCCATCGTGCTCGCGCATCAGCGCGAGCCGGTTGTACAGCGTTTTCAGGCTGATGCCGAGCGCCTTCGCGGTGCGCGGCTTGTCGCCGTCGAAGTACTTGAGCGACGCGGCGATGAAGCGCTGCTGCGAATGCGCGAGCGTCATGCCGAGCGGCAGCGTCATCGCGTGCTTGCGCACGTCGTCGCGCGGCGCGATCCGCCGCAGGGGCAACTGCTCGATCTGCTCGTCGGAGAGGATGTACGCGCGCTCGATCGCGTTGCGCAGCTCGCGCACGTTGCCGGGCCACGAATAGGTGCGCAGCGTCTTCAGCGCCTGCCCCGACAGCCGCTTGCGCGTGCGGTGCCGGGCGTTGAGCGTGTCGACGAGTTCCTGCGCGATGCCTTCGATGTCGTCCTCGCGATGCCTGAGCGCCGGCACGCGCAGCGCGAACACCGCGAGGCGATAGAACAGGTCTTCGCGAAAGCGTCCTTCCTGCACCGCTTCGGCGGGATCGTGATGGGTCGCCGCGACGACGCGCACGTCGAGCGCGATCGGCTCGCTGCCGCCGACGCGCGTGATGCTGTTCGATTCGAGCGCGCGCAGCAGCTTCACCTGCAGATCGCGCGACATTTCGGCCACTTCGTCGAGAAAGATGGTGCCGCCGCGCGCGGCCTCGAAGAAGCCGATGTGCTGCGCGGCCGCGCCGGTGAAGCTGCCTTTCTCGTGGCCGAACAACTGCGATTCGGCGATGTCGCGCGGGATCGCGCCGCAATTGACCGGAACGAACGGACCGTCGCGGCGCGGGCTCATGTCATGCAGGAGTCTCGCGACGATATCCTTGCCGACCCCGCTTTCACCGACGATCAACACGCTCGCGCGAGTCCCGGCCACTTTCTCGACCTTGTGCAACAGCGCCTGGATCAGACACGAATTGCCTTGCAGCCGTCTGCCGTCACTGCTGGGTTGCGACATGAACCTCTCGCTGAGTGGGATATCCCCGAGGGGCCGCGCGGGCTCGCTCCGGTCGAACGGTGCCGGATGCGCCCGGCGCATGCATTTTTTACACAGAAGAAGCCTAGCGACTATTTTTCAACAATGAATTGAAATTTCCATGTCGACGATGGGACCGGATAGAAATATCCGATAACAGGTTTTGCCGCGGGCGCGTTTTCTATACTGTAACGAGCAACGCGCTTCGTCGCCGCGATCGAATCGTCGATCGCATCGCACATCGGCCGGCATCGTTCGGCTGCCTGATCGGATATGCGCCGGCATGCGGGCTCGTTCGTTGCTTGTGTCGGCGCGCAACGAATGAAGGAGCACGAATGCCCTGCATTCTCATCGTCGAGGACGATGCGGACACACGCGACATGCTGTCCGCGCTCGCCCACACCCAGCAACTTGCCTGTGACACTGCGGCGACGCTGGAGGAAGCGCGCGCGCTGATCGCGGCGCACACGCCGGATCTCGTGCTGTGCGATCTCGTCCTGCCGGACGGCAACGGCATGGATCTGTTCGACGAGCTGCCGAAGGACGCGCATGTCGAGATGGTGTTGACGACGGGGCATGCGAGCCTCGAGACCGCGATCGACGCATTGCGGCGCGGGGCGACCGATTATCTGGTGAAGCCGATCAACGTGCAGCGGCTGAACAGCATCTTCGCGCGCGTGCCGCGCACCGGCGTGCTGCACGAGGAGATCGCCGCGCTGCGCTCCGAGCTGCAGCGGCTCGGCCGCTTCGGCAGGCTGCTCGGCAGCTCGCCCGTGATGCAGGCGATGTACGACGCGATCGGCCGCGTCGCTGGCACCGAGGCGTCCGTGCTGCTGATGGGTGAATCGGGCACCGGCAAGGAGCTTGCCGCGCAGACGATCCACGATCTGAGCCTGCGCCGCAAGGGGCCGTTTCTCGCGGTCAACTGCGGCGCGATCGCGGCGAATCTCGTCGAGAGCGAGATGTTCGGCCACGACCGCGGCAGCTTCACCGGCGCGGACCGTCAGCACAAGGGCTTCTTCGAGCGCGCGGACGGCGGCACGCTGTTCCTCGACGAGATCACCGAGATGCCCGTCGAGTCGCAGGTGAAGCTGTTGCGCGTGCTCGAGACGGGGCGGCTCACGCGGCTCGGCTCCGCGCGCGAGATCGATGTCGACGTGCGGATCGTCGCCGCGACGAACCTCGACACGGAAGCGGCGATGGCGGACGGCAAGCTGCGCCCGGACCTGTATCACCGGATCAACGTGTTTCCGATCACGCTGCCGCCGCTGCGCGCGCGCGGCGACGACATTCCGATGCTCGCCGAGGCGTTCCTGCGGCAGCTCGGCGAAGAGAGCGGGCGCAAGATGCGCTTCTCGCCGTCCGCGCTCGCCGCGCTCGCCGAATACGACTGGCCGGGCAACGTGCGCGAGCTGCGCAACTTCGTGCAGCGCGCGTGCATTTTCAACGACGGCGACGTGATCGACACGCTGCCGCCGCCGATCATGGACGAAGTGGCGAGCGAGCCGGGCGGCGGGGGCGATTCGGTGACGGTGCCGTTCGGCACGACGCTCGAGGAAGTCGACAGACGGATCATCCTCGGCACGCTCGCGCAGTGCGGCGGCGTGAAGACGCACGCGGCCGACGTGCTCGACATCAGCCTGAAGACGATCTACAACCGGCTCGCGCAACGCGAAGAAGAGGAGGACGACAAGGCGAAGCGATGACGATGCGCGCGCCGTACACCGCACGCGATGCCGACGCCGCTACCGTTGCTGTCGCCGCGCCTGCCGGCGCGCGATGCGCTCGGTGGCCTCGACGACGCGCCGCATCGCGTCGACGCGCATCGGAATCGGCCGGCGTTCGCGCAGCGTCCACGGCAGGCCGGCGAGCGTGCGCCGCCAGCCGCGCAGGCCGGATCTTCGCGGCGCTCGACGTCGACGAGCACGCGCGCGGTCAGCGCGCCGATGCGCGGATGGCGGTCGAAGAGCTGCGCGGCGAGCGTGAGCGAGCCGGACGCCCACCATGTGTCGTCGTTGCAGAACGCGATGTACGGCGTGCGCGCCCGCCGCGCCGAGATTGCGCGGCGCGCGCACGAGCGTCGCGCACGGGAAGCGCCGGCGCACCATCGCCGCGGTGCCGTCGTTCGACGCGTTGTCGACGACGATGATCGCGGGCCGTTCGGGCAGCCGCGCGAGACGCGCGAGCGTGCGCGCGAGCTCGTGCTCGCGACGGTGCGTGAGCACGATCGCGGTGATGCGCGGCTCGCGCGTCGGCACGACGACGCGCGCGGGCGTTACGCAGACATGGTCTCGCATTGGAGCCGCCGGCAGGTTTCGGGAGCATGGAGGTCGACGAGCGCATGAGCGGCGAAGAGGGCAACCTGGCTCGCATACGCACGCATCGTTTCGGCTTGGGCCGGCGGACTCGCTCGTGCGCCGACGATCGGCGCGGCGGGCCGCTCGACGGCGCTCGCGAGCGCCGCCAGCGCGAGCGACCGGCCGCAGCCGAACACGCCGCCGTCGAGATGCGGCGGCGAGATGACGAGCCGGCGGTGTGTCGATGTCATGGTCCGCGAGCCTCCTCGATGCGGCGCGCGTGGATGCGCGGCTTGTCCGCCAGGGTCCGCAAATTCCGTGCCGTCGGCTGGCGCAGGGCATCGCGGGCGGGCCGCGCGCGCATGCGCGGGCAGGAGAGGACGTAATGGCGAGATTTGTACGGAGACACGCAAGAAATTACGCGACGGTCGCGGGCTTCATCGCGATCGCGACGCTGCTGCAGGCGGCGCTCGTGCGCGCCGGCGGCGCCGACATGCCGCTCGCGCTGTATTTCCCGTTCATCGCGGCCGCCGTGTGGGCGACGTCGCTCGCGGGCGGAATCGGTGCGACCGCCGCGAGCGCCGTGCTGATCTGGGTGATGTTTCTGTCCGACACGCTCGCGTATCCGGGGCCGTTGTCGGCGCGCATCGTGCAGCTCGCGACGTTCGTGATCGTCAATTGCGCGATCTGCGCGATCGTCGCGGCGCTCAAGGGCTCGCGCCGCATGAACGAGGCGCTGCGCCGCCGCGAGGCGCTCGCGCGCCGGTACTACGAGGCGCTGCTGCAATCGCTGACGCAGGGCGTCGTCGTCAGCGACCGGCGCGGGGTGATCACGTACATGAATCCGGCCGCGGCCACGCTGATCGGCTGCGATGCGACGGCCGTGCGCGGCCTGCCGTTTCGCGGCGTGTTCCGCGCGTACGACGGGCACGGAGCGCGCGTGCGCGCGACCGCGCTCGACCGCGTGCTGAGGAGCGGCGCGAGCGCGACCGTCGACGGGCACTGGCTCATGCCGCACGATGGCCAGCGCGTGCCGATCGCGGAAGTCGCGTCGCCGCTCGTCGATGCGGCGGGCGGCATGACAGGCGCGGTGCTGATCGTGCGCGACGTGAGCGTCGATCGCGAGCGCGTGGCTGCGAGCCAGATGCTGCGGCGGCTCGTCGAGGCGTCGCCCGATGCGATCGTCGGCGTCGGCGCGAACCGCCGCATCACGAGCTGGAACCCGGCCGCGTGCCGGATGTTCGGCTACGACGAGCAGGCGGCGCTCGGCCGCGACGTCGCGATGCTGATCGCGCCGCGCTGGCTGCGCCGTCATCCGCTGCCCGCATCGGTGCCCGGCGTGCGCGAGCCGATCGAGAACGTCGACGTGCTGTGCATGCGGCAGGACGGCTCGCGGCTGCGCGCGACGCTGTCGGCGTCGCCCGTGCTCGACGATCGCGACGCATGCGTCGCGCTGTCGCTGACGCTGCGCGATACGGGCGGGCAGCGCCGGCGCGAGCGGCGCGCGCATCGCTCGCTGCGCGGCGCGCGCGATGCACGCCGGCAGGCCGATACGTCGAACCGGCTGAAGGACGAACTGCTCGCGACCGTGTCGCACGAGCTGCGCACGCCGCTGAACGTGATCTATGGCTGGATCGAGGTGCTGCGCAACCCGGTCGACGGCGCGCTGCAGCAGCAGGCGATCGACGCGATCGACCGCAGCGCGCGGTCGCTCGCGCGGATGGTCGGCGACATCCTCGACGCATCGTCGCTCGCGACGGGCAAGCTGCGGCTCGACGCGATGCCGGTCGATCTCGTGCGGATCGTCAACGACGTGACGGGCGCGCTCGGCACGGCCGCGCAGGCCGACGGGATCGAGCTGGCGGTCGAATGCGCGCTCGACACGTGCATCGTGTCCGGCGACGGCGAGCGCTTGCGGCAGATGCTGTCGAACCTGCTGTCGAACGCCTTCAAGTTCACGCCGCGCGGCGGCCGCGTGACGGTGTCGCTCGAGCGCACCGGCTCGCAGGCGAAGCTGACGGTTGCCGATACGGGCCAGGGCATCTCGCCCGAGTTCCTGCCGCACGTGTTCGAGGCGTTCCGGCGCGCGGAAGGCGCGCCCGCGTCGTCGCGGCGCGGGCTCGGCCTCGGGCTGTCGATCGTGCGGCACATCGTGGAGCTGCACGGCGGCAAGGTTGGCGCCGCGAGCGCCGGCAAGAACCGCGGCACGACGTTCGCGGTCACGCTGCCCGCCGGCTGGCAGCCGATCGGCGCGCTCGCGTGGGCGGTGCAAATGGAGCGCGGCGCGCGGATGACGCTCGACGCGCAGCGGGTCCTGCTCGTCGACGACGACGCGACGTCGCGCGCGAGCCTGGCCGCCGCGCTGAAGACGCTCGGCGCGGAGGTGATCGTTGCGTCGTCGGGGCGCGAGGCGATCGCGAAGGCGGACGCGCTGCGGCCGACCGTCGTGCTGTCCGATCTCGCGATGCCGGACGGCGACGGCTTCTGGCTGCTCGACGCGCTGCGCCACGCGAATGCGCACGCGCACGCGGCGAACGACGCGCCGGTGCTCGCCGTCACCGCGCATGCGGGGCGCGAGGACGAGCGGCGCGTGCTCGCGGCGGGCTTCGACGGCTATCTGTGCAAGCCGGTCGACCTGCAGACGCTCGCGCGCGCGATCCTGCGCGCGACGGGGAGCGGTTGACGCGTGAGCATGAGGTTCAGGTTCTGAACCGCAGCTCCGGAGGAGCCTTTGCCAAGATTATCGAAAACCGCGGACAGCAGGACGTGCCCGTGCTCCACGTCATGAAATACGCTCAAGTGCATGTCGTTCGTACCGTTCAGCACTTGCGGGTCCAGGTGTTTCAAGGCGCGCGATTCGTGCAGCGGCAAGACTCGTACGTGAGTTACCTCGGCATAGTGGCGTGCGAGGCATGCGTGCAACGTGGCGCCATCCACGCCGGGCGCCAGCAGCCGCAACGCCAGCGGCACCGTCAGCACGATGCCCTGGCGGAACGCTCCATACGCGGGGACGAAAATGGGACGCTGCGCAAGCCAGGCGTGCTGCTGAATCTCCGGCGCGTGCTTGTGCGCGAGTTCCAGGCCATAGACCTGGTATGAAGGCGCGTTGGCGGCTCCCGGCCCCTCATGCTCCTCCACGCCGGCACGCCCGCGTCCGGAGTAGCCGGATACCGCATGAATGCTGATCGGGTAATTGTCCGGTATGAGCCCGGCCTGCACCAACGGACGCAGCAGGCCAACCGCGCCGGTCGGATAGCAACCAGGATTGGTGACCCGACATGCGTTCGCAATTTGCTCAGCCTGCCCCGGCGCCATTTCCGGAAAACCGTAAGTCCAGTCCGGCTGCGTGCGGTGGGCGGAGCTTGCGTCGATAACTCGGACGGCAGGATTGACAATGGCGTCCACTGCCTCGCGCGCGGCGGCATCCGGCAAACAGAGGATGGCGATGTCGCAGGCGTTGATGGCTTCCGCGCGACGCCGCGAATCTTTGCGCTCCGCAGCGGCAAGTGTGAACAGTCTGATGTCGGTCCGGTTGCGCAGCCGGTCGTGGATTTGCAGCCCGGTGGTGCCTTGGTCGCCGTCGATGAAAACTACGGGAGAGCTCATACGTGGATGACTCCGCTGACTGTGGGTGGTAACAGGTAAAAAGAGCCTCCTATGTTGCGCGGACGGCTAGAATAGAGAAAGTTGAATTTCATAACGCAAACATTCAGTTTTTCTGAATCTGGACGCCGTCATGCGAGAGATCAGCCTGGACCGCTTGCGCACTCTGGTCGCCGTTACCGACCGTGGTTCATTTGCCGATGCGGCGCGTGCGTTGCACCTGGCGCCGCCAACGGTCAGCCTCCACATCGCCGAACTCGAAGACCGCATTGGGGCTCCACTCCTGTTACGCAAGCGCGGACAGGTGGGGCCGACGTCTATAGGCGAGGTGCTGGTGGAGCGCGCGCGCCGACTGCTGGCCGACGCGGAGCAGGCGTTAGACGATATTCAACGTCAAGTGGAGGGGCTCGAAGGGCGTGCGCGTCTCGGCGCGTCCACGGGCGTGATCGCGCACCTGCTGCCGCAAGCGCTCGAGGTCCTGCGCGAGCACCATCCCGCCATCGACATTCAGATTGCAGTGCTTACTTCGCAAGAAACCCTGTCCCGGCTGGTGGATGGAACGCTGGATGTCGGGCTGGTCGCGCTGCCGCAGCCCCCGGTGGCGGGACTCGTGATAAAGCCTTGGCGCCGCGACCCTGTGATGGCCTTTGTGCCGGCGCATTGGCGGTGTCCGGCCCGCGTTACCCCTGAATGGCTCGCCGCCCAACCTCTCATTCTCAATGACGCGACCACGCGTCTCTCGCGTCTGGCTGCGGAGTGGTTCGCGACCGGAGGGCACCATCCTGCGCCGCGCATTCAGCTCAACTACAACGACGCGATCAAGAGTCTGGTCGCGGCAGGTTACGGCGCAGCGCTGTTGCCCTATGAGGCCACTACGCCATTACCCGACAGGCGCATTGTCATGCGTCCGCTGCGCCCAGCGTTGTGGCGACGGCTCGGTATTGCACATCGTGCGGGGCACGTTGAGCGTTCCACGCAACACGTACTTGATGTGTTGTGGAATTTGCGATTGGCGTAGGTGTTGCCATTTGCCGCTTAGGTTCCCTTTCGCTGAAACAGTAGCCTTGTTGCATGCCACGACGAACGAATGGCCGGTTTGTAGAAATTTGACTGACCGAATTGGGTCGATTCGAGCCGGTCGCGAACCGCTGGGGTGACAACTGCCGGAGGCGGCCAAGAGCGGCCGGTCGACACAGGTCGCTGAATCGGTAACAATCAGCCGATGGTTTCGCTGGTTCTGGGGGCACTTTGATTCTGGAATTATGCATGTGCCGTCACGTATGCGCGATTTGCACAGCGGTCATACGTGTGCGGCGGCTGACTTCCGACCAGTATGAAAAAGGACATCATGGCTGAAAACGAACTGGCGTTTGGCAAAGCAATTCCCGTTCTCGCGTCGCTCGACATTGTGCGAACGCTGAAATTTTTCAATGAGGTGCTGGGGTTCCGAACGCGGCATCTCCACGACTTCTCGTATGGAATGGCCGCACGGGGTGACGTTGAAATCCATTTCTGGTTATGCGACGACAAGCGAATCGCGGAAAACACCTCGTGCTACGTCCGTGTCGACGACATCTACGCACTTCACGCGGAACTGAAGCCGAAGATGCCGACATTGCAGGACGTCGCGCAAAGGGCCTGGGGGATGGCAGAACTCTACGTGATCGACCCCGACGGCAACCTGATCAAGTTCGGCCAGTCGATCGATGACAAGCGAGCGTTGCGCAACTCCTGACACTTGCGCGCCGTCGCTGCGGCGGCACCGAATTCCCGACTGCGCCGTTGAACGGTTGATTCGAATGGCCGTTATCGGAAATCGCGAATGTCAGTTTCGGGTCAGTAAGCGCCATCCACGGAAATCCACGGCGAACCAGAAATCAACGGTAGTCGACCACGGGCAATGAGCGACGACCGTCGCGGATTGGCGATCGCCGAGCGTCGGCCATAGGGCGCCGGCGCTTCGCGTCGCCGTCCAATCGCCCGACGTGCGATGTGCCGTCTGCCGCCGGATGAACTGGCTGACGTAGCGACCGTCGCCGCAAGCCTGTCGGCGCGTCGCGCGCTCTCGTGCGAGCCGATTCGCGACGTTCGCGACAGGGATGTCCCGCCCACCCGCGTCGACGCCGCCGATGACGCGCAACGGCGATGCGGGCTCACTGCTCAGCGCGATTTTCTGCATGGCGATGGCTCCCGTGACCGCAGGCGCGAATGTGACCTTTGCCGGATGGGAACGCAACGAACGCAACGCGCATGCCCATTTGCGTTGCGCGCAAAGACGCGCGAACACGGCCGCAAAAGTTGTAACGGCTTGCCGAAAAGCACGGCGGCTCGCGCGTCGCGCGCGAGCCCATGTCGGGCGCGTTCCGCAGGCGGTGGCACACCGCTTGCGGCACCGTGAGGCACCCGGCCGCCGCGCCGATTCGACAACAGGGGCTGACGATGAACGACATGCAATTCCACGTACCGCGATACATGCAACCGCATTCGCCCCATCATGCCGCGAATCGCTTCGGCCGCTTCGCCACGGCCGGTCTGATCACGCTCGCGGCCGCATGCCTCGCGCTGCCGCAGGCCGCCGCCGCGGGCGATCGCGACGAAGGTGAAGGCCGCGCTGCTCGCGACGAACGATCTGTCGTCCGGCGACATTCACGTGACGACGCGGCGCGGCGCGGTCCAGCTCGCGGGCACGGTGCCCGACGAGCGGCAGCGCACGCTCGCCGTCGACGTGACGAAGCAGGTGGACGGCGTGAAGAACGTGCGCGACAAGCTGACGGTGCGGCCGAAATAACCGGCCCGTTGGCAGGGGGGCAGTCATGCAATGCACGCTGGCGCCGATCGGCGAGCAGGCGGCCGTGATCATCGGCGCGACGGGCGGCATGGGTCTCGTATGGCGATGATCGTGGCGGGCCGGTTCACGACGTTCGAGCAGGCGGAGGCGGGCGCGCGGCATCTGTATGCGCGCGACTTCGGGCCGGACGACGTATCGATGTTCTTTCTGAATCCGAGCGGGCAGCACGCGAAGTTTCCGATCGGCGGCGACGTCTACGCGGATTCCGCTGCGCGGCCGGGCGGCCCGGGCGCCGCCTATGGCGCGGCACTCGGCGCGATCGTCGGGCTCGTCGTGGGCTTCGTCGTCCACGGGCTCGGCTGGCGCTACTGGGTCGTATGGCTGGCCTCCGCGCTCGTCGGCTGCTACATCGGCGCGCTCGGCGGCGCGCTGCGCCGGATGCAGGGCCGCCAGATCGAGGGGCTCGGCACGCTCAGGCAAAGCGATACCGGCGTGATGCTCGCCGCGCACGTGACGGGCGAGACGGCGGGCGCGGTCGAGGCGGTGCTGCGCGCGAGCGGCGCGGCGAACGTCGAGCGCGTCGACGGCGATTGGCGCGACGGCGAATGGGCCGACTTCGATCCGGCGCGGCTCGACGTGCCGCCGCGATAGCGCAGCCCGTGCGTCGCCCGAACGCGTCGAGCTCGCGCCCGAGCCAGTACCGGTGCGCGTCGATTTCCCGCAGCGCGGCTCTCTCGAGCACGCGCCGCGCTCCGCTTACGCCGGCGCCCGGCGGCGCCGGGCCACGCGCGCATGCTCGTCGCGCGCGCGGACGTCGTCGCCCGCATAGCCGAGCAGCGTCGCCCATGCGGTGTCGAGCCATTGCGCGAGATCGACGCCGAACGTGCGCCGTACTTCGTCCTCGGCGGTATAGGCGAGCACGCGCAGGCTCGCGACGCCGAGCCCCGTCAGCGCATCGTCGTCGAAGTCCGCGCGCTGCGCCGGCGCGGCCCCGCTGACGAGCGCCGCGATCGCGCGGGCCGCGTCGCCCGCGTCTGCGTCGGCGTCCGCGCGCGCGTCGGCAAGCGCCGGCAGCAGCAGCGCGAGCACGCACGCCACGCTCGCGCACGTTTTGAGGGCCATGAACCGTCTCCGCGAAAGCGATGGACTGACGCCGCAAGCGCCGTGCCCGCATCGGGTCCGTCCGTTGCTGCCGCGCGGGATGACGATATCCGGACGAAGGAGGTTTCGATGACGAACGAACGCATGGAGCCGGGCGAAGACGTCGTGCTGTGGCGTCCGCTCGACGGCGCGCTGGCCGGCCACCGGCGCGTGCTCGTGGTCGACGATTACCGCGACGCGGCGCAGGCGCTGCGGCTGCTGCTCGATGCGCGCGGCTTCGAGTGCCGCGTCGTCGACGATCCGTTCGAAGTCTGCGGCACGGCGCGCGACTGGCAGCCGTTCGCGATCGTGCTGGACATCGCGATGCCGGGCCTCGACGGGCTCGAGATCGCGCGGCGGCTGCGGCGCGAGCGCACGACCGCGCACATGCTGCTCGTCGCGTGCAGCGCGTACTCGGCGCGGCACGACCTCGCGCGCGCACGCGACGCGGGATTCGACGCGTTCTGCGCGAAGCCGTTGACGCCGCACCGCCTGCTGCGTTTTCTCGAAGCGGCGAGCGCCGGCGCGCGCGACGGTTGAGCGGGCAGGCCGGCTGACGCTTTCGTTACAGCGCGTTTTGTAAAAAAGCGCGGCGCGCGCGGGCGTCGCGCAAACGCAAAAAAGAGCGCCGCGAGGCGCTCGAAGGACTGCTCTGCGGTCGAACCCCAGGTTCCCGGACGTGTTCACAGAGCAGCGTGGCGCGCGTGCGGGCCGGAGCGCGCGCCGGCCTGGTGCCTAGTGCCGGCCGTCGCCGCGCTCGGGCCGGTCGGGCGACGCCTCGGGGGGCGGCGCGTCGATGCCGAGCGCGTCCTCGTCGGCGTCGCTCCAGTACGGCGCGCTGCCGTAGTACTGATGCAGCGACGCGGCCCAGTTCGGATCGGCCATCGCCGGCCAATGGCTCTTGTCGAATCCGGGCGCGTTCCTGACGCGCTCGGACGACACCGCCACGTGGAAACATTTGCGGTCGGTGTCGAGCGTGAGCGCGCTCCACGGAATCGCGAGCAGCTTGTCGCCGATGCCGAGCAGGCCGCCGCTCGACAACACCGCATAGGCGACCCGGCCGGTGCGCACGTCGAGCATGATCTCCTTGATCTTGCCGACGTCGTCGCCGTCCGTCGTGTAGACCTTGTCGCCGTCGAGCGTGCTCGTCGCCATCACGTCGGGGCCCGGGCCCGCTGCGGTGTCGCGGCCCTTGCCGATGCTTCGCGTGGTGCGTTGCTGAGGGGTGTTCATCGTCGACCTCCTTCGATTGAGCGGCGGCCGGGCGTTGCCCGGCAGCGCCGCGCGACCGGCCGATGCCGCCGTGCCGGTCCGGATACGGTCGCGCCGCGGGCGTGCGGCCCGCCGCCGCGGCCGTGCGCGCTGGCCGCGCCGCATTCCGTTCAGGAGCGGCGCGGCTGCGACACGCGTTCGAGCGTGTTCGCGACTTTGTCGCGCGATGCGCCGTCGGTGCGCGTCGCGATGTCGCCGATCGACAGCATGCCGACGAGGCGCTTGTCGTGATCGACGACCGGCATCCGCCGCACCTGCGCGTCCGCCATGTATTTCTGGACGTCGTCGACCTGATCGTCGTCGAAGCACCATTCGATCGGCCCGGACGCGATCTCGTGCACTTTCGTGTCGGGCGCCTTGCCGGCCGGGACCGCGCGCACGGCGAGATCGCGATCGGTGATCATGCCGATGAGCCGGCTGTTCTGACAGACGGGCAGCGCACCGATGTCGAAACGCGCCATCAGCTCCGCCGCGTGCCGGATCGAATCGGACGGGGCGACCTGGACGACGTCGCGCGACATGATTTCGTTGATGCGATGCATGGGACCTCCTTTGTCGTGAGATGCGCGATGAATGCAGCAAGGGGCGTGCCGCCGGCGCGAATGCGCCCAGCCTCGATGCAACACGAATCCGAAACGAGCCCTCCGATCCTCGCCGCGCCGATCCACGCGGCGCTGCATTCCGTCATCGACGCAGTCGTGCATCGAAGCGTGTCCGAGGCGACGACGAAGAACGGCTACATGCGCTGCGCCGATTACGCGATCGTCGGCGCGCGCGTGCTGAGCATGCCGACCGGCAGGCGATACCGGCCCGTCGCGGGCGGCGAAGTGCTGGATTTCGGCGACGGCAAGCTGTTCGTGCTGGGCTCGACGCGCGAACGGCGCCGCGCCGCCAAGCATCTGTCGCAGCTCGCGCGCTATCACTGCTGGATCGAGGCGCGTCACACCGACGCCGACGGGCGCGCGCGAACCGAGGTCATCGATTTCACGATGCGCCACGACGCGATGGTCGCGAGCATGGTCGGCGTGCCGTTCACGGGCTCGCGCGGGACGTACTGATGGGGATGGGACGACACGAGTACACGGTGCCCGCCGAGCTGCGGGACCATCCGGCGCTCGCCGACCGGCGCGGCACCGAACGCGATCCGGGCGGAAATGGGTGGAAACGGCCGCCGGAGGTCGGCTAGATGGCCGAGTGCGGAAACCCCAGTGCGACCAGAATGGCGATCAGCAGCGCGCATTCGATCGCCGCCAGTGCGGTGACTTCGACCGCGCCTTCGACTTCCCTCCACATGCGCCTGGCCCTGCTCATTTGATGCTCCTTGATTGACGATCCGGCGGCGGTGCGTCCGCCGCCCGACGTTCCTCCATTGAAAATCGCTGCGAAACGACAGACACCGGACACGCGTAGGCACGCGTGCGCGTATCCTGCCCAACCGCGCATCGTGGCCGCGGGCCGTTGTAAAACCTGCACGGGCAGCCGCGCTGACGGCAGCCGCCCGCATGCGTCAATGCTTCGCGCCGCCGCGCCGGTGCGCGTCGCGCGCCGGCCGATGCGGCTTGCCGCCGCGCGCGGGCTTCGAGGAATCGACGCGCGTGACGCCGTCCGTCGCGGGCGGGTCGCTCGCCGGGAAGGTGTCTTCGAGCGCCTTGTCGATCAGGTCCTCTGACCGGTGCGTGCGGATCTCGTCCTTGTCCTTCATCGGCGGCGAATTCGGCGCGTGCCGCGCGTGTTGCCGCTGGCTGTGCTGGGTCATCTCGGTTCTCCGGCAAGGTCTGTCCCTATCAGCAAGGACCGTTCCCGGCAGTCGCGCGCGGGCACGCGAGTTGCCGCGTCGCGCACAGCGCCGCACGTCGCGGCAGCGCCGTTCGCCGACGCTCGTGCCCATGCGCGGCGGCATCGATGCCGGCCCGGCCGGCCGTCGGCCGTCGCGCAGGCCGCGCGGCCGGCGCGATGCGCGTAATCGAACCCGTTCCGGACGCGGCGCGTCGCCGACGACGCGTCTCGATGCGCGGCGCCCGGGCGACCGGGAGGTGACCAGATGAAAATGCTGAAGTCGACGGTCCATTACGAATCCAGCGTATGCGGCGGCAGTTTCGAATCGGTCTTGAACCGCTTTGGAGATTGGAAGCGCGAGCCGCTCGTCTATCGGCCCGAGCGCCGCATGTTCGAGGGCAAGGACAGCGTGCGCCGCCTGGGCGACGAGGAGTTCGACAGCCCGGACCAGGCGCGCCGCGCGCTGATCCGCTCGTGCGCGCCGCGCGACCGCTTCGCGCTCGCCGCGCCGATTCGCGACGACGATCGTCGGATGTGGCTCGTGATGGCCGCGTTCGAGGCGTGAGCGCGGCAGGCGCGCGGCGGCTTGCAGGATTTACAAGCGGCCGGTGTAACCGATACCGGCCGGTCGGCGGCGCGCCGCGCATGCGTATGAACGTATGACATGCGGCATGCGCCACGCGCAAGCGCGCCGACGGGCGCGGTGGGCGTGACGGGCACGACGCTTGCGGGAATCGAAACCGGCGTCGTCGCCGCACCGATTCCCTGATGCAACCATTCGATGATCCGTTATGCAACCAGACGTGCTGTTTCATCGGCCGTATCCGCCGATTCCCGATCCGGAATACGTGCCGCCCGATCCCGGCGAAGATGGCGACAATCCAGTCGAGCCGCCTGAGCCATACCGTCACCCGGAGGGCGATCCGCCGCCCGATCCCCCGGTTCACGCATGGTTTGCGTCGCGCGGTCGCCGTGGCCGCTGAGTCGCCGCAGCCGTGTTCGTCTGTCGCCGGATGGGCGCGAGCCGTCTTGGCGACGGCCGCTTTCATGGCGATCGAGTGGCGATTCGGTGGCGATCGAATAGCGATCGAGTCCACGGCGAATGTTCGGCGACGGCTGCTTCGCGAGGGCCGCTCCGAGATGCCCGCTCCATGACGGCTGCTTCGCGACGGCCCTTCTCACAGCAACGGCGGGCATGACGACGGCGTTCGCGGCGGCTGGCCGCCCACCTGGAGGAAACGATGACGATCCGAGTCGAGCCCGGCGACAAGCGGGAAATCGCCGAGACGCTGGGCCGCTATTTCGAAACCCGCTCGATGCCTTTTCACATTGAAGAACACCCGGCTGACGTGCTGCACATCGGCTTTCAGGCGGACGGCCATCCGGCCGCCGTGACGGTGACGTTCGACGAAGACGCGTTCGCCGCGTTCGGGCAGTGGGATATCGGGCAGAAACGCCTCGCGCTGCGGCGGCTCGCCGACGAGTTCGCCGAGATGATGGCGCGGCGCAGTCCGACCGCCTATGCGGGCGATTTCCACATCAACCGATTCTGAGCGGCGGGCGTGCGTCGCGCACGACGGCCCGCGCCGTTTGCTCGAAGGAGTTTCCATGACGATCCGCAAGATTTCGACGAAACTGGCGAGTGCCGCCGCAGTGGCGCTCGTGGCGGCGTGCTCGCAGAACGGCCCGAACGGCGGCGGATCGCCGCGCGCCGGCAACGCCGGCGGCACGATCATGGACGGCGTCAATCAGCCGCCGACCGCCGTCACGCCGACCGACGGCGCACGCTACGGCAACCCCGGCTCCAGCGGCGCGCCGCCGATGGCCCCGGGCGGCGGCAGCAGCGCGACGCCCGCGCCGGGCAGCAATTATTGATGCCGCCCGCCGTGCACGGCGCGCAGGGGCTCGCGCGGCGGGCCGCATGCGCGCACACTGGATGGCGCGGCGGCGGACCGGGACGGTGACATCGCGTCGCCGAGCGCCGGCGACGCGGGCGTGCCGCGCATCGATGGCGCGCCGTGCCGCCGGCCGAGCGGGGCGGGCGCGGATTCTCGGCGCGGTTCGCCGCAGTCCGCCCGTCCGGCGACGCCGCTCGCCATTCGCCACGCCTGCCACGCGCGGCTTTCGTGCGAAAGCGCGCGGTACCGACTACAACGCGAACAAAGAGGACAGCACATGAGCGACGCACGAGCCGTTTCGATCCGGGGAGCCGCCACTCCGAGCGGCGTGGCGGCGCGCCGGCGCGCCGCGCGCGGCATCGTCTGCGCGGCGTGCGCGGCGGCGGCCGTTGCCGTGCACGCGCAGACGCCGTCGCCGCTCGCCGAGTGGCAGTATTCGGCCGGCGTGCCGCTCGACAAGCTCTTCAATCCGAACCCGCAGACATGGCAGATCGCGGTCGGCGCGGCCGCGACGCTGCAGCCGCGCTACGACGGCTCGAACCAGTACCGGCCGATGGCCGGGCCGACGTTCGACGTCCGCTATCGCGACCTGTGGTTCGTGTCGACGGGCGAGGGAATCGGCATCAACGTGCTGCGCGGGCCGAACTGGCGCGCGACGCTCTCGGCGGGCTACGACCTCGGCCGCCGCGAGGCCGACGACCGCGGCCATCTGACGGGCATCGGCAACATCAATCCTGCGGCGGTGATCAAGCTGTCGGCCGATTACGTGATCTCGCGCGCGTTCCCGCTCGTGCTGCGCGCGGACGTGCGGCGCAGCGTCGGCGGCGCGAACGGCTGGGTGGCCGATCTCGCCGCGTACATGCCGCTGCCCGGCAGCTCGGAAACGTTCTACTGGTTCGCGGGGCCGACCGTCACGTTCGCCGATTCGCGCTACATGAATAGCTGGTTCGGCGTGAACGATGCGCAGGCCGCGCGTTCCGGGCATCCTCGCTACGAGCCGAGCGCGGGCGTGAAGTCGTTCGGCGGCGGCGTGACGCTCGTGTGGTTCGTCACGAAGCACTGGTTCGTGACGGCCGACGGCGCGCTCGAGCAACTCGTCGGCAGCGCCGCGCGCAGCCCGCTCACGCAGCGTTCGACGAACGCGGTCGTCGACGTGTCGATCAATTACCAGTTCTAGCGGCGGGGGCGCGCTTGGGGTTCGACGCGTCGAGCCTGGGCCGTGAAGCTTGAAGCTTCAAGTCCGGAGCCGGGGCTCGAATCTCGCGGCGTTCCGGCCCGCCGATCGTCGCCGATCGCGGCCGATCGGCAGCGGGAGCCTTTCTTGCGTGCCGAACGAATCCGGCCGCGCCGTCGCGCGCGGCGTTCGCATTTTCGTTCGCAAGGAGGTGCGCATGCAGCACACGGAATCGAATCCCACCCTGCGGAAACAGCGCGAAATCGCGGCGAAGCGCTCCGTGAAGACGCCGGCCGCCGGTCGCGACATGCCCGACGCGGCGACGCAGGAGAAGGAGCCCCGCACGAACGAGCGCAAGCTGACCGCCGAGGCGATCGCGGGCAAGATGCCGACCGGCCTGCCCGCGATCGACATCGACAAGTACACGAGCGGCGATGGCGATCCGGTCCGGCGCGCGGCGAGCCGCATCGTCACGCTCGACAACGCGAACATGGCCGCGACCGACAACACCGTCGACGTCGACGGCAAGGGCCCCGAGGCGCGCACGGGGGCGTCCGAGTGGCACGACAACGTGATCTACTCGAACGCGTCGCTCGACGAGGCCGTCGATACGCCCGACGACGGGCTCGCCGGCATCGAGAGCCGCCCGCACGGTTGCCAGCCGGAGGTTAAGCCGCGCGAAGGCTGGCGTGTCGTCTATCGAGGCACCGTCGACGTCGAGCACACGCTGGGCGCGCGCACCGAGCACAAGTTCAGCTTCGAGCGTTCGACCTGAGCGTCACGGCGTCACGGCGGCATCGCGCGGCGCTCTACCGCTCTACTATTGCGGACCCAGCTCCTGCGCCGCCGTATCCGCGTCGTTGCCCTGCGCGACGAGCACGTGGATGTCGTTCGGCGTGACGTCCGCGACGCCGCCCGCCGGGATCGTCAGCAGCAGCCAGTCCGCGTTGTTCGCGATGCTGACGGGCAGCGTCGTGAGGATCGGCGTCTTCGTGCCCGGCAGCGTGACGATCACCTGGTACGTGCCGCCCGACAGATAGATCGAGTCCTGCCCCGACGCCGGCACGGCGTTCTGATACGCGGCGCCCGCGAGCGTCGGGCTTTGCGCGGCGATGTTCGTGCCCGGCGGCACGACGTAGATGTCGACGTTCGGCGCATTCGGCGATGCATTGAAGCTGCGCACGCGCGCCTGATCGGACAGCAGGCCCTTCGCGAACGGATCGTCGATCACCGAGATCGGCGTGGACGTGCTCGGAATCGCGATCGTCGTGTAATGGTGGCCGTTCGCCGCATTGAACGTATGCGACGCGATCGTTACGCTCGTGCCGGTCACGTTGTAGCTTGCGGTCTGCGATCCGCTGCCGACCGAGCGGTAGCGCGTGACGCCCTTGTACGCGATGTTGGTCGCATTGGCCTGCGCATTCAGGAAATAGTCGAGGTTGGGGCCGGCGGGAACGGCGTTGATGAAGCGCGCCTGCGGATTCGAGATGCCGAGCTCGGTGCCCGTATCGTCGCCGCCGCACGCGGCGACGAGCGCGACGGCCGAGATCAGCGCCGCAACGGTTCGAATCGGTTTCATGACTCCCTCTCTGTATCGGTCGGCCGACACGGCGCGGCGCGTTTCGCAGCGTCCGGTGCGGGTATTGCTGGCGCGTCGCGCCGCCGCCGTGGGTGAAGTTGACGTGTCGATGGGTTCGGCGAAAACAGGCTCGGTCGCCGTGCCCGCCCCTCGCGCGACGGGGTGCCCGCAGACAGCAACGCCCATGCCCGTCGATGCGGCGGCGCACGCGGCGGCGCGAATGCATGGAATTTTTGCGGCGAAAGGCAATATCTACGCGGACGCGTTGGCGTCGACGCGGCAATCGCCGGCATGCGGCGAAGCCGACCGCATCGATCGCGGCCCCGATGCGGTCCCCATGCAATCCGGCTGCGACCCGAATACGGCCCGGATCGCGGCCCGGATCGCGGCCGCGCGCGCCGCGGTCCAAAACTTGCGCACGCGTTTGTAAAAAGCGCCGGCCGGCGCGTCCGCGCGGCCGCATGCCCGTGGCGAAAACCCGTTCGCACAACGCACGCGAAATGGGTATGGAAGTTGCGGAGACCCGGGCATCCACGTCCACCTGAAAGGGAGTTCCGCATGCCCGCCACGCTCGCGTTGCAAATGCGTCAACACCTGGCGCTCACGCCGCGCTTGCAGCAGTCGCTGCGCCTGCTCCAGCTTTCTTCGCTCGAATTCCAGCAGGAGCTGCGTCAGGCGCTCGATACCAATCCGTTTCTCGAAGACGTGCAAGCGCCCGACGACGATACCGCCGAGGCTGCGGCCAAGCCGGGCGAGACGCCCGCCGCCGAAGCGGACGCGCGGGCGGACGACGGCTACGCCGACGGCGAAGACGGCGCGCTCGCGAGCGACGCGTCGCCGCCAGTCGTCGGGCAGGACGTGTCGCTGACGGCCGAGCTGTCGGCGCGCGGCTCGAACCGGCGCGCCGACGACGCGTCGGATCTCGAGCCCGGCGACTGGATGACGGCCGAGCCGACGCTGCGCGAGCACCTGCACGACGCGCTGCGTCTCTGCCAGTTGACCCGGCGCGACCGCACGCTTGCGCGGATGATCATCGACGCGCTCGACGACGACGGCTATCTGCGCCAGGCGCTGCCCGAGCTCGCGGCGGCGGCCGACCCGCTGCTGCATCCGGCCGAGCAGGAACTGCTCGTCGCGCTGCGGCTCGTGCAGTCGCTCGATCAGCCGGGCATCGGCGCGCGCTCGCTGTCCGAATGCCTGCTGCTGCAACTCGATGCGATGCCCGCGGGCACGCCAGGCGTCGAATGCGCGAAGGAGATGGCCGCGCATCATCTCGAGCGTCTCGCGCGCCGCGAGACGGCCGAGATGCAGCGCCGCATCGGCTGCGACACGCGCACGCTGCACATCGCATGCGCGCTCGTGCGGCGGCTCGATCCGCGCCCCGGCAACCAGTACGGCAGCGCGGCGGGCAACTACGTCGTCCCCGACGTGATCGTGCGGCAGGTGCGCAACGAATGGATCGTCACGATCAACCCGGCCGTGATGCCGCGCGCGCGGATTCATCGCCGCTATGCGGAGCTGTTCGCGCAATCGAGCGGCTCGAATCAGTCGCCGCTCGGCCAGCAACTGCAGGAAGCGCGCTGGCTGATCCGCAACGCGCGGAAGCGCTTCGACACGATCCGCCGCGTCGGCGAGTGCATCGTCGCGCGCCAGCGCGATTTCTTCCGCTACGGCGAGATCGCGCTGAAGCCGCTCGTGCTGCGCGACATCGCCGACGAGCTCGGCCTGCACGAATCGACGATCTCGCGCGCGACCGGCAACAAGTACATGGCGACGCCGCACGGCACGTTCGAGTTCAAGCACTTCTTTCCGCGCAAGCTCGAGGCGGCGGGCAAGGGCGCGTGCTCGGCCGCCGCCGCGAAGGTGCTGATCCGCGACATGATCGCGGCCGAGCAGGCGGTCGATCCGCTGTCGGACGTCGCGCTCGCGCAGCGTCTCGCGGGGCGCGGGATCGTGCTTGCGCGCCGCACCGTCACGAAGTACCGGCAGGCGATGAAGATCCCGCCCGCGGAATTGCGCCGCCGCGCGCCGCCTTGAACCTGCGGCGAACGCGCGGACGGCGCGCGTCAGGGTTTGCGGCCGAATGCTTCGCGCAGCTTCTTCTTCGCGCGCTCGAGCGTCGTCCGGCGCGTTTTCGTAAGATTCCGGCCCGCGCGGTTCATGTAGAAATTGAGCATCGACATTGCCGACTGGAACGGATTCGCCTTGCGTCGCGTGCTGTCGAGCGCGGAGCGCTTCAGCGATTGCGCGATCGCTTCGGGGTCGTCGGACTTGAAGACGTCGGGTTCGAGATCGAGCGCGTGGCTGTGCTCCGTCACGTCGCTCGACCAGTAGCGGCCGGACTTTTCCTGCGCGGCGCGGGCGCGCTTGCGGCCGGACGCGGGCGGGCGGTGCGCGGTCTCGCGCGGGGCCTGCTTGCGGGCGGGTGTCTTGCGGGTGGCCATCGCGCGCTCACAGCTTGATGCCGCCCGCTTCGGGCGCGTTCGACGAACCGGGCTCGAAGTCGCCGACGCCGAACCGTTCGGGCCGCCGGATCTCGAACGGCTCGCGCGTGCGCGAAGCCGGCGTCGGATGCCGGGGGGGCGCGCCGTGCGCCCGGCCTTCGCGCACGCGGCGCGACGGACACGCGCCGCGCGCCGCGTGCGCGAAGGCGGAATGAGCGGAGCGCGTGCGCCTGCCGGCGGCGCGCGAGAACAGCAGGGCGATCGCATCGAATATCCGCATCGCGTGCTCCTTCGTGACGGGCGGCCTCGAATCGAACCGGCGAGCCGACTTTTCAATATATGGCTTGCGCCGGCATTTGCACAAATCGTATTGAAAATCGGGCCAATCGCGTGCGTTGTTGATTTCGCCGAGTCGAATGTCCGTCTCGGCGCGCGATTTAAACAAGCATCCGTGACGTAAATATCCGCTTCGTCCATCCTGGCGCTTACGTCGCGTGCGCTGCGTCTGCCAGAAACGCCCCGATCTGCAAATCGACGGCGTCACGGTCAGCGCGACGCTGTCGTCGCTCACGCGATCGTTTCTCCGATCCCCGCTCCTCGCGCCTGAAGCGGACGTGGCGGAAGCGCGCTTCGCGCACGTGCTGCTTCTGGAATTGAATCTGCAACCCGTCGGCAGCGGCGAAGTCGACGCTTACCTGTACGTCTATCGCGAACTGGCGGACGATCCGCTCGACCACGGCTTGCGCGAGCGGTGCGTCGAAATCGGGCCGCAGGCGTTCGTCGAGCCGTTCGTGCAGCCCGACGCGGCGCGCATCGAGCGCATGAGCATGCGGATGATGGCGGCATCGCGCGGCGAGATCCGGCGCAAGACGATCGACGCGTACGACGTCGGCGCGCCGACGTCGAGTCTCGGCCTGCATCGGACCATCGCCGGCGCGATGACGCTCGCGGTGCAGCACGGCGGCTCAAATGTCTTCGGCGTTTCTCTCGCAATTCGCGCAGCCGATCGCGTGCCTGCTCGACAAGACGCCGTCGAGCGTGCTGATCGAGCGGCGCGCGTTCGCCGAGGCGATCGACGACTGTTCGGAGGGCGCTTACGGAAGCGACAACCTGACGCTCGCGACCCGGCAGCTCGCGGGCATTTTTCGCGGCATCAGCGCGCTTGGCGACGTGCATTCGGAGAAAGGCGAGACGCAGAGACTCTCGACATCGTTTCAGGCGCAGAGCTGCTTTCACGTCATCGAGACCGAAGATGATCTCGCCCATCCCGATTCGGCGCTGATCTGCGGCGATTCGACCGTCGAGTGGGTCGACTGCATCGAGCTGGACAGTGCCGCGCCGCGCATCCGCTGGATGCACGCGAAGGTGCAGAAGATCGAATCGGAAGAAGCGAACGAGGCCAAAAAGAAGAAGACGGCGTTGCCCCCGGACGTCAGCCCGACGGTCGAGGTGCGCAAGAGTCCGTTGCTCAGCGCGTCGGATCTGGACGACGCCGCGCGCCGGCGGGCGGACGAGGTCGCCCGGCATGTGAAAGCGCGATGTGCGATGTGCAACGCCGTCGGCCGGAAACAACGCGCCGCGCGGGCGCCGCGCCGCGTCAAGACTTGAACGACGGCAAATCCCGCACGATGCGCGCGAGGATCTCGTTCGCCGCGCGCGGCAACGCGCGCTCGTTGTGAACGAGCACCTTGCCGCAAGGCAAGTTGAACAGCGGGTTGCGCATGCGCAGCGCGACGATCTCGCCGCGTTGGACATCGTCTTCGATCAACAGATGCGTGAGAAACGCGACGCCGTTGCCCGAACGCACGAAACGCCGCATCGCGGGCACCGAGTTCGTGACGAGCCGCGGCGCAAGCGGAATGTTCTCCGCGTGCGCGACGGTATGCACAATCTGCCCGACGCCGTAATACGGCGCAGGCATCAGCGCGAGCGGATAGCGCACCGCATCGCGCAATTCGAGCGGCTCGCCGCGCTTCACTAGCGGATGATCGGGCGCGACCGCGAGAAACGTCGGATGCGCGACGCTCAAGCATTCGCGAATTTCCGGCGGCAACGAAGGATTGTACGTGAGGCCGATATGCGCACGTTTGCGTAATACGTCATCTACGACGTCGTCCGCGGAGCGCACGTTCAATGCGACCGATACGTGCGGATGTCGATGTAAAAAACGGGTGATGACGGAATCCATCAGGTCTTCGACATAGCCGACCGTCAGCGCGATTTCGACGCGCCCGCGCAATTCGCCGTGCAGCGATTCGTGGAACTGCTCTAGTCCGATTCGGCACGCGTGCGTGTATTCGACGAGGAGAGCGGCGGCTTCGGTCGCGATCATGCCGTGCTGGCGGCGCTCGAACAGCGGCGCGCCGATTTCGCTCTCGAGCAACTGCAATTGCCGGCTGACGACGGAGGGCGCGGTGTTCAGCCGTTCCGCCGCCGCGCGGATCGATCCGTGTTCGAGGATCGCGTGGAAATAGCGAAGACGGTTGAGGTTGACCTGAAACGATTGATCCATACGCTTGTTGCCTTGCAAAGCAACGGCTGTACACCAAAGTTGCTGTCACTGGGATCATACAGTATGGAGATAATGGCCACGATAAATGAGCGCAGGAGTACGCGCAGGCAGATTCCAATACGGGCCATATGAGAGAACAGAACGCATCCGGAAACGCGCGCTCGCGAATCTATCGAAAGGTCGACATCCGCATCCTCGGGTTTTTCGCAGTCTGTTACGTCACGGCCTATATCGATCGCGTCAACATCAGTTTCGCGAAGCTCGCGATGCAGACGGACCTCGGATGGAGCGAGGCCGTGTACGGCCTCGGCGCCGGAATCTTCTTTCTCGGCTACATCGCGTTCGAGGTGCCGAGCAATCTGCGGCTGACCCGTGTCGGCGCGCGGCTCACGCTGAGCCGCATCATGGTGTTGTGGGGTTTGACGTCGATCGCGACGATGTTCGCCACCCACGTGACGACGTTCTACGTTTTGCGTTTTCTGCTCGGCGTGTTCGAGGCGGGCTTCGCCCCCGGCATGCTGTTCTGTCTGACCCGCTGGTACCCGCAGGCGCGCATGGCGCGCGCGACGGCGATGCTGCTGTGCGCGGGGCCCGTCGGCGCGGTGATCGGCGGGCCGGTGTCGATGCTCGTCATGACGCAGCTCGCGGGCGCGCACGGTCTGGCCGGCTGGCAGTGGCTGTTTCTGCTCGAAGGATTGCCCGCCGTGCTGCTCGGCGTCGTGCTGTTCTTCACGCTGAGCGAGCGGCCGGCCGACGCGAAGTGGCTGAGCGAGAACGAGAGGGCGATCCTGCTGTGCGAACTCGCTTCGGCGCCGTGCGCGGCGAGCCGGCACACGGCGTTTCGCGAGGTCCTGAAAGATCCACGAATCCATGCGATGGCGTTTTCCTATTTCGCGATCATCTGCGGTCTCTACGCGATCAGCTTCTGGCTGCCGACGCTCTTGCGCAGCGCGGGCGTGGAGAACCTGCTGCACATTGGCGCGCTGACCGCGCTGCCGTATCTCGCGGCGATCGTCGCGATGCTGGTGATCGGCCGGCTGTCCGACAAGCGCCGCGAGCGGCGCCGGCACAGCGCGATCGCGCTGCTGCTGAGCGCGGCCGCGCTGGCGGGCAACGTGCTCGCGGGCGACCGGTTCGTCGTCGCGATGGTCGCGCTCGTCGCGGCGACCGCGCTGATGTATGCGTCGTACGCGGTGTTCTGGGCGATTCCCGTCGCTTACCTGAGGGGCGACGTCGCCGCGGGCGGCATCGCGCTCATCAATTCGATCGGCCTGTTCGGCGGCTTCGTGAGCCCGACGGTCATCGGCTGGATCAAGACCGCAACGGGCAGCCTGCAGGCCGGGCTGATGGTGATGGCCGCGCTGTTCGTCGCGGGCGCGATCGTGCTGCTCGCGAACCGCGTCGACGCGAACCAGTGGAGCGCCGCCGCGTCATGAAGATTCTGGTTGCCGGGTTCCGGCACGAGTCCAACACGTTCGCACCGAGCAAGGCGACCTACGCGAGCTTCGCGGCGGACGGCGGCCGCTATCCGCTGTCGCGCGGCGCCGAGATCGGCCGGCTCAAGCGCATGAACCTGCCCGTCGCGGGCGCGCTCGCGGCGCTCGACGATGCCGGCCACGTCGCGCTGCCCGCCATCTGGGCCGACGCGACGCCGTCGGGCCGCGTCGAAACGGTTGCGTTCGAGCGGATCGCGGGCGAGATCGTCGACGCCGCGAAGCGGCGCGATGCCGACGGCATCTACGTCGACCTGCACGGCGCAATGGCGACCGAGCGCCATGACGACGGCGAAGGCGAGCTGCTGCGCCGGCTGCGCGAGACAGTGGGCGCGCGCGTGCCGATCGTCGCGTCGCTCGATCTGCACGCGAACGTCACGCAGCAGATGCTCGACAGCGCGGACGGCCTCGTCACGTACCGCACGTATCCGCATGTCGACATGGCGGACACCGGGCGCCGCGCGGTCGCGCTGCTCGACGCGCTGCTCGGCAGGCGCGGCCGCCATCGCCATTTTCGCAGCGCGCGGCGCGTGCCGTTCCTGATTCCGGTCAACGCGATGTGCACGTCGCTCGAGCCGTCGAAGAGCCTGTTCCGGCTGCTCGCGCGGCTGGAGACGGGCAGCGTGCGGTCGCTGTCGTTCGCGCCGGGCTTTCCGGCCGCGGACTTCTCCGAATGCGGGCCGACGATCTGGGGCTACGGCGCGGACCCTGTCCAGCTCGCGCGCGCGGTCGACGCGCTGTACGAGCACGTCGTGTCGACCGAGTCGGAGTGGACGGTGCGCTTCATGTCGGCGGACGACGCGGTGGCCGAGGCGATCCGGATCGCGCGCCGCGCGCGCAAGCCGGTCGTGATCGCCGACACGCAGGACAACCCGGGCGCGGGCGGCGGCTCGAACACGACGGGGCTGTTGCACGCGCTCGTCAGGCACCGCGCGCCGGACGCGGCGCTCGGGCTCTTCTTCGATCCGGCGGCTGCGTGCGCGGCGCACGCGGCGGGGCCAGGCGCGTCGGTCGAGGTCACGCTCGGCGCGGACAGCGGGCTGCCGTTTACCGGGACGTTTCGCGTCGAGTCGCTGTCGAACGGCCGCTGCCACTGCGACGGCCCGATGCTCAAGGGCGCGACGTTCGAGCTCGGCCCGACCGCGTGCCTGCGGATCGCCGACGTGCGCGTCGTCGTCACGTCGGCGCGCGTGCAGATGTCCGACCGGAGCTTCTATCGGATCGCGGGCGTCGCGCCCGAGACGATGAAGATCCTGGTCAACAAGAGTTCCGTTCATTTTCGGGCGGATTTCGATGCGATCGCAGATTGCGTGCTGATCGCGAAAGCGGGCGGCTGGATGGCCGCCGACCCGGCCGACCTGCGCTGGACGTCGCTTGCCGACGGAATGCGCACGAGCCCTTGCGGCGCGCCGTTCTTCGGCTGCGGCGGGCGGCGCGCGCCGCATGCGGACGGGATCACGGGAGAGATGCGGATATAGGACGGATGCATTGAGGCGAGCAGCCGCGCAAGGTGCGCCAATGCCTGCTGCGGCCTGACCACGGAAGACTTTCAGCGAAGCCCCCATCATGGTTGTCGGCATTGTACGGCAACGTCCATGCCTCGTCGCGCGCGTGCCGCCGCGACGGTGCGGCGCGTTGCGTTTCACGAGGCAGGCGTCCGGGCGCGGCGAGCGTCCGGACGCGGTGCGCGCGCGCCGCTCGCCCGAGCTTCGCGCTTTCGCGGCCGGCGCCCCATCCGGCCGCATCGGTTCGATTGTCACGACGCGCACTGCGCGCGTCGTGCTCCATCTGCCGCCTGGTGGCCCGGTTGTCAGCGGCAGTGGCCTTGCGATCGGAACACGCTCCGGTCGCGCTTTTTATTCCCGAGGCAGCGAGCGCCGCAGCCGATCCCGCTTTCGCATGCCTTTGTCGCGTTGCGGATGCGTTCACGTCGTCGCGCCTTCCGTTTTCAGCGAAGGACCCCATTGCGCACATGGATGAGTACGATGAACTCCTTAGATAGCAACCATCTCCTGAACCCGGCGCGCACGCCGGCAAGACCGTTCGGCGACGCGGCCGAGCGCCGCTCGCTGAAGGCGTCCCCGCGCGTGCAGCGCGTGCTCGACGAGCTCGTCACGCGCATCGTCGACGGCGAATACACGTCCGGCCTGCTGCCGCCGCAGGACGTGCTCGCGCGCGAGCTCGGCGTGCCGCGCTCGGTGATGCGCGAGGTCACGCGCATGCTGACCGCGCGGCGGATGCTGCATGCGCGGACGAAAGCGGGCACGCGCCTCACGCCGCGCAGCGAATGGCGGCTCTTCGACGATCACGTGATGCAGTGGCGGATGCGGATCGCGTCGGACACGGACTTCCTGCTCGACGTCGCCGCGATGTGCGACCTGATCGAGCCGGAGGCGGCCGCGCAGGTGGCCGTGCATTCGGACGAGACGCAGCGCCGCGCGGTGCGCGCCGCGCATGCGGCGCTGCACGACGCGGTCGAGCCCGACGCGTTGCGCCGCGCGCTCGAGCTGCTGCATGCGTCGATCGTCGAGGCGAGCCGCAATCAGTTCATCCGGCAGATGGCCGAAGTCGCCCGCGCGGGCGTGATGGCGATCGACCTCGACGCGGCGATGCTGCAGGAGCGCAACGAAGCGATCCGCGACGCGGCGGCGAAGCTCGTCGCGGCGATCGACGGCCGCGACGCGGACGGCGCGCGCACCGCGATGATCGCGCTGCGCGCGGCCGTCAACGAAACGAGCCTCGATCCGGCCTGACGCAGCGCGGGGCGGCCCTGCTCGATGCGTGCCGCCCCGGCGTGATGTCGACGAATTCGGGCATCGTGCTCGCGACGCTCAAGCGCGACGGCTCCGTGCCCGATCTCGCGAGCAAGCCGGCTCAGGGCCTCACCTGGGCGTGAACGGGCCCCAAGCCGGACGGGTACGCGGCGCGTTTCTATCAGGATTTCGGCATGTCGGGATGACGGAATGACCGAGCGAAGCGTGCGGCGAGCGGGCGCATCGTCGCCGCACGCGGCGGGAGGAGCGGCAATCGACGCCCCACCCGCCGCGCTGCTTTGGACTTCTTGTTGTCGGCGCGGCGGGCTGACCGCCGGGCGGCGCCGGCGGCACGGCGGAAAAAGCCGCCCGCCGCCGCCGCGGGCGTTGCTCAGCCGCTCGCCATCGTCGGCAGCAGCGTCCGGTAGATGTGGATGAACGCGGGCCCGAGCAGCACCGTCAGCAGCGCGGGAAAGATGCAGAAGATCAGCGGAAACAGCAGCTTCAGCGCGATCTTAGCCGCGCGCTCCTCGGCGCGCATCCGCCGCTGCGTGCGCAGCGTGTCGGACAGCACGCGCAGCGACGCGCCGATGCTCGTCCCGAAGCGGTCCGCCTGGATCAGCATCGCGCAGAACGCGTCGACGTCCTCGGCGCCCGTGCGCAGCGCGAGGTTGCGCAGCGCGGCGTCCTTCGCGAAGCCGGAGCGTATCTCGAGCAGCATCAGCCCGAGCTCGTCCGCGACGATCGGGCTGCGCAGCCGCAGCTCGTCGGCGACCTTCGTCAGCGCCGCGTCGAGGCCGAGCCCCGCTTCGACGCACACGGTCAGCAGATCGAGCGCGTCCGGAAAATCCTCGATGATCTTGCGCTGCCGCAACCGGATGTGGCGCGACAGCATCGCGTTCGGCAGATAGAAGCCGAACCCGCCGATCAGCAAGACCATCGCCGATACCGCGTATGGGTTGTCGCCGAGCGCGGTGCCGATCATGAACGGCATCGCGACCGCGGGCAGCGTGAGCGCGAGCACGGTCTTCGCGGCGAAGTACAGGTGCGCGGCGCCAGGCGAGCGCCAGCCGGCGTTGATGAGGCGCAGCCGCAGCGGCGAGTTCTCCCAGCCGGACTTCGGCAGCGACAGCCTCGAGATCGGCTGCGAGATCTCGGCGAGCTTCTCGACCCAGACGGCCGGCGGCGCCGGGCTGTCGCCCGCCGCAACCGCGCCGGCGCCGCCGCCGCCGCCGATCTGCGCGAGCCGCCGCGCGAGGCCGCGCGGCGCGAATGCGAGCCACGCGGCCATCACGCCCGCGACGACGATCGCGAACAGGCCGAGCAGCAGCAGGATATGCATGACGTTGAGGTTTTCCATGACAGTCCCCGAATGTCGTTCAACGAATGATGGCCGGATGCGTAGCGCGCCGCTTCACACGCGAATGCGGATGATGTGCCGCATCCACAGGATGCCGAACGCCATCGACGCGATCGTCATCCCGACGAGCAGGATGCCGGCCGGGTCCTGCCAGAGCACCGCGATGAAATCGGGATTCATGACCGACAGCAGTCCCGCCGTGCCGAACGGCAGCAGCGTCAGGATCAGCGCGGACAGCTTGCCTTCCGCCGACAGCACGCGGACCTTGTCGAACAGCTTGAAGCGCTCGCGGATCAGGAGCGCGATGCCGTCGAGCAGCTCGGCGAGATTGCCGCCCGTTTCGCGCTGGATCAGCACCGCGATCACGAAGTAGCGCAGATCGGGCACCGGCACGCGCGTCGCGAGATTCAGCAGCGCCTCCTGCAGCGGCACGCCGTAGTTGATCTCATCGAACGTGATCCGGAACTCGCCGCCCATCGGCTCGGCGAACTCGCCGCCCACCATCGAGATCGCGCTCGAGAACGCGTGGCCGGCGCGCAGTGCGCGCGCGATCGTGTCGCAGGTGTCCGGCAACTGCCGTTCGAGCTTGCGCAGGCGGCGTGTCCGGCAGTGCAACACGAACAGTGTCGGCAGGCATATCGTCGCGACGGAAGCCACTGCCGCGACCCACAGCGGCAGCGGCGCGAAGCTGAGCGCGACGAACGCGGCGAACGGAATCGCGAGCGAGATCCACGCGAGCTTCACGACCGACCACGTGAGGCCCGACTGCTCGATCAGCAGGTCGAGCGTCTGCACGCGCGGCATGCGCATCAGCAGGCGGTCGAACGGCTTCGCGTCGTTGAGCATCCGCTCCTTGAGGATCGACAGCCGTTCCTTCTGCACCTGGCCGCCCGCCGACATCGCGCGGATGCGGGCCTCGATGCGCCGCGCGGCCGGCCCGTGGCGGGCGTTCCACCATTGATAGACGCCTTCGAACGCCAGCACCACGGCGACGAACAGCAGCAGGACGAAACCGTAGAAAATCGGGTCCATGACGGGCTCCTTCATGCAGCGCGGGCTTACGCCACTTCGAAGCGGCGCGCGGGGTCGTACATCGCGTCGGGCAACTGGATGCCGAACGCGCTCAGACGCTCGGCGAACTTCGGCCGCACGCCCGTCGCGGTGAAGTAGCCGAGCACGTTGCCGTTCGCGTCGAGACCGGTGCGCTTGAACGTGAAGATCTCCTGCATGTTGATGATCTCCCCTTCCATGCCGGTCAGCTCCTGGATGCTGACGATCCTGCGCTTGCCGTCCGTGAGGCGCGTGGTCTGCACGACGACGGAGAGCGCCGAGCTGATCTGCTGGCGCATCGTCTTCGGCGGCAGCGAGAGGCCCGAGACGCCGATCATGTTTTCGAGCCGGGTCAGCGCGTCGCGCGCCGTGTTCGCGTGGATCGTCGCGAGCGAGCCTTCGTGGCCGGTGTTCATCGCGTTCAGCATGTCGAGCGCCTCGGCGCCGCGCACTTCGCCGAGGATGATGCGGTCGGGGCGCATGCGCAGCGCGTTGCGCACGAGCGTGCGCTGCGTGATCTCGCCCTTGCCCTCGATGTTCGGCGGGCGCGTCTCGAGCCGCAGCACGTGATGCTGCTGCAACTGCAGCTCGGCCGCGTCCTCGATCGTCACGATCCGTTCGTCGTCCGGAATGTAGCCGGACAGGATGTTCAGGAGCGTCGTCTTGCCGCTGCCGGTGCCGCCCGATACGAGCACGTTGACCTTCGCGCGCGCGAGCGCTTCGAGCAGTTGCGCCATCGGCGGCGTCAGCGTCTGGTAGTTGACGAGGTCGTCCATCTTCAGCGGATTGACCGCGAAGCGGCGGATCGACATCAGCGGGCCGTCGATCGCGGACGGCGGGATGATCGCGTTCACGCGCGAGCCGTCGGGCAGGCGCGCGTCGACCATCGGGCTCGATTCGTCGATGCGCCGGCCGACGCGCGACACGATCTTCTCGATCACCTTCATCAGGTGCGCGTCGTCGTAGAACGTGACGTCGGTCAGCTCGAGCCGGCCGTACCGCTCGACATAGACGGCGCTCGCCGTGTTCACGAGGATGTCCGACACGGTCGGGTCGCGCAGCAGCGATTCGAGCGGGCCGAAGCCGAACATTTCGTCGTAGATGTCGACCGTGAGCTGGCGGCGTTCGAGGTCGTTCGCGAGCAGCTTCTCTTCGTCGAGAATGCGCGCGATCAGCGTCGAGATCTCGTTGCGCACCTGCTCGGCGGGCAGCCGCGACAGGCGTTCGAGCTCGACGCGCTCGAGCACCGCGCCGTGCATCTGGCGTCGCAGCTTCTGATACGCTTCGCGCGCCATCGCGGTTGCCGCGCCGATGGCGTCGCTTCGGGACATGAGCGGTTGCGCGCGCCGCGTGGACATCTGGTCTCGCAATGACATGATGGTCTCCTCGAACGGGGGTTACATCGATTTGAGTTTGGGGGCCGCGCCGCGGGTGAAGAGCCGGGCGAAGAGCGGCGCGTCGCGCTCGCTGTCTCGCTGCGGGCGCTGTTCGCCTTCGACGAGCTGCTTGGCGAACGCCTGCAGGCTGCGTGCGACGCCGCAGCCGCGCGCGAGCCGCGAAAGCGGGACGCCCTGGTCGACGGCCTCGCCGACCGCGGCGGGATCGTCGGGAATCACGTGCGCCGCGCGCATGCTCAGCACTTCTTCGAGCGCCGCGCGCGCGCGCTCGGACGTGCGCGTCTGCCGGTTCAGCACGAGCTGGATGCGATCGAGCGGGCAGCCGAGCGACACGAGCAGCTCCTGCAGGCGGCGCGCCGCACGCACATGCGGCATGCTCGGCTGCAGCACGACTTCGATGTGGTCGCTGCGGTCGAGCGCGACCATCGACACCGCGTTCAGGCTGACGCCGAGCTCGAAGATCACGAAGTCGTAGCGCGGCAAGGCAACGCCGAGAATCCATTCGAGCGCATCCTCGCGGATGTCGGCGGCCTTGACCGGATCGCCCGCGCCCGCGAGCACGTGGAACGAATCCGTCACGCGCACGACGCTCGCGTCGAGAAACGCGCCGTCCATTCTTTCGAGCTGCCCGCAGAGCTGCGCGATGCTCGACGGCGGCGTCTGGTCGCTGACGAGGAACGCGGCGTCTGCGAACTGCTGGTTCAGGTCGATCAGCAGCGTGCGGCGCTTCGAGCATTCGGCGATTTCGTACGCGACGTTCCCCGCGATGAAGCTCGTGCCCGCGCCGCCCTTGCACGACATGAACGACACGATCCGCGTGTCGGGCGTATTGCGCTGCGTGCACTGCGCGGCCGCGCGCTTGAACGCGTCGTCGAGCGCGCGCGGCTCGACCGGCCAGTGCAGCACGTCGCGCACGCCGGCGCGCATCGCGTCGAGCAGCGTCTGCGACGACGCGTCGGTCGTCACGAGCATGCACGTGAGCCCCGGATGCAGGCGGCTCAGCTTTTCGATCGCGGCGAGCTCGGCGGCGTCGAGCGCGACGCCGTCGATCATCAGGATGTCGAAGGCGTCGAGCCCGTCCGTGCGCTGCACGATCTGCGCGGCGCGGCCGACCGTGCGCGTGATGCGATAGCGGCCGGCGTCGGCGACGAGCCGCGCGAGATGCGCGAGCCGCGATGCGTCTTCGGAAGCGACGAGGATGTTGATCATGGTCGTTGATCTCGTGTAGGGGTTCATTGACAGACCGAGCCGCCCGTCGACGTCGAGAGACTTTCGCGGGGCAGCGTGGTGACGAAGGGCGGCATCGAGAGCGTGAGCGGCACGAACGGAATCAGCGTCCTGACCGTCACGTTCGTGACCGACACGGTGACGAACGTGCAGGTGCTGCGCGCCGTCGCTGCGTCGGAATCGCAGCCGGCGGGCGTGTACGCGAGGCTCACGTTCGCGTTGCCGATGAGCGGCATCAACTGGCTGATGCGGGTCTTCACGACGGACGCGTCGGCGTCGCAGACGGTCGCCGTGCGCGCGCCGAGCCGCACCGCCTCGCTCGCGGTGTTCCAGTAGAACAGCACGCGGCCGAACTCGCAGATGCCGATCAGGATCGTGCAGAGGATCGCGGCGACGAGCGCGAACTCGACGGCCGCCGCGCCGCGCTGCGCCCGGCGCCGAATGAGGGGGAAGGGGCGCGCGTTCATGACACCTGCCTCATCACGGTGACGATGTTGCCGAAGGTCAAGGCCGGCAGCCCCGGAAACACAGGGATCGGCTGGTACCGATAGCCCTTGATCTTGACCTCGACGAGATTCATGCTGCCCGCGAGGCTTGCCGGATCGGGCGAGCCGTTGTTCGTGTCGTAGGTCGGCACGCTCGCGAACTGCGCCGGATCGGACGAGTCGCTGCAGTTCGTCGTGTGCGACGCGTCGCACACGATGACCATCGACGTCGCGAGGCCCGGCGCGAGCTCGCTGCCCGTCGAGCCGCAGGTCGTGCTGCCGTAGACGGCAAGGCACTGCGCCTGCGCGACCGGATAGGCAGGGTCGGTCGACAGGTACGTCGACAGGTAGCGCGTCGCATCGCGCGTCGCTTTCGTCAACGCCTCGTACTGATAGATCGCGCGGCCGAATTCCGCGACGCCGGTCGCGAGCAGCACGAGCGGGATCATCACGATCGCGAATTCCACCGCGACGGCGCCGCGCATCCGCGACGGACGGGAGCGGAATGAGAGTCGGTTCATGATCGTCTCTTGTGGTTGCGGGTTCATTGGAGCAGCACGGGCACTTGCGGGCCCACCGAGCTGCCGTTGCCGGGCGTGCCTTGCGTCGCGCACGGGCTGCCGGCGGCTGTCGACGAGCCGCGGTACTCGAGATGGATCGGGCCCGCACTGCCGCCGGAACCCATCGGATCGAGCATCAGCACGCAGTCCCACGACAGCACGGGCGCGCTGTGGCCGCTCAGCAGCACCGTGCAGTCGACCTCGGGCGCGAGCGCGAGCCGCCGATCGGCGCCCGCCGGGTAGTAGCTCGCGTTGTACGTGCCGCTTGTGGTGATGCCGGAAAGATGGTCGCCCTGGTAGCTCGTGAACGTCAGGCGCTTGCTCACGAAATCCGAGTACGCGTTGCTCTGCGCGGGCCACGTGGTCGCGTCGTATGCGTAGCCGGTGAAATCGGGCGTGCCGTACGACGGGTCCTTGTACGGATTCGCATAGATGCCGAAGCGCGTGTTGTATGCGGCGCTGTCCGCGACCTTGTTGCCCGGCGTGCCGACCTGCGAGCCGGTGGCGGGCAGCGCGCAGTAGTTGCCCGTCAGCTCGCTCTTGATCGACGCTGCGCTGTTCGATCCGTCGAGCGCCGACCAGCCGAAGTTGCCCGCGCCGAACGACGGCGGCGAGCCCGTCTTCACGGCGAGCCAGTCGCCGATGTTGTACGTCGCGCCGGCGACGGGCGGGCTCGTCTGCGTGCCGGCCTTGCAGACGAACACCGGGATCGCGCAGGTGGTCTGCGCGGCGCCGACGGTGGCGACGGCCGTCGCGGACACCGACGCGTTCGCGACGCTCACGCCCGGCACCATGTTGAGCGTCTGGATGAACCAGTTGACGATGCCCGTTCGCGACGTCGTGCACTTCACGTACTTGATCGACGACGGCGAGGCGATCGAGCTCTTCGGCTGGAACGGATTGCTGAGCGAATTGCTGAACGTGACGTTCGAGTTCGTCAGCATCTGAACCGGAAACTGCTCGAACAGCGCGTAGTTGAGATGGCCGGCGGTGATGCCGGCCGCCTCCGGCACGGACAGGTTGATTGCGCCCGTCAGGTCGCGCGCGGCGGCGAGCGCGCATGCGTCCGCGCTGTTCTGCAGCTCGCTGCGCGTCACGTAGAGCTTGCCGAGATCCAGCGCGAGGCCGACGAAGCCGATCAGCACCGCGAGCATCAGCGCGACGAGGATCGACACGACGCCGCGCTGGCGGCGCCGCCCGCCGTGAAGGGCGGCGCCTGACGAGAAAGTGACGCGAGACATGACGGTCTCCCTGAGCGAATGGTGGTTATTGACCGCCCGTCTTGCCGCCGCCGACGCCGATCACGAACGCGTTCGGCGTGGGCTCGATCTGCTGGAACGACCTGTCGTAGTTGTCGAGCGCGGCGGCGGCCGCGCGCCCGTCGACGCCGGGCGCGGACTGCGCGTGCTCGGCCGCGTGCGGATCGATGATCTGCGCGTGCATCACGGCGCGCACCGAATCGCCGAAGCGGCTGTCCCAGACGGGCGTGCTGGACATGCAGCCGCCGAGCGAGGCGGCGAGCGACGCGGCGAGCACGAGGCGGCGCGTCAGCGTGAAGTAATCGAGGTTCATGAGCGTCCCCTTGGCGATGTGGTTCAGCGATCGAAGTCTTGCGCGATCGCGCTTGCGTTGGCGAGTTGTTGCGGCGGCTGCGCGCCCTGATGCTTCGCGTTCGAGCCGGCTGCGGCCGGCGTCGCGAGCGCCACGGGAGCAGGCGGCGCGGCGGCTGCCGCGGGCGCGGCGAGACCGGCGCGCGCCGCGTCCGGCGCAGTCGCGCGCGCGCCTTGCCGTTGCGCGGTCGCGGCGGCGTCCGGCGGTGCGAGCGGCGGCGCCTGCACGGTCGCCGACGGGCGCGCGGTCGCGGGGGGTGTCGCGGGCTTAGCCGGCTGCGCTGCGGGCGCGGACGTTTGCGCCGCAGCCGGCGCATTCTTCGCGGGCGCGGGGCTCGCCAGCGCGTCCTTGGCCGGCGCGGCGACAGCGGCAGGCGCGGCATCGGCCGGAGCGGCGCTCATCGGCGCGGCATTCGCGGGCGCAGCATTCGCGGGCGCGGCGCCGTGCTGACGCAGTCCGCCACGGCCTTCCATGTTGCCCGTCGCATAGACGTCGGCTTCGTTCGGCTTCGTGAAGCTGTCGGTCGGCAGCGGCACGTCGGCGGTGTCGAGCGGCTTCACCAGATGCGGCGTGATGATGAACACGAGCTCGGTGCGGTCCTGCTGGAACGACGTGCTGCGGAACAGCGCGCCGAGCACCGGCAGCTCGCCGATGCCCGGCAGCGCCTTGAGCGTGCCCTGCGCGTTGTCCTTGATGAGGCCGCCGATCGCGAACGTCTCGCCGTCGTTCATCTGCACGGTCGTCGATGCGCGCCGCGTCGTGATGAGCGGCAGGATCGACACGTTGCCCACGTTCGACGCGGACAGCGTGACGCCCGTTGGCGACAGCTCGGACACCTCGGGCGCGACCTTCAGGCTGATCCGGCCGTTCGACAGCACGGTCGGCGTGAACTTCAGCCCGACGCCGAATTCCTCTTCCTGCAGCGTGATCGTGTTCGTGCCGATGCCGCTGCTCTGCGGCACCGGGATGAAGATCTTGCCGCCCGCGAGAAACGTCGCTTCCTGGCCGCTGATCGTGACGAGCCGCGGCTCGGCGAGGATCTTCACCGGCTGGTCGGTGTCCTGTGCGTCGATTGCCCCACTGAGCGGCAGCTTGTTCGACTTGCTCGCCACGATGCCGCTGCCGACGCCCGTGAGCAGGCTCGTCATGAGCGCGCCCGTCCAAGAGCCGAAGCCGCCCTGGATGTTGACGGCCGATCCCATCTGGTTGATCAGCGTCTTCGATACCTCGGCGACCTTCACTTCGAGCATCACCTGCTGCGGCGACGTGACGGTCAGCATGTTCAGCACGTCGGCGCGCGAGCTGCCGCCGCCACCGTTGCCGTTGCCGTTGCCGGCGGCGCCGGCGTTCGTGCGGTCGCTGTATGCCTTCGCGATCGCGACCGCCTGCTGCGCGGCCTGCGCGCTCGACACGTTGCCCGCGAGCACGATCGTGTCCGCCGCGGTCGACACGCGGATGTCGCGCTCGCGCGGCATCAGTTGCCGCAGCGACGTCTGCAGGCCGTCCGCGTCCGCGCCGACCGCGACGTCGATGATCTGGCACGCGCCGCTCTTGCCCTGGACGATCATGTTCGTCGTGCCGACCGACATGCCGACGAGATAGAGCGTGCGCGGCGATACCATCGTCGCCTGCGCGACCGCCGGGTTGCCGATCGTGCGGTTGCGCACCGGTTCGTCGAGCGGCACGAGCAGCGACTTGCCGAGCGGCACGCTCACGTTCGTCGACTCGCGCATCTCGCCGACGCAGTTCGGGCCGCGCAGCGGCGCGGCGGCGGCTGCGGCCGCCGCGCCGGCGGCGGGCGCGGGCGCCATGCTGATCGTCATCTGCATCGGCCCGCGACCGATCGCCATCGGCGCCGCCGCCGTGCCCTTCGCGATCGCGGCGTTCTCGACGGCGTCCTGCGCGGCCGCGGCGAAGACGGTGAAGAGCCCGGCGCAGCACGCGGCGGCGAGCGCCGCGCCGCGCACGACGCGCGAGCGCGTCGGCGTCGGCCGGGAAAGTTGCGATTTGGTGTCCATTTCGTGTGGTCCCCAGTGCCCGGCGCAGTGCGCCGGGTTTGACTATCAAAGCTGCCGGAACGCAAACGGGCAGCGGAAACGCCAGGCATCGTCAGTGCTTTGCCACTTGTGTCAGAAACATTCGACGCTGCCCGTCACGCCGGACAACACGCCGACGCAGTCGCGGCCGGCCGCGCCGCGCGCATGCGCGACGACGCGCATGCGCACGGGACGCGGTTGCGCGGCGGGCGCCGCGACGCTCGCTGGCACGGCCGCCGGCTGGCCGAGCAGCGTGTTCTTCGTCGCGCCGCCGGTGTTCAGCGCGTCCTTGTCGATCTGGTTGCGCAGCACGAGCGACAGCGTGCCGACGCTGCGCGCGAGATCGAGCTTCTCCGCCTGGTCGGGCGACACTTCGAGCGTGACCGCGTTGACGACCTTCGGCGCGGTGTCGTCGCGGCTCACCTGCTGCGCGACGGCGAGCACGAGGATCTTCTCGAGCACGATCTTCGAGATGCTCTGCTGCGGATCGGCCTTCGACTGTTCCTGCGTGTTGACGATCACGTCGACGTAGTTGCCCGGCAGCGCGAAGCCCGCGACGCCGACCACGTCGTTCACGCGCACGGTGATCGCGCGGTGCCCGGGGGCGATCACGGCGGACAGGCCGCCCTTCGTGCCGATGGGCGCGAGCTTCGTGCCGAGCACGGGCTCGCCGCGCGCAAGGCTCGTGCGCACGACGCGGCCTTCGAGCGGCTTGAGATCGGTGAACGCGCCGGGCGGCACGCTGGCCGTCGGCCAGTTGACGATGCGCAACTGGTTCGGGCCGAGCGGCTCGCCGAGGTTCACGTCGGTCGCGGCGACCGCGACGGGTGTGACGGCGCTGCTCGAGGTCTGCACGAGCCATCGCGAAGCGAAGGCGACGGCGGCCAGCCCCGCCAGGATGGCGATGGCGAGCATCGTGAATGCGCGACTGTTTTTCATGGCGGTACTCCTCGCTAGTCGTATCAAGAGCCAATGGGCCGGACGCTACCAATCGCGATCCGCATCCGGCGGGGTGAACGGCGGTTCGTCGGGCGCCGAGCCGAAGAAACTGCGCCACGCCTCATGCAGCGCCTGTGGCGTGACCGCGGGCGCGTCGCCGCGATAGCGCACGGACGCCGCGACGAGCCGCAGCAGGTCGCCCGGATAGCACGCGAGAAACGGCATCCGTGCGGGTTCGTGCAGGTGTCGCAGCAGGTAGTCGAACGTCGATGGGTCCGAGCTGAGCGCGAGCGCCGCGCAGTTCGCGTCGTACACGTCGCGGTAGCGCTCGACGGGCAGCGGCCCGACGTGCAGCTTCGAGCCGAGCCGCCGCAGGAACGCGTCGTCGCTGAACTGCGCGGGCGTGAGGTTGCTCGAGAACACGGGCCACACGTCGAACGGCATTTCGAGCCGCACGCCGCTCACGAACGTGAGCTGATCGACGTTGCGATCGAGCGGCATCAGCCAGCGGTTGAGCAGGTCGCGCGGCGCGATGCGCTGGCGGCCGAGGTCGTCGACGATATAGAGGCCCATGTTCGCCTTCACGTGCGGCGGCGCCTGGTAGTAGCCCGTCGAATCGTCGCGGCGCAGGTCGAGCTCGGTGAGCGTGAGCTCGCCGCCCGAGAGCACGACGGGCCGGCGGCAGAGGCGCCAGCGGCGGTCGCCGTTCGCGCCGTCGGCCGCGCGCGGCGCGTCGACGTGCACGAGCGGATCGTGAATCCTGATGATCTCGCCCGACGCATGGATCGCGTACGGAATCGGCACGTTGCCGCGCAGCAGCGCGCCGAGGCGCTCGGCGAGATAGGTCTTGCCGCTGCCCGCCGGGCCGTAGATCAGGAGCGGCCGGCCCGCGTTCATCGACGCGGCCGCCGCGTCGAGCATCGCCGGCTCGATCGCGACGCCGTTGAACGCCGCGTGCGCGTCGGTGCGCGAGATCGTCACAAGGCGCACCGAGTGCGCGGCGACGCTCGCGACATACGCGTCGTGCGTGACGGGCGCCGGGCCGCAGTAGCTGTTGCGCGCCTTTTCCTCGAGCGCGAGCGCGCGGCCGAGGTCGGTCAGGCGCAGCGTCAGGTCGATGTCGGACAGGCCGCGGTGCGTGACTTCGATCAGGCGCTCGCACGCGAGGAACGTCAGCACTTCGTCGAGCGCGGCGGGCGGCAGACAGTGACGCTCGACGAGCTCGGTCAGGCTCGAGCGTCCGTGCGCGAGCATCGATTTCAGCAACAGCGCCGCGACGAAGGCTTCGTTCAGGCCGGTTTCCGCGAGCGTGCGCGGCGCGGCCGGCAAGCGCGCGGCCTGCCTTGCGCGGTACGTGCGCAGCGACGGCGGCTCCGGCAGATGGGCGATCTGCACGTCGTGTCGCGGTTCTGCTTGATCCAGGTTCATGGTCGCTCCAAATCGTTGAGTGAGAGTCAGCATGCGTTGCGTCAGGCCGCCGCCGCGAACAGCACGCCGAGCGTGCCGATCGCGATCGCGACGCCGTATGGCAGCGTCCCGACCGAGTCGATCCCGGGTGCGGCGCGCGCGGCCGACGGATCGCGCAGCAGCGCCGCGCCCGCGAACAGGTGGCGCAGGTTCGCGAGCAGCTTGCGCAAGCGGCGGCGCCTGGCCACGACCGCGAGCGCCCATGCGCCGCCGACGACGAACGTCGCGAGCGCGATGTGCAGCGCGAGCGTCGGGCCGACCCACGCGCCGATCGCGAGCATCAGCTTCACGTCGCCCGCCGCCATTCCCCGCACGACATAGAACGGCAGCAGCAGGCCGGCGCCGGTGGCGGCGCCCGCGAGCCACGCGACGAAGCCGTTGTGCGGGCCGGGCAGCGCGCATTGCACGATGAGCGCACCCACGAGGCCCAGCGCGATCAGTCGGTTGGGAATGCGCCGGCTCGCCAGATCGATGCTGGCCGCGACGACTGCGAGCAGCGTCGCGCACAGCGGGATCGGTTGCGGCGGCAGGGCGGAAAGCATGGAAGGCCTCGCGTCTAATTCAATGGTTCGATGAGCCGCTTCGGTGACGCCAGCCGGCGTGCCGGGCTGGCGCATCCAGGCGGGTTTGAGATCACACATCCGAAGCGACGGTGCTGAACACCGATTGCAGATTGGTGCCGACGACCTGCACCGCGCCGATGATCACGATCGCGATGAGCGATGCGATCAGCGCGTATTCGATCGCGGACACCGCCGATTCGTCGCGCAGCCAGCACATGAACGCGTGAGCGGGACGTGCGCCGAGCGGCTGCGGACGGGCCGACTTCCGGCAAAAGGACTGGGTTCTCATGTGTCGCTCCTCAGCGGTATCGAACGGAACATCGAAGGGAAACGCACGCGCGGAAAGCGACGGACGGCGTGTTGCGCAAAGCCATCCGTCCTTCCGGCGACGCCCTTACAGATCGCTGCCGATCGTCGTGAAGACGGAATTGAGGTCGGTACCGACCGCCTTGACCGCACCGATGATCACAACCGCGATCAAAGCGGCGATCAGGCCATATTCGATGGCGCTGACGCCGCCTTCGTCGCGAACGAACTGCTTGGCGTATTGAATGAGGCTGGACATGACTCTCTCCTTTCGGATGACTAATAAAACCCTTGCCGGAGACGGCGCGGGACGTACAACGGGAACTGCTTCAACTGCAAGGCACAACAAGGCACTACGGGCACTGCAAGGCACTGCTGGAAAGCGGATCGCGGATCAGAACAGCCGCACCGGGGCCTGCACGCGAATGCATGCGCCGGCGCGGACGGAACGATCGGCGGGATGGGGCTTGCCGGCGCGTGCGCATGAATCGATGCGCGCTGCGCGGCGCCACCCTGGAAAAACGCGGAAGCGACGGCCGTTTCGGCCGGCGGCGGGATCGCGAGCGACGGCGACTGCGCGCGCCGCTTCGCTGCTGGAGCGGCCGAGAAGCCGCTGAACGGTATAAGTGAGCATTGCCTTCACCCCGGTATTCACAACAAGCAATTTTTTCCAAGCACTCGGCCGCAGCCGGTGCCCCGCTGGTCGAACGGCGACTGCCCTGTACGCATCCGGCGCCGTACTCGCGTGCGTGGCGCCGGATGCGACCCCGTGGGTGACGTCGGCGAGATTCTTGTCTGCTGGTCTGGTTGCCGTGAATTCGCCGATCGTCGCGTCGTCGTTTGCCGCGCAGGACGTTTCGCAAGGAGTGGGCCAGCTTTCGGGAAGACGCGGCGGGGCAAGGGCGAGCGGCTCATCGATGCAACGTGCCGGGCATGATGCGGCGCAGAAGGTTTCGGTTCTGATACGCGCGAGCGCGCCGCCGCGCGCCGCCGCCGCCCGCGAACGCCCGCCGGGCAAGGCACAAAAAATTTTGTCGGGACTTTCCCTGAACCGGGCATCCGTGAACGGAGCCGTGCCGCGCGACTTCGGCGCAGACGTCCGGCGGCGGAAAGTGTTTCAACTCCGTAACGCGAGCGCGTCCGTTCGTCATTTTTCATGCGGAATCCGCCGTTTCCGGCCGGCCCGCTGCGATATCGCGCGCCGCCGCGATTTGCATCGGCTCGCTTTTTTTTCTAACAATGGAAGCGCGACGGCGTCGTACGAACAAGAACGTCGTCCGAACGAATCGACAAAAAAAAATCGACGCGTTTGAACAGAACGCTTAATCACACATCGGGGCATCATGGATCTTGCGAATCGGGGAACATGCTTCGGCATGTTGCGCTCAGGCGGATGGCTGACCAGCGATCGCGTGCTCGCCTACGGCGGCGCGACGCTGATTCTCAGCATCGCGCTGCTGGGCGCGTGGGGTTGGGCGACGAGCGGTTTCACCGCGAACACGACCGTTCGGCCGGGCATCGATTTCACGGTGTTCTGGAGCGGATCGCACACGATGCTGCACGGCGCGCCCGCAACCGTCTACGACTATCCGGCATTCTCCCGCACCGAAGCGGCGCAGCTCGGCGCGTACGTGAACCGCAGCTTTCTGCCCTGGGTGTATCCGCCGACGCTGCTCGTGCTCGTCACGCCGCTCGCGCTGCTGCCTTACGTGCCGTCGCTGTTGCTCTTCTGCGCGCTCGGCCTCGTCGCGTATGCGAAGAGCGTCGGCGCGCTGTCCGGGTTGCGCGACCGGTTGTCGAATCCGCGTCTCGCATCGTTCGTGATCCTGTCTTTCCCGGGCGTGCTCGTTGCGGCCGTCATCGGACAGAATTCGCTGCTCACGGCCGCGTGCGCGGCGCTCGCGGTCCGGCTGCTCGCGAAGCGCCCGGCGCTCGCGGGGCTTTGCATCAGCCTGCTCGCGGTCAAGCCGCAGATGGCGCTGCTGTTTCCGCTTTTGCTCGTCGCGACGCGCGCATGGCGCGCGTGCTTCGCCGCCGCCGCGGGCACGCTCGTCTTCGCGGCGGCGAGCGTCGCCGTTTGCGGCACGGCGTCCGTGCATGCGTTCCTGTCGGGCGCGACGATGCTGCGCGAGCTCGTGCTCGAGCAAGGCGCGCAGTACTGGCTTGCGTCGCCGGCGCCGTTCTCGGCGATGCGGCTCGCCGGCGCGTCACTGCATGCCGCGTATGCGGTGCAGATCGGCATCGGCGTGCTCGCGGCCGTCGCTGCGCTGGACGTCTGGCTGCGCACGGGCGACACGCGGCTGCGCGCGGCCGGGCTCGCGGTCGCGACGCTGCTCGCGACGCCGTATCTGTGGCATTACGAGCTCGCGTGGCTCGGCATCGCGCTGTTCGGCGTGCTTGCGTGCGCGCTCGACACCGGCTGGCTGCCCGGCGAGCAGCCGGTGTTCGTCGCCGGCTGGCTGTTGCCGTTCTTCGAGTTCTTCAATCGCGCGACGCATTTCCCGCAGTTCGGGCCCGTCGTGCTGCTCGCCGTGCTGCTCGTCGTCGCGCGCCGCGCGCGAGCGATGCCGGGAGTCGCGCGATGAAAGCGCATCCGCACGGCCACGCGGCGGCGCATCGCGACGTCGAATGCCCGGAGCTGCCGGCCGCGGGCCCGCACCGCCGTCCGCACTGGCTGGGCGCGAAGCGGGTGCGGACCTACGCGATCGCGGCGCTCGTCTGCTATGCAGCGTTCGGCGGCATCTATCTGGTTCGCTGGCTGTCGGGCGGGCTCGGCTCGCCGCTGCCGCCGATGCTCGACTTCGTGCCGACCTGGAGCGCCGCGCGGCTCGCGGTGCACGGCCACGCGGCCGACGCCTGGCGCTTTTCGGCGCTGCATGCGGCTGAGCTGCAGGCGGCGCCGTCGATGCGCGGCATGCGCGGCGTGCTGCTGTGGCTCTATCCGCCGCAGACGCTGCTGCTCGTCGCGCCGCTCGGCTGGCTGCCGTATCCGGTCGCGGCGCTCGCGTGGGCCGCGGGCATGGGCGCGCTGTTCGTCGCGACGGTGCGCGCGATCGTGCCGCGCCGCCTCGCGGCGCTCTGCGCGCTCGCGTTTCCCGGCACGTTCTTCGTCGCGCTCATCGGCCAGAACAGCCTGCTGACGGCCGCGCTCGCCGGCTTCGGCCTCGTCGCGCTGCGCCGCCGCCCGGCGCTCGCCGGATGTTGCTTCGGGCTCCTCGTCATCAAGCCGCAGCTCGCGCTGCTGTTTCCGCTCGCGCTGTTGTGCGCGTCGCAATGGCGCGCATTGGGCGCATGGGCCGCGACGGTCGCGCTCGTCGCCGCGCTGAGCACGCTCGCGTTCGGCTTCGGCGCATGGGCCGCATTCGCGCACGGCGCGGCGTCCGCATTGCAGACGATCGGCGCCGGGCAGGCGGCGCTCGCGCGGATTCCGACGTTCTTCGCGATGGCAACGTTCGCCGGCCTGCCGCCTTTCGCCGCGCAACTGTTGCAGGCGGCGTCGATCGCGTTCGCGGCCGCCGCGGTGATCTACGCGTGGCGCGGCGCGAGCGCGCATGCGCTGCGCTCGGCCGCGCTCGTCTGCGCGAGCCTGCTCGTGAGCCCGTATCTGTACGACTACGACCTCGCGTGGTACGGGCTCGTGATCGCGTGGGCCGTGCGCCACGCGCGCACGGAAGGCTGGCGGCCGCTCGAGCGCGAAGGGCTCGCGGCACTCGCGCCGATGCCGCTGGCGGGGCTTGTCGCGATCGAGCCGCTGGGGTTCCAGTTCCTGCCGCTCGTGACGGCGGGCACGCTCGCGGCGATCGTGTGCCGCATCGCGCGCGAGCGCCGCGGCGCGCCGTGTCTGCCCGGCGACGAAGACGCGGCGGACGCGATCGATTCGGTTCGTTTCATCGCGGCGCGCGGCGCATCGGACGCCGCGCCGCGGCGCACGCGGGCGGCGGCGCCGCTTGCCGGCCGCGGCCGCTACGGGGTTCAGGGAGAAGCATCATGCGGGATCAGATGAACATACCGCTCATTTCGCTCGTCGTGCCGTTCTACAACGAGGGCGACGCGGTCACGCGGTTCTTCGCGGAAGTCGTGCCGCTGATGGAGGCGATCGAATCGATCCGCTTCGAGATCGTCTGCGTGAACGACGGCAGCCGCGACGACACGCTCGAGCAGCTCGTCGCCGTCGGTGCGCAGGACCCGCGCGTGCGCGTGATCGATCTGACGCGCAACTTCGGCAAGGAGGCCGCGCTGACGGCGGGCCTCGACGAAGCGAACGGCGACGCGGTGATACCGATCGACGCGGATCTGCAGGACCCGCCGAGCCTGATCCCGGTGATGATCGACCATTGGCGCGAAGGCGCGGAGGTCGTCGCGGCGAAGCGCAGCAACCGCGCGTGCGACACGTTCGCGAAGCGCACCGCCGCCGCGCTCTATTACCGCGTGCACAATGCGTTGTCCGAAGTGAAGCTGCCCGTCAACGTCGGCGATTTCCGGCTGATGGACCGGCAGGTCGTCAACGCGCTGCGCAGCCTGCCGGAGCGCCGGCGCTTCATGAAGGGGCTGTTCGCGTGGGTCGGCTACCGGACCGTGATCGTCGAGTACCAGCGCGAGGCGCGCTGTGCGGGCCACTCGAAATTCTCCGGCTGGAAGCTCTGGAACTTCGCGCTCGAAGGGATCACGAGCTTCAGCACGGTGCCGCTGCGAAGCTGGACCTACATCGGGCTTGGCATCGCCGCGCTCGCGTTCCTGTACGGCGGGTTCATCGTCGCGCGCACGCTGTGGATGGGCAATCCGGTGCCGGGCTACGCGTCGCTGATTTCGGTGATGCTGTTCATCGGCGGGATCGAGCTGATCGGCATCGGCGTCGTCGGCGAGTACATCGGGCGCATCTATTACGAATCGAAGGAGCGGCCGATCTACCTCGTGCGCCGCCGTTATCAGGCGCGCACGAAGGTGAGCGCGCTGCCCGCCGCCGCGGCGCGCGCCGCGCACGGCGCGCGGATCGAGTTTGCGCGGCGCCGCGCAATGCCGCGCGAGCGCGCCGCAAGCCGCTGACCGAAGGAGGACGCCATGTCACCCGACGCTTATCTGCAAATGGCCGCCACCGAAACGACGCACTGGTGGTTCCGCGCACGGCGCGACATCCTGCGTGCGCTGCTCGTGGGTCTCGGGCTGCCGGCGGGCGCGCGCATCCTCGAGATCGGCTCGGGCACGGGCGGCAATCTCGGCATGCTCGAGGCGTTCGGCGCGGTGAGCGCGCTCGAGATGGACGACACCGCGCGCGCGATCGCGAACCGCAGGACCGGCTGGCGATTCGACATCCGCGCGGGCCGCTGCCCGGACGACGTGCCGTTCGGCGACCAGCGCTTCGATCTGATCTGCTTCTTCGACTGCCTCGAACACATCGAAGACGACGCGGCCGCGCTGCGCCGCGTGAGCGACTATCTCGCGCCGGGCGGCGCGATCGTCGTCACGGTGCCGGCGTACCAGTGGCTATGGAGCGCGCACGACACGTTCCTCCATCACTACCGGCGCTACGACCGCGCGGCGCTCGAACGCTGCGCGCGGGCGGCCGATTGCATGATCGTGCGCAGCTCGTACTTCAACACGCTGCTGTTCCCGCTCGCCGTCGTAGCGCGAACGGTCGACCGGCTGCTGAACCGCGCGCGCTCGAGCGGCGACGCGCTCGGGCCGCGCGCGGTCAACGCGGCGCTGTACCGGATCTTCCGCACCGAGCGCGGCTGGCTGCCGAAGCACTCGCTGCCGTTCGGCGTGTCGTTGTTCGCGGTCCTGACGAAGCGCAGCGAGCCGCGATGAGCGCCGTCGCCGACATCGGCATGCGCGCGCGGATCGTGCGCTTCGGCGTGTCCGGCGCGGCGTCCACCGCGCTGCACGCGGCGATCGCCGGCGCGCTGATGGGCGCGTTCGCCGCGAGCGCGGTGCAGGCGAACGCGGTCGCGTTCGTTTGCGCGACGGGCGCGTCGTATCTGCTGAACACGCTGTGGAGCTTTTCCGCGCCGCTGCGCTGGCGCAACGTCGCGCGCTTCGTCGCCGTGTCGGCTGCGGGACTGATGCTGACGATGGCGATCTCGCACGGCGTGCAGGCGCTCGGCGTCGCGCCCGCGTGGAGCATCGCGGCCGTCGTCGTGCTCGTGCCGCCGCTGACGTTCGCGATGCATCGGCTCTGGACGTATCGCTGACGGCGCGCGCACGCCGAGGTGCACATGCGAGGCGCTGCATCGTCGAAGCGTGCGCGCGATGCGCATTCCCGATAAGCATTTCGCAAATCGATGTTTGTTCCGCATCGGCGGATTCCCTAAGCTTGGCGACTCGTCCGTCGCGCGATCGTGCGCGGCGGCGTTTCTTCGGGAGGCCTCCGCCGATGAGCCGTTACGCTGCTCCGCCGTCGTTCGCCGCACGTCGCCGTGCGTTGCGACGCCTTGCCGCCGCATCGTGCGCGGCATTCTCCGGCCGCGTCGCGCCGGCGTTCGCGGTGCAGCGGACAGAGGCCGGCGCGACGGATGCCGACGTATCCGGCGTGACGCTCGTGCTCGGCGATCAGGCGGGCGGCCTGCGCGCGCTCGCCGAAGCGGCGCGCGTGCTGAACGACACGCCGTATCGGTTTCGCTGGGCGAATTTCCAGGGCGCGGCGCCGCTCTTCGAAGCGCAGCGCGCGGGCGCGATCGACGTCGCGCCCGCGGGCGACCTGCCGGTGCTCGCCGCCGCGCTCGGCGATCCGGCGCTGCGAATCGTCGCGACGCGCGTGGGCTCGCCGGCGTCGCTCGGCATCGTCGTGCAGCCCGATTCGCCGGTGCGCGGCGTTGCGGATCTGAAAGGGCGGACCGTTGTCGTCTCGTCCGCGCGCGGCAGCATTTCGCAGTACCAGCTCTATGGCGCGCTCGAAGAGCGCGGGCTGTCTCGGCAGGACGTCGAAGTGCGGTTCGTGCTGCCCGTCGATGCGTTCGCCGCGTTCGAGGCGAAGCGGATCGACGCCTGGGCGACGTTCGATCCGTATTACGGGCACGTCGTCCGGCGCGGCGCGCGCGTCGTGCGCGACGGCAGCGGCATCAATTCGGGCCTCGCGCTCCTCACGTCGCCCGTCGGCACGCTCGAAGACCGCGCGAAGCGCGCGGCGCTCGTCGACGCGCTCGCGCGCCTCGAACGGGCGGGACGATGGGCGCTCGCGCATCCGGACGATTACGCGAAGGTCTACGCGTCGCTCACGCGCTTGCCGCTCGACGCGGCCGCCGACATCACGCGCCGCGCGGCGCTCGCGCAACGGGCGGTCGGCGCGGCCGATGTCGCGACGCTGCAGCGGGTTGCCGATCGCGCGGTGCGCGACGCGATCCTGCCGAGCCGCGTCGACGTCGCGTCGATCGCGGTGCAGCGCATCGGCGCGGCTTGATTCGCGGGCGGGCCTTCGTTGATGCCGACGATTCCCGCTTCGAGCCGCGACGACACGCGCGCGATCCGCCGTCCGTCCTGTGCGTAAAAGTACGCGGCGAGACCATAGGGCGTGTCGTTCGCGGCGGCGATCGCTTCCTCTTCGGTCGCGAAGCGGAATAACGCAACGACCGGCCCGAACGTCTCTTCGCCGCAGAGCTGCATGCCGGGCGCGGCGTCGGCGGGCACGGTCGGCGCGTAGAAATGCGGGCCGAGTTCAGGCATGCGCCGCCCGCACGCCAGCACGCGCGTCGACGGCGGGATCGTGCGGGCGATGCGAGGCGCTCGGCGCGTGGTGAGCATGCCGCAATCGGCCCGCCGCATTCCCGGCTGATTGCCGCAAGCCGGCGCGGCGCGCCTTGACGCGCGCGTGAGCGCGGCCGACACTGACTCGGCCGGCGAACGGGGGCTCGCGCCTTCGTCCGCCTCCGTTCGTCACGACGATTCGCCCTCCATTCGCACAGGTCCGTTGCGATGTACGTTTTGATCCGATTGTCTTGCGTCGCGTGCGCGGGCCTGTTCATCGGCTGCGCGAGCGCATCGCCGATCGAGCCCGACGCCGCCGACGCCGCGCCCGCGACCGTCGTGAGCGACGTCCACGTGTTCGTCGTCCAGCGCGACGGCTCCGTCGACGAGCACGACGATTCGACGCTGCGCGCGAACACCGCGAGCGGCATCGACGACGTCGCGCAGCGCTACGTGTGGTTCAACAAGGACATCGACCGCGTCGAGCTGCTGCACGCCGAGACGATCGACCGCGCGGGCGTCGCGCACCCGGTCGGCCCGGAGGCGATTCGCGACGTGCAGGAGCCGCGCTCCGCCGGCGCGCCGTTCTTCGAGGACGGCGTGCTGCGCTCGGTGATCTTTCCGGGCGTCGACGTGGGCGCGCGCACGCGCCTCGTGTTCGGCAAGTCGCGCACGAAGCCGCGCGACCCAGGGTACTTCAGCTACTTCGCCGCGCCGTCGCGCGCGCCCGTCGAAGCGCAGCGCCTGATCTTCGATCTGCCCGCCGACATGCCGCTCTATGCGGACGCGCGCGGCTACGTCGCGCAAGCGCCGGTGACGGAGAACGGCCGCACGCGCTACGAATTCGATTATCGGCACGGCCCGTATCCGCGCATCGAGGACGGCTCGGTCGGCTACGCGACGTACGGCGACCGGCTGATGGTGTCGACGCTGCGCGATTTCGCGGCGTTCGCCGGCCGGTATCGCGCGGCGGCCGTCGACGCGAGCGCGGCCGACCCCGCCGTCGCGCGGCTCGCGGAATCGATCGTCGCGAATGCGGGCGCGTCCGGGCCGCGTGCGAAGGCGCGGGCGATCTACGACTGGGTGCGCACGAACGTGCGCTACGTCGCGCTCTTTCTCGGCGAGACCGCGGCCGCGCCGCACAAGGTGACGGACATCCTGCGCAACCGCTACGGCGACTGCAAGGATCACGTCGCGCTGTTCGGCGCGCTGCTCGCGGCGCTCGGCATACGCAGCGAGCCGGCGCTGCTGAATCTCGGCCCGGTCTACACGCTGCCCGACGTGCCCGGCTACGGCGGCAGCGCGATCAGTCACGCGATCACGTGGCTGCCGGATCTCGGCCTGTTCGCCGACACGACGGTCGGCGGCGTCGAGTTCGGCTATCTGCCGCCCGTCGTGATGGATCGGCCGGCGCTCCTCGTCGACGACGGCGTGCTGTCGCGCACGCCCGCCGCGCAGCCGCGCACGCGCGACGCGCGCCTGCGGATCGACGTCGCGCCGAGCGGGGCCGCGCGCTATCAGTATTACGTCGAGGACGGCGGCTGGACCGCGGAGCTCGAGCGCGGCATGTTCCGGCAGGCGGCGCGCGAGCGCGTGCTGCAGCTCGCGGCCGATCGGCTGCGGCAGAGCGGCTTGAGCGGCACCGCGCGGCTCGGCACGGGCGAGCGCGACGTGACGAGCGGGCCGTTTTCGACATCGATGACGGGAACGCTCGAGCACTTCGCCTGGCCCGACGGCACGACCGCGCTGCCGGCGTTATCGAGCCTCGCGGGCGGCATCGCGACGCAGGTGCGGGGCTGGCTCGCGGAGCCCGTGCGCACGCAGCCGTGGCTGTGCATCGGCGGCGAGTTCGACGAGACCGCGCAGATCGCGTTGCCCGACAACGTGCGCGTGACCGATCTGCCGGCCGATGCGAACGTGCACGATCGCTTCTTCGATTACGAATCGCACTACGTATTCGACGCGGCGGCGCGCGTCGTGCAGATCACGCGGCGCTTGCGCGCGCGCTTCGCGCATCAGGTGTGCTCGCCGGAAGATTTCGATGCGGCGCGCGCGTCGCTCGAGCGCATCGAGCGCGATGCGCTCGCGCAGATCGTCGTGCGCGCGAAGACGCGCGAATAGGGCTTTTTCGATTCGCAGCCCTTCCGAATTCGCGGCGGCGCATCCTCCGGATCAGCGTCGGCAGCGCCCGCGATAGCTCTCGACTTCCGCGTCGTAGGCGGAAAGGAACGCCTTGCCGAACACGGAAGCAAAATCGTCTTCGATCGCGAACAGCGTGTCGCGATGCGTGGTCGCATAGCGGTCCCACAAGCGCGCCTTGTACAGCGCGGGCACGCGCTTCTCGTACCACTGCGGCGCGGTGTCGCGCTCGCGCAGGCGCTGCGGCGAGAAGCGCGTGAGCAGATCCATCAGCGCGGCGCGCATGCCGGCCACCATGCCGAGCTGATGCGCGTGCAGATCCTGGAACGCGTCGGACACCGCGCTTTGCGGCGTCATGAAACCCGGCAGCGGCAGCCCGAACATCTGGCGCAGCACCGCGCCGCCGTCCGGCAGCAGCTTCAGCGGGTTGTTCTCGCGGTCGAGCAGCATCGTCATGTCGGCCTTCACTTCGCGCTTCAGGATGCTGCGCGACGACAGCAGCTCGACCGTGCCGTTCGCGAACAGCGCAAGCAGTTGCCCCGCGACGAACAACTGCTCGGCGGACCAGTGGTGCGGCTCGGCCGCGGTGTCGAGCCCCGCGCCTTCGAAGAACGCCTGCAGCAGCGTCTCGGGCGTCGCCGGCGTCGATGCGCGCACGCGCGACGGCACGTCACCCGCGTCGCGCATGTCGCGTGTATCGCCCGCGTCGCCCGCGTCGCCCGGACGCGCGGCGGCGGGCGTGGCGGACTCCGCCGGCTGCACGCGCACGTGTTGCGTCCATTCGGGCGCGTGATCCGATTGCGTGACGGATGAGGCTGGCGGCCCGCGCCCGTCGCCGTCTCGCGCGGCGCCGGCCTGCGCATCGAGATCGCCCTGCGGCTGCGCGAACAGATCGAGCGGATCGGTCGATAGCTGATGCAGGTCGCGCGGCGCGGCGGACGCCGGCGAATCGCGATCGCGCGGCGGCGCGGCGCCAGGCCGCTCGACGGCCTTGCCGTCCGCGTCCTGCGTCCTGCCGAGCCCGAAGCGATCGTGCAGCAGGCCCCACAGCTTGTTGCTCGCGCCCTTTGTCTGCGCGTGCGAGGCGGCCGCCGCTTCGACGGTGCGCTCGATCGTCGCGTCGTCGGGCTCCGCGCGCAGCAGGTACGGGCCGATCCGGATGATGTCGCCCATGTTCAGGCGCTGCGCCTGCGCATAGCCGATCGGCACGCGGTTCACCTCGATCGTCGATACGCTGCTCAGGTTCTTCAGCAGGCATGCGTCGCCGGCCACTTGCAGCAGCGCCTGCAGGCGCGAGATCTGCCGGGTGTCGTCGCGCAGCACGAGATGATTGTCGCTGTCCCGGCCGATCGTGCCGCCCGGCGGATGAAACACGACGGCGTTGCGGTCGTCGGTGCCGACCGGCTCGCCCGCGTGTTCGATAACGGTCAGTTGCATGTCGATACGTCGGTCGATGGATGAAGCGTTCGCATGGAAACCGATTCGATTCGTTCAGGATGACGACGCATGTTTGCGGCGCGCGTACTCGAACGCCGGCCCCCAGATCGGATGCCCCTTTTCGGCAGGGGACAGATCGAAGCGCGGATTGAGGTCGAGAATTCTCGAGAACTCGGCGCGGCATTGCGTGACGCGTCTCGTCAGGCAATAGCTGAACGCGAGCAGCTTGTGCGCGGCGACCTGCGTGTTGACGTCGGCGCCGTCGACCTCGCGCGCGTGGCCGCCGAGCAGCGCGATCGTGCGCCTGTAGTCGCCTGCGTCGTATGCGGCTTTCGCGCTGTCGAGCGTCGCCTGCGCGACCGATGGCGTCGAAGTCGGGGAGGCCGGGGGCGCCGTGCCCGTGCCGCAGCCGCCCATTCCCGCCAAGAAAAAGCCAAGGAAAATGTAAAGCGAGGCGCGGCCTTTCATTCTTGAATTGACGGTTATAAGTGGAATGGTCGGGGCAATGCAGCATGCCGTTGGATTCTAGTTCCAATAATTGGAAACGGACCGGCTGTTACCTTTTGTTTCAACTTGAAACAATAAGTCGAATTAAAGTCCGGCTCTCGTCCCGGCTTCGCCTTGTGAAGCGCATCAGTTGAACCTATAGTTCGGTGTGCTTTTTGTTTTCGTCGGTTGTTTTGCTGTGCTCATCCCAGTGCGTAAAAGAGCTTGCCGTTTATTTGGCGGCGTAAAGGGCTTGGCACGAATTGAGCTTCGCGGCTCGGCCGCTCGCGGCAGGCGGGCAGCGGGGCGCGTCGCGTTCTCCTGGCTGGCGTCCGCGCAATCGGATCGGGCGGCCGCAACGAATCAGACCTCTGAGCTGTGTCAGGATTTGTCCGTAAGTCATTCAGCGGCCCGAATTCCCGGAAATTTAAATTCGCCGGAAATTATTGGTGGTTTGACCCGTCTTTCAGATCAAAAATTACCGGATGAAATCGCAATGAAAGGACACGGAAATTAGAAATCAACAGGCCCAATAAGATCGTCACCTTATTTCGAATCGATCCGGCTTTTCGCTGCGGCAGGCCGGCGGGCATTTTATTGCGATGCAAGGAAAGAGACAGAAAATGCGACTGCGGTTCAGTGGTTCCGTCGTTCTGGGGTGCGCGTTGCTGCTTGCCGGATGCGGGGCGACGGAGCGTTCCGTTGCCGTGCCGTATTCGATCACGCTCGACGTCGCGCCCGACGTCAATCCGGACATCAATCGCAAGCCGTCGCCGATCGTGCTGAAGGTGTTCCAGTTGAAGACGGCGTCCGCGTTCGAGAGCGCCGATTTCTTCTCGCTGCAGGACAAGCCGGAGAGCGTGCTCGGCGCGGATCTGCTCGGCGTCGACCGGATCATCCTGCGCCCGGGAGACGCGCGCACGCTGCACTACCGCGGCAACGTCGACGCGAGCGCGATCGGCATCGTCGCCGAATATCGCGTGCTCGAGAAGAACCGCTGGCGGATGACGGTGCCGCTGCCGCGCGCGAAGCAACTGAACCTGTACCGATTCTGGCAAACCTCGCCGGGCGAGATGAAGCTGTCGGTCGCCGTGAAGAACGGCGGCGTCGGCCTCGGCGGCGATTCGCGAGTACGTCAATGAACGAGCCGGTATTGTCCGCGACCCCCGCTGCGGCGTTGCGCCAGCGCGTGATCTGGACCGAGGGCATGTTCCTGCGCCCGCAGCATTTCCAGCAGCTCGAGCGGCATTGGGAGCGCTACGTCGGCATGCGCTGCCTGCCGCTGCAGGGCTTCTACTGGGGCTACGACGAACTGCAGATCGACCGCGAGCTGCTCGCGCTCGGCAAGGTCGCGCTGCTTGCCGCAACCGGCGTGATGCGCGACGGCACGCCGTTCGACCTGTCGCATCCGGACGATCGGCCCGAGCCGCTCGACGTGCCCGCCGACGCGAAGGACCAGCTCGTCGTGCTCGCGTTGCCGCTGTGGCGCGGCGGCGCGCAGGAGGTGTCGTTCGGCGGGGACGGCAATGGCAATGCGGACGCGGGATTCGCGCGCTACGTCGTGCGCGAGCACGAGGTCGCCGACGCGAACGAGGTCGCGCTCGGCCCCGCGCTCTTGCAGACCGGGCGGCTGAACGTGCGGCTGATGCTCGAATCGGAGCTGACGGGCGACTGGGAGGCGCTCGGCGCCGTGCGGATCGTCGAGCGGCGCACCGACGGGCGGCTGCTCGTCGACGACGGCTACATTCCGCCGCGGCTCGTCGCGCAGCGCGATCCGGTGCTGCTGCGCCACACGCGCGAGCTGCACGGGCTGCTCACGCAGCGCAGCGAGGCGCTCGGCGGGCGGCTGTCGGAGCCGGGGCGCGGCGGCGTGTCCGAAGTCGCCGATTTCCTGCTGCTGCAACTCGTCAACCGCTATCTGGCGCTTACGTGGCACGCGCAGCAGGACGTCGCCGCGCATCCGGAGACGCTGTTCCGCGACTGGCTCAAGCTCGCGTGCGACCTGAGCACGTTCACCGCGGTGGGCCGGCGGCCGCAGTCGCTCGCCGTCTATCGGCACGACGATCTGCGCACGAGTTTCGGCGAGCTGATGGCGGAGCTGCGCCGCTCGCTGTCGACGGTGCTCGAGCAGAACGCGATCCAGATCGAGCTGCGCGACGCGGGCAACGGAATGAAGGTCGCGACGATCGCCGATCCGGCGCTGCGCGACACCGCGGGCTTCGTGCTCGCGGTGCGCGCCGACGTGCCGGCCGACAGCCTGCGCGTGCGTTTTCCCGCGCAGGCGAAGCTCGGGCCCGTCGAGCGGATTCGCGACCTCGTGCAGTTGCAGTTGCCGGGCATCGCGATGCGGCAACTGCCGGTCGCGCCCCGGCAGATTCCGTATCACGCGGGGCACACGTACTTCGAGATCGACAAGGGCGGCGAGATGTGGAAGCAGCTCGAACGCTCCGGCGGCCTCGCATTTCATTTCGCCGGCGAATTCCCGGGACTCTCGATGGAGTTCTGGGCGATTCGCGGGTGAGGGCGGTATCGCGCGATGAACTCTTCTTCCGATTCGTTCTCGGCCGGCGCGGGCGGATTCGTGCCGCCGAACCCGGGCGGTGCGCATCCGGCCGCCGCGCCGGCGGGCGCGGCCGCGGCGCAGCCGAGGCCGGGCCGGTGGGCGGCGAGCGGCACGAATCCGCTTGTCGCGGCCGCGAACCCGCTGCTGAACCTCGTGCCGCAGATCCGCTCGACGGTCCATCATCCGAATCCCGCGTGGCTGCGCGAGCATCTCGTCGTCGAAATCCGCCAGTTCGAGGAGCGCGCGCAGCAGGCGGGCGTCGCCTCCGAGGCGATCATCGGCGCGCGCTACTGCCTGTGCACCGCGCTCGACGAGGCCGCCGCGTTGACGCCGTGGGGCGGCAGCGTGTGGTCGTCGCACAGTCTGCTCGTGTCGTTCCACAACGAGACGTGGGGCGGCGAGAAGTTCTTCCATCTGCTCGAGCGGCTGTCGCAGCAGCCGCGCCAGCATCTCGACCTGCTCGAGCTGCTCTATTTCTGCCTCGCGCTCGGCTTCGAAGGGCGCTATCGCGTGCTCGACAACGGCCGCGCGCAGCTCGACGCGGTGCGCCGCCAGCTCGCGCAGACGATCCGCTCGGTGCGCGGCGAATTCGATCCGGCGCTCTCGCCGCATTGGCGCGACGTCGTCACGCGCGACGTCACGCGGCGCTTCACGGTGCCGCTGTGGGTGTGCGTCGCGCTCGCGCTGCTCGTGGGCTTCGGCGTGTTCGCGGGGCTGCGCATCGCGCTCGCCGGCCATTCGGACCGGCTGTTCGCGTCGATCGACGCGCTGCACGTGCCGAAGCTGCAGCCGGCGCAGCCCGCGCCGCATCCGGCGCCCGCGCCGCGCGTCGCGAAGTTCCTCGAGCCGGAGATCGCCGCGGGGCTCGTGAGCGTGCGCGACGAAGCCGACCGCAGCGTGATCGTGCTGCGCGGCGACGGCCTGTTCGGGTCCGGCTCGACGTCGGTGATCGATCGCTACATGCCGGTGCTCACGCGCGTCGCCGACGCGCTGAACCAGGTGCCGGGCAGCGTGCGCGTGAGCGGCTACACCGACGATACGCCGGTGCACAGCGCACGCTTCGCATCGAACTGGGACTTGTCGCGCGAGCGCGCGGAGGCGGTCCGCGGCCTGATCGCCGCGCGGCTCGACCGCCCGGACCGGATCGCGGCCGAAGGGCGCGGCACGCTCGATCCGGTCGCGCCGAACGATTCGCCGGCGAACCGCGCGCGCAACCGGCGCGTCGAGATCACGCTGATGCTCGCGCCCGGCGGCGACGCCGCGCGCGCGACGAAGGAGACGCCCTGAGCATGAGCCACGCTGTCGCACGCATCGTTCGCCCGCTGCCGTCGCGGGAAATCTGGACGTTCGCCGGCCTCGTCGTGCTGGCGTGCTTCGTCTGGCTCGCCGGGCCGCTGTTCGCGTTCGCCGAGCTCCGCCCGTTCGAGAGCGGCTGGGTGCGCGCGCTGACGATCGTCGCGCTGTTCGCCGCGTGGGGCGCGCGGATCGCCTGGCGCAACTGGCGCGCGGGCCAACTGAACGCGCAGTTGCTCAACCAGTTGCGCGAAGCGGCGCCGCGGCCCGCCGCGACGGGCGACCCCGCGCGGGCGCAGCTCGACGAGCTGCGCAGCCGCTTCGACGAAGCGTCGACGCTCTTGAAGAAGGTCCGCTTCGGCGCCGCCGACGGCGCGCGCAAGGGCCTGCCGCAATGGCTCGAACGGATGTCGCGCCAGTATCTGTACCAGTTGCCGTGGTACGTGTTCATCGGCGCGCCCGGCTCGGGCAAGACGACGGCGCTCGTCAACTCGGGGCTGAGCTTTCCGCTCGCCGAGCAGTTCGGGCGCGCGGCGATTCGCGGCGTGGGCGGCACGCGGCACTGCGACTGGTGGTTCACGAACGACGCGGTGCTGATCGACACCGCGGGCCGCTATACGACGCACGAGAGCAATCGCGCGCTCGACGAGGCCGAATGGAAGGGCTTCGTCGATCTGCTGAAGAAATACCGCGCGCGCCAGCCGTTGAACGGCGCGATGCTGACGATCAGCGTCGCCGATCTGCTCGGCGCGTCGGAGGCGGAGCGCACGCAGCACGCGATGGTGCTGCGCAAGCGCCTGCTCGAGCTGCGCTCGCAGCTCGGCATTCGCTTTCCGGTGTACCTGCTCGTGACGAAGGCGGACCTGCTCGCCGGCTTCGCCGAATACTTCGGCGGCTTCGGCCGCGCCGAATGCGCGCAGGTGTGGGGCTTCACGTTCCCGCTCGCCGAGAGCGAGGCGGGCGGCTTCGATCTGCGCGCGGCGTTCGATCGCGAATACCGGCTGCTGCACAAGCGCCTGAACGACGGGCTGCCGGAGCTGCTCGCGTCGCAGACCGACGCGCGCCAGCGCGAGATGAGCTACCTGCTGCCGCAGCAGATCGCCGATCTGCAGGACATGCTCGGCCAGTTCGTCGCCGAGGTGTTTTCGGTGTCGAGCTTCGAGCCGATGCCGATGCTGCGCGGCGTGTACCTGACGAGCGGCACGCAGGAAGGCACCGCGTTCGACCGCGTGATGAGCGGGATCAAGCGCTTCCTGAAGATCGAGGGCGTGCCGCCCGCCGCGCAGACGGGCTCGGCCGGCCGCAGCTTCTTCCTGAAATCGCTGCTGCAGGATCACATCTTCCGCGAGGCGGCGCTCGCCGGCAGCAATCTGCGCTGGCATCAGCGGCAGCGCGTGCTGCAGATCGTCGGCTACGCGGCGATCGCGCTGCTGTGTGTCGCGGTGCTGTTCGCGTGGCTGCGCAGCTATTCGCGCAATCGCGACTATCTCGACCAGGTCGCCGCGCGCGTGCCGGCGGTCGACGCGCAGATCGGCCGCGCGAAGTTCACGGGCGCGGCCGACATCGTCCAGTTGCTGCCCGTGCTCGACGAGCTGAGCGGGCTGCCGGACGCGGGCGGCGTCGACTTGCGGCACCCGCCGCTCGCGTACCGCTGGGGCCTCTTTCAGGGCGAGAAGATCGAGGAGGCGAGCGACGCCGTGTACCGGCGCGCGCTCGACGACGTGCTGCTGCCGATCGCCGCGAGCCGGATGGAGCAGGCGCTGCGCGAGGCGCAGCCCGACGAGGCCGAATATGCATACGCGGCGCTCAAGGCGTATCTGATGCTCTACGACAGCGCGCACTACGATCCCGCGTTCGTGCAGGCCGTCGTCGATCTCGAGATGGAGCGCGCGCTGCCTGCCGATTTCTCGTCGGCGCAGCGCAGCGCGCTGCGCTCGCATCTCGGCGCGCTGTTCGGCAATCGCGTCGCGGTGTCGCCGTTCCCGATGAACGAGCGGCTCGTCGCCGACGTGCGCGAGCGGCTGCGGCAGGTGCCGTTCTCGCAGCGGCTGTACCGGCAGCTCGCGCGCACGCTGCGCCCGAGCACCGCGTCGTATGACTTCAGCGTCGCGCGCGCGGTCGGGCCGGACGCGTCGCTCGCGTTCCGGCGGCAGAGCGGCAGGAGCCTCGCCGACGGCGTGCCGGGCCTCTATACGCGCAACGGCTACCGCAACGTGTTCGCGCCGCGGCTGCCCGGCGCGATCGATTCGTATGGGCGCGAGGAGGTGTGGGTGCTGAATCTCGGCGCGTCCGAGATCCCGAATCCGGCCGACGCGGCCGCGTGGGCGCGCGACGTCCGGCAGCTCTATCTGAACGACTACATCAAGACCTGGGACGACTATCTGGCCGACATCCGGCTGCAGCGCACGTCGACGCTCGCGCAGAGCATCCAGGTCGCGCGCACGCTGTCGTCGGCGGATTCGCCGCTCACGCGGCTGATGGTCGCGCTCGCGCGCGACACGCCGCTCGGCGATGCGCCCGGCGGCGCGCGCAACCTCGCGTCGCGCGCGCAGGACAAGGTCGACGAGGCGCGCAGCTCGCTCGCGCAGATCTTCGCGGGCCAGCCGGGCGCGGACGCGGGCGCGGCGGCCGCGTCGCCCGCGAGCCCCGAGCAGATCGTCGACAGCCACTTCGCGGGGCTGCGCGCGTTCGCGCCGGGCGGCGGCGATCAGGCGGCGTCGTTCGACGCGGTGCTCAAGGCGATCGACGCGCTGTACACGTACCTCACCGCAACCGACGACGCGCTGCGCAGCGGCGCGACGCCGCCGCCGTCGGACGCGCCCGCGCGGCTGCGCGCGCAGGCGGGCCGGCTGCCGACGCCGTTTCGCGAGGTGCTCGACGATTTGTCGAACGTCGCGAACGGCAGCGTCGCGAGCGTCGAGCAGCGCAACGTCGCGCAGCGCGCGGGCGCGACCGTCGGCGATTTCTGCCGGCAGGCGATCGCCGGGCGCTATCCGTTCGCGCGCGGCGCGGCGCGCGACGTCGCGCCGTCCGACTTCGCGCAACTGTTCGCGGCGGGCGGCCTGATGGACGACTTCTTCCAGAAGAACCTGCAAACGCTCGTCGACACGACCGCGCACCCGTGGCGCTTCAGCAACCGCAACGCCGAAGCCGATCCGGCGGCGGCCGCGATGCTCGGCGCGTTCGAGAAGGCTGCGGTGATCCGCGACGTCTATTTCGGAGGCGGCGCGCGGACCGCGCAGATCAAGGTCGAGATCGTGCCGCTCGAAATGGACCCGTCGATCTCTGAGATGGTGCTCGACGTCGACGGCCAGATCGTCCGCTACGCGCACGGCCCGCAGGTGCCGACCGCGGTGCAGTGGCCGGGCACGCGCGGCAGCAACCAGGTGCGGCTGCAGGTGACCGAACAGTCGGGCGCGGCGGGCGGCTTCACGACCGAGGGGCCGTGGGCGCTGCACCGGCTGTTCGACCGCGCGGGCGTGTCGGGCGGGCGCGGGCCCGAGCAGATGGTCGCGAGATTCGCGGTGGACGGCAAGCCGATCGTGCTGCAGGTGACGGCGAGCAGCGTCCGCAACCCGTTCCGGTTGCCGCAGATGGAGTCCTTTACATGTCCTCCGAAGCAATGAGCACGATGCAGACGACGCTTGCCTGCGACGGCGAGCCGCCCGCCTGGTACGGAAAGATTCCGGGCGCGGGCGACTTCGTCAACCACAGGCTGTCGCACGAGCTCGCCGGCTGGTGGGAGCGCTGGCTCCAGCAGGGAATGGCCGCGATGCGCCAGCGCGGCGACGACGAGCTCGCGCGCTACTACACGGTCGCGCCGGTCTGGAATTTCCTGATTCCGGCGGGCGCGGGCGCGCAGTGCGTGCAGCCCGGCTGCCTCGCGCCGAGCTGCGATCGCGTCGGCCGCTACTACCCGGTGATCGCGACGCTGCCGATGCGCACCGCCGATTACTGGAGCGCGCTGCCGGACGTCGCCGACGCGTTCTACTGGCAGGTCGGCAGCGCGCTGCTCGATGCGATCCGGCACGCGCGCGCGCCGGTGCAGCTCGAGCAGGCGCTCGCGAGGGTGCGGCTCGTGCCGGGCGCGGCCGCGCGATCGGCGTGGTTCGGCGGCGAGTTCGGCGAAAGCGGCTGGCGCGGTGAGCGCGATGCGGCACGCGGCAGCGGTGAAGGCGGTGAAGCCGGTGACTTCGATGGAGCGGGTGAAGGCGACGAGAGCGGTGAGAGCGGCGAAAGCGGCGAAAGCGGCGGCGAAGCGCGGAGCGGCCCGTTCGCGCAGCTGATGCCGAGCCCGCCCGCGACGCCCGCATGGCCGGGGCTTTCGCAGTATTTCGATCCGCACGGCGCGACGAGCTTCTGGTGGACCAACCGCGCCGACGGATCGCCGCTGCGTACGCACGCGCACACCGGCGCGCCGGATAGCCGGCTGTTCCTGCGGCTGTTCGGCGGCGTCCAGCACGGCGTTTAGGGCGCGCAACGGACGCGTGTAGCTGACGCATGTAACGAGCGCATGCAACGGACGCGTGCAACGCGCGCGTAACGGCAACGCAAGGAGCGGCGCGCGACTTCGCGCGCCGACACGCAACGCAGCGGCGCGCGAAGTCGGCGCGATCCGGCCGCGATTCGTGGAATCTTTGCGGAATCACGAGGTGGCACATGACGGACCCATTTTCGAGAGACAACGAGCAGGAGACCGTGACCCGCAGCGCCGCCGCCGAATTCGCGGTGCGGCCGCTGCCGCTCGGCCATCGCCTCGGCGAATTGCAACTGGACGAGGTGCTCGGCGTCGGCGGCTTCGGGATCGTCTATCGCGCGTTCGACCGCACGCTGCGGCGCGCGGTCGCGATCAAGGAATACATGCCGTCGATGCTCGCGACGCGCGGCGGCGACTACACGGTGTCGCTGCGCTCGGTGCGCTTCGCGCAGGCGTTCGACGCGGGCCGCAGCGCGTTCCTCAACGAGGCGCGGCTGCTCGCGCAGTTCGACCATCCGGGGCTCGTCAAGGTGCTGCATTTCTGGGAGAGCCACGGCACCGCGTACATGGTGATGCCGTTCTACGAAGGGCGCACGCTCAAGCAACTGCTCGACGGCGGCGCGCAGATGGGCGAGACGCAATTGCGCCACATCGTCGCGGCGCTGCTCGGCGCGCTCGACACGCTGCATCGCGCGCAGTGCTTCCATCGCGACATCGCGCTCGACAACATCCTGATCCGGCCCGACGGCAATCCGATCCTGCTCGACTTCGGCGCGGCGCGCAAACGGATCGGCGATCTCGTCGACGACAGCGCGATGATGATCAAGCCGGGCTATGCGCCGATCGAGCAGTACACCGACGATCCGGCGTTCGGCCAGGGGCCGTGGACCGATCTGTATGCGCTCGGCGCGGTGATGCACGCGATGGTCACGGGCGAGCTGCCGCCCGCGGCGGTCGTGCGCAGCATCCAGGACACCTACCGGCCGCTCGCGACGCGCGAGCTGACCGCGCGCGAGCCGTACAGCCCGGCGTTTCTCGCGGCGATCGACCACGCGCTGCAACTGAAGATCGCCGACCGGCCGGAGTCGGTTGCGCAATTCGCGGCGGAGCTCGGGCTGCGCGAGTTCGAGCGGCCGCCTTCGCCTCATGTCGCGCCGCCGGCGAGCCCGGCGCAAGCGCAGCCGCGCGAGCCGGCGGGCGATCGCGAGGCGGGCGCGGCGGAGGACGGCGCGCAGAGGGCTGCGACGTCCGGTTCGCCGGATGCGCGGCGACGCGACGATGCCGACGTAGGCGCGGACGCGGCGGCGATGCGGCTCGACGTGGAGCGCGCGCGACAGTCTCGACCGCCGCTAGAGTCGCAAGAGTCGCAAGAGTCGGCCTCGTATCGGCGCGGAGATTCGGCTCCGGCCGCCGCCGAACGGGCCGGCGGTGCATCGGCCGCGCCGCCGCAGCAGCCACCGTCGACCGACGATCGCGAGGCCGGGCCTTTACGGCCGCGCGCCGATCACGCGCCGTCGCTGTCACCTTCGCGTGAGCACGCGGGCGAACGGGACCCGCTGCCGCCGCGGCCCGCCGCCGCACGGACGGGATGGCGCGACCGGCGAACAATCGCATATGCGGGTGGTGCGCTCGCGGTGTCGCTCGCGATCGGCATCGGCGTCGCGTATCTCGTGAAGCCGTCCGGCCGTCCCGAGACGACAGCGACGAACGCGAGCGCGTCGCCGCCGCTCGCCGCAACGCCCGCGCTCACGCCCGCGCCCGGCAGCGCGCCCGCCACGCTTGCGCAACGCGCCGAGCCGCAGCCCGCGCTCGCGCCGCCCTCCACGCCCGCCGACACGATCGCGCACGAGCCCGCGCCGACCGTTGCGACGACGGCCGCCGGCGCGAGCGCCGCGCCGCAGATCGCGAACAACGACGCGGGCGCCGCGTCCGCGCGCGCCGCGCCGGCTGCGAACCTCGCGCCGAAGGGCAGCCTCGACGCGACGGAGACGGTCGTCGCGAATCCGTCCGCGAGCGGCGGCGCGCCGCCCGTCTCGCCGTCCGTCGCCGCGGAGGCCGCCGCCGCGGCCGACCAGCAGCCGCCGGACCTGCAGGAGACGATCCCCGTGCGATTCCACGTGCGCCCGTGGGGCGACGTGTACGTGAGCGGCGTGAAGCGCGGCGCGAGTCCGCCGCTGCGGACGCTGTCGCTCGCGCCGGGCGTCTATCAGATCGAGATCCGCAACGGCACGCTGCCGCCGCTGCGGCGCACGGTGAAGATCGATCCGGGCAGCAAGCCGGTGAGCATCGACTATGCGTTCGAATGACGCCGACATGCCGGCGCGCGCCGCCGGCGCCGGTCCATCCACGGGAAGACCCATGCAGAGTTCAGATCCGATCGAATCGTTGCTCGCCGGCGTCGCGCCCGACTTGCCGTGCGGCGCGAATCTCGAATACGAGCAGGATTTCCTGCGGCTGCAGGAAAGCGCGACGCCGCGGCCCGAGCAGCAATACGGCGACACCGTGATTCCGGCCGAGGCGCCCGACTGGAGCGCGGTCGAGCGTCTCGCGCTCGAGCTGTCGGGGCGCACGAAGGATCTGCGCGTCGCCGCGCATCTCGCGCGTAGCTGGACCGAGTTGCGCGGCATTCCCGGCTATGCGGACGGGCTGAAGCTCGTCGCGGGGATGCTCGCGCTGTGGTGGGACGACGTTCATCCGCGCCTCGACGCCGACGGCGACCGCGATCCGACGCTGCGCGCGAACGCGCTCGCCGAAGTCGCGGGCGCGCACGGCTGCGCGCGCGCCGCGCGCCGGCAGGCGCTCTTCGACGGCGGTCCGAGCGTGCGCGACGCCGAGCGTGCGTTCGACGGCCGGGACGGCGGCGCGGAAGGCTATCCGGGCGGCCGCGAGCGGCTGATCGCCGATCTGGTGCGCGCGCGCGACGGCGGGCAGCCGACGTTGCGGGCGGCGTTCGCCGCGCTCGACGCGCTCGATGCGATTCGCGCGTGCGTCGCATCGAAGCTCGGCGACGAATGGGCGCCGGACGCGAGCGACTTCGAGAAGGCGCTGCGCCGGATCGTGCGCGACGGGCTGCCGCCGCCCTTGGGCGCGCCGCAGGCGGGCGCGGCCGACGCGACGGCGGGCGCGGCAACCGGCGCGGGAAACGGCGCGGCAAATGGCGCGGCAAATGGCGCGGCCGCGCCGGCCTTCGCCGCGAACGGCCGCGCATGGCGCGACGCCGAGGTGACGAGCCGCGACGACGTGCAGCTCGGCCTCGAAAAGATGTGCCGCTACTTCGAGCTGCACGAGCCGAGCCACCCGGCGCCGATCCTGCTGCGCCGCGCGCAGCGGCTGCTGTCGCTCGACTTCTACGAAATCATCCGGGATCTCGCTCCGGAGAGCCTGCCGAAGCTCGACATGCTGAGCGGCCAGCGCAGCGAATGATGCGAGGCGCCGCTGCGGGCGGCGGACATGATCGACGCAACCTGATTGCGAAGGAGCAGACGATGACGAGCAAGTACAAGGCTTTGGCCAGCGGACAGAAATTCATCGCGCGCAACCGCGCGCCGCGCGTGCAGATCGAGTACGACGTGGAGACTTACGGCGCCGAGCGCCGCGTCCAGTTGCCGTTCGTGATGGGCGTGATCGCCGATCTCGCGGGCAAGCGGGCCGAGCCGCTGCCGGAGCTGCCGGAGCGCAAGTTCCTCGAAGTCGACGTCGACAACTTCGACGAGCGGATGAAATCGATCGCGCCGCGCGTCGCGTTCCACGTGCCGAACACGCTGTCGGGCGACGGGATGCTGAGCGTCGACATGACGTTCGAGAGCATCGACGACTTCTCGCCCGCCGCGATCGCGCGCAACGTCGATGCGCTCAGGCGCCTGCTGGAGGCGCGCACCGAGCTGTCGAACCTGCTGTCGTACATGGACGGCAAGCACGGCGCCGAGCAACTGATCGAAAACGCGATCAACGATCCGGAACTGCTGAAGTCGCTCGTGCGGCAGCCGCTCGCGGCGAGCGCCGACGGCGGCGCGCCGGCCATCGCCGGCACCGGCGCCGCGGACGATTCGGAGATTCGCCATGAATGAACACGCTCCAACCCGGGCCGACACGCGCGAGGCCGCGCAGCCCGTCGTCGCGCGCGACGAGTTCGCCGCGCTGCTGCAGAAGGAGTTCAAGCCGAAGACCGCGGAGGCGCGCGAATCGGTCGAGCGCGCGGTGCGCACGCTCGCGCAGCAGGCGCTCGAGCACACGGTCGGCATGACGACCGACGCTTACGGCAGCGTCAAGCAGATCATCGCCGAGATCGACCGCAAGCTCTCCGAGCAGATCAACCTGATCCTGCATCACGAGGAGTTCCAGACGCTCGAGGGCGCATGGCGCGGGCTGCACTATCTCGTCACGAACACCGAGACCGACGAGCTGCTGAAGATCAAGGCGCTGCCCGCGTCGCGCAACGAGCTCGCGCGCACGCTGAAGCGCTACAAGGGCGTCGCGTGGGATCAGAGCCCGCTCTTTCGCAAGGTCTACGAAGAGGAGTACGGGCAGTTCGGCGGCGAGCCGTTCGGCTGCCTCGTCGGCGATTTCTATTTCAACCACAGCCCGCCCGACGTCGAGATGCTCGGCGAGCTGTCGAAGATCGCGGCGGCCGCGCACGCGCCGTTCATCGCGGGCGCGTCGCCCGAGCTGATGCAGATGGATTCGTGGCAGGAGCTGGCCAATCCGCGCGATCTGACGAAGATCTTCCAGAACACCGAATACGCGGCGTGGCGCAGCCTGCGCCAGTCCGAGGATTCGCGCTACGTCGGGCTCGCGATGCCGCGCTTTCTCGCGCGGCTGCCGTATGGCGCGCGCACGAATCCCGTCGACGAATTCGACTTCGAGGAAGACACCGAAGCCGCGAGCCACGACCGCTACACGTGGGCGAATTCCGCATACGCGATGGCGGCGAACATCAACCGCTCGTTCAAGCTGTACGGCTGGTGCTCGTCGATCCGCGGCGTCGAATCGGGCGGCGCGGTCGAAGGGCTGCCGTGCCACACGTTCCCGACCGACGACGGCGGCGTCGACCAGAAGTGCCCGACCGAGATCGCGATCAGCGACCGCCGCGAGGCCGAGCTCGCGAAGAACGGCTTCATGCCGTTCGTTCATCGAAAGAATTCGGATTTCGCGGCGTTCATCGGCGCGCAGTCGCTGTATCAGCCCGCCGAGTATCACGATCCCGACGCGACCGCGAACGCACGGCTCTCGGGCCGCCTGCCGTACCTGTTCGCGTGCTGCCGCTTCGCGCATTACCTGAAGTGCATCGTGCGCGACAAGATCGGCTCGTTCCGCGAGCGCGACGACATGGAGCGCTGGCTCAACGACTGGATCATGAACTACGTCGACGGCGATCCGGCGAACTCGTCGCAGGAGACGAAGGCGCGCAAGCCGCTCGCGGCCGCGCAGGTCGTCGTCGAGGAGATCGACGACAACCCCGGCTATTACGCATCGAAGTTCTTCCTGCGGCCGCATTACCAGCTCGAAGGGCTCACCGTGTCGCTGCGGCTCATCTCGAAGCTGCCGTCGGCGAAGGCGGCGAGCGCATGAACGTCAACCGGCCGATGAGACTCGACTGACATCCCTCAATCAACCCAAACGGAGAAATCGATGGGCGTCGCAATGTTTATGAAAGTGGACGGCGTCACCGGCGAATCGGCCGATGCGCAGCACAAGGGCTGGACCGACATCCAGTCGTTCTCGTGGGGCGCGAGCCAGCCGGGCGCGATGGCGAGCGGCAGCGGCGGCAACGCGGGCAAGGCGAGCTTCAACGATCTCGTCGTGGCCGCGTACATGGACAAGGGCGCCACGGCGATCATCAAGAACTGCGCGAACGGCAAACATTTGTCGTCCGTCGAGATCTCGGCGTGCAAGACGGGCGGCTCGCAGATCGAGTTCATGCGCGTGACGCTGCAGGAAGTGCTCGTCACGTCCGCGCAGATCGCGGGCGTCGATCCGGGCGACGCCGCCGACCGGCTGCTGATGCAGTACGGCTTCCAGGCCGCGAAGGTCAAGAAGCAGTACTGGCAGCAGAACGACAACGGCGGCAAGGGCGCCGAGGTGTCGGTAGGCTGGAACATCAAGGAAAACACCGAGATGTGACGGCGGGCAGCGCGAACCGTGGACGACGACGTGCGAACCGGGGGCAGCCGGGAGGGCGGCATGCGCGCCGCGCGCGACCGGCTGCAGCCGGCGCTGCTCGACCGGCTGACCGACGCTGAGCGCGAGCGGCGCACCGAGCCGCCCGACGCGCAGGCGATCGGCGGCGAGCGGCTGCGCGCGGCGGTGCTGCGCGACCTGACGTGGCTGCTCAACACGCGCAACGGCGAGGACGGCTTCGTCGACTGGCCGGCGTTCGCGCACGCGCAGGCGTCGGTGCTCAACTACGGGATGCGGCCGCTCGTCGGCAAGCCGATGTCGGGCGTCGAGCGGATGTCGGTGGAGGCGTCGATCCGCGATGCGATCGTGCGCTTCGAGCCGCGCATCGCGCCGGACAGCGTCGAGGTGCGCAGCGTGCTCGACACGCCGGGCGGCGCGGCGGGCGAGCGCCGGCACAACGTGCTGATGTTCGAGATCAAGGGCACGCTGTGGTCGGTCCCGCATCCGGTCGAATTCGTGCTGCGCTCGGATCTCGATCTGGAGACGGGCGCGATGGCGCTGCAACCAGCGGCGGGAGGCTGACGCGATGGACACGCGCCTGCTCGATTACTACAACCGCGAGCTCGCATACCTGCGCGAGCTCGGCGGCGAGTTCGCGCAGCAGTTTCCGAAAGTGGCCGCGCGCCTGCGGATGCACGAATCGGGGCCGCCCGATCCATACGTCGAGCGGCTGCTCGAAGGCTTCAGCTTCCTCACCGCGCGCGTGCAGCTCAAGATGGACGCGGAGTTTCCGCGCTTCACGCAGGCGCTGCTCGACGCGGTGTATCCGGGCTACGTCGCGCCGATTCCGTCGATGGCGATCGTTCAGTTCACGCCGATGATGAACGAGGGCAGCCTCGCGCAAGGCTACCGGCTGCCGGCGGGCACCGCGCTGCGCGCGCGGCCGGCCGCGTCCGAGCAGACCGCGTGCGAGTTTCGCACCGCGCACGATCTGACGCTGTGGCCGCTGGAACTCGCGGCCGCCACGGTCACGGGCGCGCCCGCGTATCTGCCGCGCTCGGCGACAGCCTCGCGGCGCGACGTGCGCGGCGCGCTGCGCATCCGGCTGAAGGCGCGCGGCGGCGCGAGTCTCGCGCAACTGCCGATCGACCGGCTGATGTTCCATCTCGCCGGCCCCGAGCGCGACGCGCTGCATCTGCTCGAACTGATCGCCGGACATACGATCGGCGTCGTCTGCCACGACGCGGCGCAGCCGCCGCGCTGGCTGCACGTGCTCGGCGCGGATGCGCTCGCCCATCAGGGCTTCGACGCGGACCAGGCGCTGCTGCCCGACGACGGCCGCAGCTTCCAGGGCTACCGCCTGCTGCGCGAGTATTTCGCGTTTCCCGCGCGCTTCCTGTTCTTCAGCATCGAAGGGTTGCGGCCCGCGCTCGCGCGCGCGACGGGCGACACGTTCGAGCTGACGCTGCTGCTCGATCGGCATGATGCTGCGCTCGAAAACAGCGTCGACGCGCGGCACATCGCGTTGAACTGCACGCCGGCCGTCAATCTGTTCGCACGTCGCGCGGACCGCATTCCGGTTCATCCGGGCGCGCGCGAGCACCATGTGGTCGTCGATCGCAGCCGGCCGCTCGACTACGAGGTCTACGCGGTGCGTCGGCTCGCGAGCGAGCCGCGCGACGACGGTCAGGCACGCGTGTTCCGGCCGTTCCACGCGTCGTTCGCGGGCGACGACGGCAATTACGGCGCGTACTACACGGTGCGCCACGAGCCGCGCCTCGTGTCCGCGCAGGCGCGCGCGAACGGCACGCGCACCGGCTACGTCGGCAGCGAGACGTTCGTGTCGCTCGTCGATAGCGATTGCGCGCCGCACGACGAATCGATCCGCTATCTGTCCGTCGACACGCTGTGCACGAATCGCGACCTCGTGCTGCTGTTGCCGGCGGGCGATGCGAACGCGTTTACGCTGCGCGTGTCGGCGCCCGTCGAGCGGATCGCCGCGATCCGCGGGCCGTCGCGGCCGCGCCCGCCGATCGCCGATGCGCAGACCGCATGGCGGCTCGTGAGCCACCTCGGGCTCGCGCGCCACACGCTGACCGACGTCGACGACGAAGAAGGCGCGCGCGTGCTGCGCGAGCTGCTCGGCCTGCATGCGGACCCGGCCGACGCGGCGATGCGCCGGCAGATCGACGGCGTGCACCGCGTCGCGTTCACGCCGGTGTTCCGCCGGCTGCCGGCCGCCGGGCCGCTGATGTTCGGGCGCGGCGTGCAGGTGGACGTGACCGTCGACGATCACGCGTTTTCCGGCGACAGCCCGTATCTGCTCGGCGCGGTGCTCGAGCAGTTCTTCGCGCGGCACGTGTCGATCAACTCGTTCGCCGAATGCGTGCTGAGCAGCGCGCAGCGCGGCAGGCTCGCGCAATGGCCGACGCGCGTCGGCAGGCGGCCCGCGATATGACGACGCATCCGAAACCGGAGCCGGCCGCGACGGACGTGCGCGCGGACTCGAACGCGGACGAGGGCGCGGCTCCGCGTGCGGATCTGAACGCAGCGCCGCATGCCGACGCCGCGCGCCGCGACGCCTGGTGGCGCCGCCTGCGCGCCGCGCCGCACGGCTACGATCTGTTCCATGCGCTGCGCTGGCTCGATGCGCTGTCGCCGGAGCACGCGCCGTCCGGCTATGCGTCGCGGCCGCGCGACGAGCCGGTGCGGTTCGGCCAGGCGCCGTCGCTCGCGTTCGCGGCGGCGATGCTCGCCGACGTGCGCGACGACGGCCCGCATCCGCGCGTCGCGATTCACGGCTTCGGATTGTTCGGGCCGAACGGGCCGCTGCCGTCGCATCTGACCGAGTACGCGTACGAGCGCGCGACGCAGCACGACGATCCGACGTTCGCCGCGTTCGCCGACCTGTTCCATCATCGGCTGATCCTGCTGTTCTATCGCGCGTGGGCCGACGCGCAGCCGACCGTCAGCCTCGACCGGCCGGCGCGCGCGCGGTTCGACCGCTACGTCGCGAGCCTGATCGGGCCGCGCGACGCGCCCTCGCCCGATGCCGATGCGTCAGACAGCGCCGGCGCGCTCGCGCCGCATGCGAAGTATCACCAGGCGGGCCATCTGGTGCGGCACACGCGCAACCCGGAGGGGCTCGTGCAGATCCTGCGGCGCTACTTCGGCGTGCGGGTGCGTATCGTCGAACACGTGCCGCAATGGGTGATGCTCGAGCGCGCGCAGCGCTGCGCGATCCGCGCGACGCGGCCGACGCAGCCGCTCGGCAGCGCCGTGCTCGGCTATGCGGTGCGCGACGCGCAATCGCGCTTGCGGATTGTGCTCGGCCCGCTGACGCTCGACGAATACCGGCAGTTCCTGCCGGGCGGCGCGCACGCGCGGCGGCTCGCGCAATGGGTGCGCGAGTACGTCGGCATCGAATTCGACTGGGACGTGCAGCTCGAGCTCGCGCACGACGAAGTGCCGGCGCTCGCGCTCGGCGGCCGTCACGGGCTCGGCCGCACCGCGTGGCTCGGCGAGCGGCTCGATCCCGGCCCCGCGCACGATCTCGTGCTCGGCTACGACGCGCGCGCGCTCCATGCGCGCGGCGGGGGGGCGAGCGCGGACGCCGCGCGCGTTCGATCGACCGCGGCCGATCAGGCGGCCGCCGCCGACGCGCCTGATCGACAACCTGCCTGAACGGGAATCGCCATGTCCGATATCGGCCGAGTGACCTTGTTCGGAAAACTGAACGCTTTTCTCTACGAGACGCTGGAGCAGGCGACGGGCTTCTGCCGGCTGCGCGGCAATCCATACGTCGAGCTCGTGCACTGGCTGAATCCGATGCTCCAGCGCCAGGACAGCGACGTGCACCGCATCCTGCGCCGCTTCGACATCGACACGGCGGCGGTGGATCGCGGGATCGTGTCGGCGCTCGAGCGGCTGCCGCGCGGCGCCGGCTCGGTGTCCGATCTGTCCGCGCACATCGACGATGCGGTCGAGCGCGCATGGGTGTACGCAACGCTCAAGTACGACGCGACGCAAATCCGAAGCGCGGTGCTGCTGCTCGCGATCTTGAAGACGACGCAACTGCGCAACGTGCTGTATGCGATCGCGCGCGACTTCGAGCGGATCGTGCCGGACGTGCTCGCCGACGAGCTCGAGCAGATCGTCGAAGGCTCGCCGGAAGCGCCGCCGCCGGCGGCGCGCGCATCGGCGGGCGCGGCGGGCGGCGCATCGTCCGCCGCGCGCGAAGGCTCGGCGCTCGCGCGCTACGCGGTGGACCTGACCGCGCGGGCGCGCGCGGGCGAGATCGATCCGGTGGTCGGCCGCGACGGCGAGATTCGCCAGATCGTCGACATCCTGCTGCGGCGCCGGCAGAACAATCCGCTGCTCGTCGGCGAAGCGGGCGTCGGCAAGACCGCGGTGGCCGAAGGCTTCGCGCTGCGCATCGTCGCGGGCGACGTGCCGCCGCCGCTGCGCGACGTCGAGCTGTATCTGCTCGACATCGGCTTGCTGCAGGCGGGCGCGAGCGTGAAAGGCGAATTCGAGAGCCGCCTGCGCGGCGTGATCGACGAGGCGAGCTCGAGCGAGCGGCCCGTCATTCTGTTCATCGACGAAGTGCACACGCTCGTCGGCGCGGGCGGCGCGGCGGGCACGGGCGACGCGGCGAACCTGCTGAAGCCGGCGCTCGCGCGCGGCTTGCTGCGCACGATTGGCGCGACGACGTGGTCCGAGTACAAGCAATACATCGAGAAGGACCCGGCGCTCACGCGGCGCTTCCAGCTCGTGCAGGTGCGCGAGCCGGAGGAGGACGCGGCGCTGACGATGCTGCGCGGGCTCGCCGCGAAACTCGAAGCGCACCACCGCGTGCTGGTGCTCGACGATGCGCTGCGGGCGGCCGTCATGCTGTCGCATCGCTATATTCCCGCGCGGCAGTTGCCCGACAAGGCGATCAGCCTGCTCGACACCGCGTGCGCGCGCGTCGCGGTGAGCCAGCATGCGGTGCCCGCGCCGATCGAGGATGCGCGGCGCCGGATCGACAGCCTGCGCGTCGAGCGCGAGCTGGTCGCGCGCGAGTGCGCGCTCGGCGCGGGCGATGCGCCGCGGCTCGATGCGATCGACGCATCGATCGCGAGCGAACAGGCGGTGCTCGATGCGCTCGATGCGCGCTGGCAGGCGGAGCGCGATGCGCTCGGCAAGATTGTCGACTGGAGGACTTCGCTGCTCACGGACGATCCGTCGCGCGCGCTCGATGCAACGGATCGCGCGGATGCGCAGGCAAAGCTTTCGACTGCATTGAGCGAGCTCGCCGATTTGCAAGGCGAGACGCCGCTCGTGCTGCCCGCGGTCGACACGTACGCGGTGGCGGCCGTCGTGTCCGACTGGACCGGCATTCCGCTCGGCCGGATGGTGCGCGACGAGATGCAATCGGTGCTGAAGCTGGCCGATACGCTCGCCGAGCGCGTCGTCGGCCAGCGGCATGCGGTCGAGCTGATCGCGCAACGCATTCAGACCGCGCGCGCGCGGCTCGACGATCCGGCGAAGCCGCACGGCGTGTTCCTGCTGTGCGGGCCGTCCGGCGTCGGCAAGACCGAGACCGCGCTCGCGCTCGCCGAGACGCTGTACGGCGGCGAGCACAACGCGATCACGATCAACATGAGCGAGTTTCAGGAGGCGCATACGGTGTCGACGCTGAAGGGCGCGCCGCCCGGCTACGTCGGCTACGGACAGGGCGGCGTGCTGACCGAGGCGGTGCGGCGGCGGCCGTACAGCGTCGTGCTGCTCGACGAGATCGAGAAGGCGCACCGCGACGTGCACGAGATCTTCTTTCAGGTGTTCGACAAGGGCTGGATGGAAGACGGCGAAGGGCGCTACATCGACTTTCGCAACACGGTGATCATCCTCACGTCGAACGTCGGCTCCGAGCGCGTGATGCAGTTGTGCCGCGATCCGCAGCGCCCGCCCGATGCGCAGACGCTGACCGACGCGCTGCGCGCGCCGCTGCGCGACGTGTTCCCCGCCGCATTGTTGGGACGCCTGACGGTCGTCCCGTACTACCCGCTCACCGACGAGATGCTCGCGCGGATCGTCGCATTGCAGCTCGACCGCATCGAGCGCCGCATCGAAGCGCATCACGGCATCGCGCTGCGCTGCGCGGATTCGGCGACTGCGCTGATCGTCGAGCGCTGCCGGACGATCGAATCCGGCGGCCGAATGGTCGACGCGATCCTCACGCACACGGTGCTGCCGCGCATCAGTCAGGAGATCCTGCGCGCGACGATCGAGGGGCGCGCGCTGCGGGCGATCGACGTGAGCGCCGACGACGGCCAGTTTGTTTATCGATTCGAAGAGGAGGGCGCGACGTGACCCGCGTGTTCACACTCGACAGCCTGCACGGAGACGACCTGAAGTTTCACCAGCTCTACGGCGAGGAAGCGCTCGGGCGAATGTTCGACTTCCGGATCGAAGCGCTCGCCGACAATCACAGCCTGTCGCTGAAGGAGCTGCTCGGCAAGCCGGTGACGGTGCGCATCCGGCAGCAGGACGAATCGGCGCGCTATCTGAACGGCATCGTCGCGCGCGCGTCGCTCGTCGGGCGGCGCGCGGAGCGGCACTACGGCTACCAGTTGATCGTGCGCCCGTGGTTGTGGCTCGCGACGCGCCGCTCCGATTGCCGGATCTTCCAGAACAAGACGGTGCCGGAGATCGTGCAGGACGTGCTCGGCACGTATGGTTTCCCGATCGAAAACCATCTGACCGAGACGTACACGCCGCGCGAATACTGCGTGCAGTACAACGAAACCGACGCGGCGTTCGTGTCGCGGCTGATGGAGTTCGAAGGGATCTACTACTACTTCAGGCATGCGGCGCAAACGCACACGCTGATGCTGTGCGACGCGATGGCGTCGCACGTCGCGCTGCCCGGCTACGAGCATATTCCATTCATCGCGCGCGACCGCACCGCGATCGCCGACGAAGAGCACATCGATAGCTGGCTGCCCGCGCAGGAGGTGAGCATCGGCAAGCACGAGACGAGCGACTACGACTACACGAAGCCGCGCGCGGATCTGTCCGCGCAGAAGATCGATCCGCGCGGCCACGATCACGACAGCTTCGCGTCGTTCGAATGGCCCGGCGGCTATCGCGACGACGAGCCGGGCGCGCATTACAGCCGCGTGCGGCTCGAGGAGCAGCAGGCCGAGCACGAGCGCGCGCTCGCGCGCACCGACGTGCGCGGGATCGCACCCGGCTATCTGTTCACGCTCGAACACTGCCCGCGCGCCGACCAGAACCGCGAATACCTGATCGTGCGCTGCCAGTATCGGTTTCAGGAGAACGCCTACGCGACCGACAGCGGCAACGAAGCGGTCGCGCACGAATCGCAGGTGCTCGTGCAGCCGTCGAGCCTGCCGTACCGCTCGCCGCGCGCGACGCCGCGGCCGCGCACGAACGGCCCGCAGACGGCGACCGTCGTCGGCCCGAAGGGCGAGGAAATCTGGACGGACCAGTACGGGCGCGTGAAGCTGCAATTTCGTTGGGACCGCTACGGGCAGAGCGACCAGAACTCGTCGTGCTGGGTGCGCGTGTCGAGCCCGTGGGCAGGCGGCGGCTTCGGCGGCGTGCAGATACCGCGCATCGGCGATGAGGTGGTGGTGGATTTCCTGAACGGCGACCCTGATCAGCCGATCGTGACGGGGCGCGTGTACAACGGCGAAAAGATGCCGCCGTGGGGGCTGCCCGGCAGCGCGACGCAAAGCGGGCTGCTCTCGCGCTCGTCGCCGGGCGGCACGGCCGAGCATTCGAACGCATTTCGCTTCGAGGACAAGAAGGGCGCGGAACAGTTGTGGATGCATGCGGAGCGCAACTTCGACGCGGAGACCGAGCAGGACCACACGCTGTCGGTGGGCCACGATCATTCGCATTCGGTCGGCAACAACGAGACGATGAGCGTCGCGAACAACCGGCAAAGGAGTGTCGGGCAGAACGAGACAGTGAACATCGGGAAGCATCGCGTCGCGCAGATCGGCGGGAACGAGACGCATGGCGTCGTCGGCAATCGCACGCGGCAGGTCGGAAAAGACGAAACCGTGACCATCGGCGCGAATCGAGAAGCGACGATCGGCGGCAATCACGTGGAGACAGTGACGAAAGACAAGACCGAATCGATCGGAGAGGGCAAGACGCTGAACGTCACCAAGCACTACCAGACGAATTCGAAAAGCATGAAGACCGCCGTCATCGAGCATCACGCCGAGGAGATCGGCTCGCGAACGTCGACGATCAAGAACGCGCACGTGCTCAACGTCGGCGATTCGCAATCGGTGAACGTCGGCGCGAGCCACACGATGAGCGTGAAGAACAACGTGCATGTCGGCGCGGGCGATGAAATCGCACTTGTTTGCGGCGATGCGAGCATCACGCTGAAGAAGGACGGCACGATCGTGATCAACGGCGTCACGGTGGAATCGAGCGCCAGCGGAAGCCACAGCGTGCGCGGCAAGACAGTGACGTCGTCAGCGACGGGCGAGCACACGGTGGAAGGCACGATACTGAAACTGAACCCCTGACGGGGCGCGAGGATCATGCAGAACTGGCAACCCACGAACCCCGTGGAGCGCAGGTTCATGGATGCGCACACGGATTGGCAGGGCTTTGCGAAGGATCGCGCCGCGAGGCTGATGATCTGGCAGACGAACGAAGCCGACGCGCAGCTCGTGCAGCTCTATTTCCAGACGCAGGAGGAGATATCGAGCGCGGTGATCGTGATGCGTTCGGATTTCGTCGACGGCGCGCGTTACGCGCCGGCGCTGACGGACGAGCTCATCCGGTTCTACGACAGCCGGCGCGATGCGTCGAACGCGCAAGGGCTGCTTGCGGATTGGCAGCCGCCGCGCGACGACGGCGGGCATCCGATCCTGCGTTTCCTGACCGTGGCCGACAGCTTGATGCAGCACCATCCGGACATCTTCCCGGCGATGGTGTTCGCATTGCAACCCCCGCAGGTTCGCGACGACGCGGCGCTCGCGCGTTGGCTCGGCGAACTGCTCGACGTCGTCGAATCGTCGCCGAGACTCGGCGCGCGCGTGCGATTCGTGTTGCCGCGCATCGATGCCGAGCCGTTCAAGCCGTTGCAACAGCGACATTCGAGCACGGTGCACATCGTAAAGGGATGCTACGCGATGGCGAGCGTGCCGCGCGAATTGCTCGCGGAATCCGGCGAGCGCGGGCCGAGCGGCGAGTTCAGGCGTTTGTTCGTCGAACTGAGCGAGACGATCGGCGACGGCAATCCGGCGCGGCTCGAACGATTGCGCGCGGCGGCGTTGCAGATCGCCGAACGCGAGCAGTGGTTCGATCAGTGCGTGGTCGTGCATCTGATCGCGGGCGCCGCGTATCTGAAGTGGCGCGACCACGAGCGCGCGCTCGATGCGTATCGGCAGGCGACTGAAAGCGGCGGGCGCGCGGTTGGCGCAGGGCATCCGGCGGGGCACAAGCTCGTCGCGAACGGGCTGTTCGGCGAGGCGAGCGTGCATCTGACGCACAAGGCGTTCGCGTCGGCGGCTTACTGCTACGAGCGCGCGGCGGCGTCGATGGCCGCCGCGCGGGACGCGTTGATGACCGTCGAGGCGTGGCGGATGAGCGCCGTGTGCTGGGAGAAGGCGGGAGAGCGCGAGCATGCGCTGGAGGCGGGCTTCAACGCGCTCGACGCGGGGCTGCTGATCGACGAATCGATGCGCGTCAGCAGCAACTTGAGGCTCGTCGTCGAGTGGATGGTCAAACAGGTCGGCGCATTCGACCGGCGCCGCAGCGAACTGAGCGACAAGGTCGCGGCGCTGCGCGGCGGACGCTGAGCGCGAGCGGGGAGCGGACATCGTGGCGCTGCCGGCCGTCAAGCACATGGACCCCGTCGTCGGGATCGACGTGCATTCGGTGATCGTCACGCCGGGGCTGCCTCCGGTGTTCCTGCCGCATCCGCATATCGGCTTCATGCTCGATCTGCGGGAATACATTGCGGCCGCGAAGGGGGTGATCGGCAGCATTGCGATGACGATCGCCGAAGACGCGGTGCTGGATTACCTGGAGGACCATCCCGACGACCGCAAGAAACTGACCGATGCGCTCAATTCGCTCAAGGACCAGAAGAAGCAGGCCACGAGCGATCCGTGGGTCGCGAAGGCGCTGAAGCTCAATCGCGAAGTGTCGTCGATCAAGGGCGACGTGGCGGGCGCGGTGGGCGCGGGCGTCGGGATGGGGGCCGCCGCAGGCAGGCCGATCTTCGTGAACGGGCTGATGCGCGCGACGGCGGGCACGCATTCGTTTCATGTGCCGGGGCTGCACTTCCCGCTGGGCGAAACGTTCGCGCCGCCCGACCCGCTGCCGTCCGACGACGCCGAATCGTACATGGGCAGCCGGACCGTGCTCGCGAACAACGATCCGATGTCGTTCCTGGCGCTGCCCGCGATGAGCTGCTGGGCCGAGGGGATCGAGCCGCCGCCGCACAACGGCGCGCATACGACGCGCACGCATGAGTCGATGCCGAGTTCGGTGATGCTGCCGATTCCTGTCGGCCGTCCGGTGCTCGTCGGCGGGCCGCCCGTGATGAACATGGCGGCGGCCGCCAAGGGGATGTTCAAGGCGTTTCAGGGATCGAAGTGGGCGAAGAACCTCGCGGACAAGCTGCATCTGAAGTCGGGATTTTTGAGATGCACGGTGCTGAAAGCGGAGCCGGTCGACGTGACGACGGGCGAAGTGGTCGTGCAGCAGAACGACTTCACCGTGTCAGGCCGCTTGCCGCTCGTGTGGGATCGCTATTACGCGAGTCAGGATCGCCATCCGGGCGCGGTGGGCTTCGGCTGGCAGACGCCGGCCGATATCCGGCTCGAGCTGATGCGCAACGAAGACGGGATCGGCGCAGTCGCGCATTTTCCGGATCATGCGACCGCTTTCAACGTGGTGCCGGCGGATGACGGCTGGCCGGCGCGCACCTATGACTGGCAGCATGGGCACGCGTTGTATGGCGACGATGGGCGGATGGTGCTGCGCACGCGCGAGGGGATCGAATACGGATTCGTGCTGCCTTCCCGTTGGAGGGATTCAGTCGCGGCGCTCGATGGCGACGATTCTCGACTCACGCTGCCGATCGATCGCATGGCCGATCTCAACGGCAATGCGTGGGTGTTCGAGCGCGACATGTATGGCGGGCTCGTGCGTCTCGTCGAATGGAAGCGCGACGGGCAGACGGAGCGTCTGGTCGAATGCGGTACGGGCAGGGGGCTGCACGCCGGGTTGTTGACGTCGCTGACGTTGATCGATGCGGGCGGAAACGCACATCCGCTCGTGAGCTACGAGCATGACCGCGAGCGTAATCTGGCTGCGGCGATCGACGCGATGGCGCATCCGCATCATTTCGAATATGCGGTCGGGCATCGGATGGTGAGCCACACGAGCGCGCGGGGCGTGTCGTTCTACTACAGCTATCAGCAGGACGACGACGGCGTGTGGCGCGTCGATCATGCGTGGGGTGATAACGGGCTATTCGATTACCGCTTCGTCTACGATCGTGCGCGGATGGAGACGCGTGTCACCAATTCGCTCGGGCATACGACGATCACGCAGATGAACGAGCGCGGGATGCCTGTTGCTGAAATCGATCCGCTAGGCGGCGTGACCGGGTACCGGTATGACGCGCAGGGGCGTGCGAGTGCGCAGACCGATCCCGCGGGGCGGACGACGGCTTGGGAATATGACGCGTATGGCAGTTTGGTTGTGCAGACATTGCCGGATGGGAGCACGATCAGGACGGAATTTGATTCCTATCACCGCCCGGTCTGCATGACGTTGATCGGCGGCCGGCAGTGGCGCTACGAGTGGGATACGTTCGGCAATCTGCTCGCGCAGATCGATCCCTCGGGGGCGATATCTCGCTATACCTATGACGAGTACGGCCAGCTTGTTGAACACACAGGGCCGCGCGGTGCGAGCATGCGATTCGATTACCACCGGGACGGCAATCTCGCGGCGCGGATCGATGCGTTGGGGCATCGCACGCAGTATCGGTACGATGCGCGCGGATACCTCATCGAAGCAATCGATGCGCTCGGGCAACAAAGCAAATACGAGTATGACCGCAACGGCAATTTGACGCGCGCAATCGAGCCGGGCGGGCGTGAGATTCGCTGTGTGTACGACGCTGAAGGAAACCTGTCTCGCTATTGCGATCCTATGGGCCACGTGACGCAGATGGAATACTCGGCGCTCGGAGAGGTCAACAGACGGCTCGCGCCCGACGGTACCACCGTTGAATACCGCTACGACACGGAAGAACAACTGATCGGCGTCGTGAACGAACGCGGCGAGCTATATGCGCTCGAACGCGATGCGCTGGGGCGGATCGTCGTGGAGACGGACTACTGGGGGCAAGCTCGACGCTATCGGTATGGCGCGGCGGGTGAACTGCTTTGTAGCACTGATCCTCTGGGGCAGACAGTCGAATACCGATACGATTGGCTGGGGCGCATCGTTCAGAAGCGCGTGCCTCATCCGGAGCAGGACGATGCTCTTCAGATCGACAGCTTTGCATACGATCGGCACGGGGACTTGGTGCTCGCGGAGAATCCGTCTTGTCGCGTCGAGTTCGGTTACGACGCAGCGGGCCGCGTGATCGAGGAGCGACAGGGTGACGATTTCACGATCGCCAGTGATTACGACGAAGCCGGCAACCGGATTGAACGCAGGACCCGGCTTGTTGCCGGGGGCGCGGTTGTCGAGCATGCCGTCCGCTATACATACGACGCTTTGGATGCTGCCACGTCGATTCGGATCGACGACACGGCGCCGGTCGTGCTTGAGCGAGATGCACTTGGGCAGATTTGCATCGAGCAATTGGGCACGGAGTTGCGGCGTGAACTGTCGTACGAATCCGGCGGACAGCTTGCCTCGCAGCGGACACTGCTGGCAGGTACCGGCGCGCTTTTCGCAAGCGAATATACGTACGACGCGAATGGCGAATTGGTCGAAAAGCGCGACTCTCGGGGCGGCATCGAGCGCTTTCAATACGATCCGGTGGGGCGGGTGATCGCGCACCTCGACCCCGCTGGGCAATTGCGTCGCTATTTGTACGACCCTGCCGGCGATTTGCTGAAGACGTACATTCGGGAGCGCCGCACGGCGGATGCAGCCGCTGCGGCAAAGACCGGCACTTGGGTGCGTGAAGGTGAATATGAAGGCTGCTACTACGCGTACGACAGAGTCGGCAACCTTATTCGAAAGCAGGACGCCGCACAGGACCTGACGCTGCGTTGGGATGCGGCCGGGCAGCTCGTTGAGACGGTGGCGGTGCGGCCGGATCTTGCCACTTCAGGGGAGAAGCCAGCGCACATCCGCGCGCGGTATGAATACGATCCGTTCCAGCGGCGGATTCGTAAAGTCGTGTATGCGGGAGCATCAGGCGGGGCATCGCAGCAGCCACTGTCACATCTGAGCCGGTTCTTTTGGGACGGCAATACGCTTGTTGGGGAGTACGCAGCGGGAGGGGAGGGAAGTGGTGCCTCGGATCTGGACATAGACGGAGATATACGGTCGTCGTCACTCACTTCGCTGGAGCATGACCGAACTGACACAGGAATGCTACCCGTCGCTAGCCGTGTGTGCGAGTGGATTTACTATCCGGAATCGTTCCGGCCGCTCGCTATTGTGCAAGGCGATCTGGCTGAGGGGAGGCTATCGGCGCGACTATCGAGGCAACTAGTACCGAACGCAGGAACGGTGTATTTTTACCAGAATGATCCGAACGGGGCGCCCGTACGGATGCATGATGCTAGTGGGAGGGCTGTATGGGAGGCGCGTTATCGCCCCAGGGGTGACGTCGAATGCACTGGGCGATGGATCGTGCAGCCACTCAGGTTGCAGGGACAGTATCACGATCAGGAAAGTGGGCTGCATTACAACCGCTATCGGTACTTTGATCCAAGTCCTGGTTACTTCATTAGCCAAGACCCGATCGGATTGAAGGGGGGGGAGTATCCGTATCAGTTCGCCCCAAACACACTAATTTGGAGCGATCCCTTAGGCTTGGCCTTTGGCGATCCTGCTAGCGGTGCTTTAGATAGAGCATTGGGTGGAACAGTTGGTGACAAGATGCAGGCTCATCACTTGATCCCGCAGGCGGTATGGAATCGCCATTCGTCCTTCTTTAACGCTATCGGCATGGGCGGCGGCCGTGATTTGGCCCATAATGGGATACTGATGCCAGATAGCTCATCAGGCATTGGGAGTAAAGCTGGTGAGCGCATCTATCACCGTGGAAGCCATCCAAGCTATAACGCAATGGTAGAAAGTAAAGTGGCAAAAATCGAGGCTGCGCTACACAGTAATGCCATTACGAAAGCTGATGCGAAGATGCATGTGAAGTCCTTGCAGCGCAGCTTGCGCAGGAAGATTTTCAGAGGGAAAATAAAAACCAAAAGAACTTGCAAGCTAACTTAAATGAGGCGGGAAATGCACTTCTTTTTTCACGAGGTAAAGGATACCTCATGTCCTGTGTTTATTAATGGTCTTGTGCACGATAAATTTATGAGTAACGGTGCCGATGTGGAGATGAATTACGCTTGGCACTGGGTGGATAAGGGGGAGCTTGCACCGTTACCAGAAGAACTATGGTTGATTACAAAGGACCGCTCGTACTCTTTTGATTTCAGGCGTGCATTCAACGGCTATATCATAAGCAATCGATTGCTGTCTCTGATGGATAAATACGGAACTGCAGGATGGGACCGTGCCGTGCTGCATGTGGTTAACAAAAAAGAAGAGCCGATATCAAAGCTTGACTATTATTTTCTGCGTATTTCGGATGGTCGTGTGTTATCTGATGTAATTGATTTGAGTGAATCTAATGTGGAATTTAGGAGAAATGGGGATATAAAAACTATATCACATTTGGTATTGTCGGATGAAATAGATGCGGAGATATTCATGGTGAATGATCTCGCCTTGCTTGGGGTGCTATTCTGTTCTGCTTATTTTAAATTGGAATTTGATAAAAATGTTTGGAAAGGTGTTGAGCTGATTCCTGAAAATAAATTTGGTGTAGCCAAGCAACTTTGGGATCAGTGATCTATCATTTGACAGCCGCGACTCTTTATTGTGTCACTGCTGCCTATGCTTGCTTCATTATAATAACAAGCCTTCGCTGCCTAACATCGACCTTGACTCGCTGTTAGGCTTCAAAACCCGCGTACTAAATCCACCGCCCGGCGAGTTTCATTCACAGCTAACGCGGGGAACGGTGAGCAGATGAGCGGACCTGATCCAGTTGTGCGGATAGCGCCGCACTGCTGAATTTTCACGAAGTGTTCCGTGACGGGGTGCCCTTTAAGGTTGGCGTCAGCCATAGTCAATTCTCCACATAAACCGGTTGTGGGCAGTAAGCCGCAAGTGTTGATAGCACTTACGTCCCGCGCTTCGCGTGTTGTCTGACCTTTTTCTCTTTCATTGCTCGGGGCTTCGATTGCAACCTCGGTTGCGTTTGACAGGCCGTTCGTCTGCTTATAGATGGCAGTGCAAGTGATTGAGCGGACACGAGCAACATCAAAACCGATAGTCGCAAGCACTCCATCTACATAATGGACTGTCTCCTAGGGAATGATGTCGAGTGTTCTGGCTATTTTCGGCTGCATGGATCGACGAGACCAGCGCGTGACAATATGGATTTGGAAAATTCCGCAATTTAACATCATAAAAATCGCGAATAATCCCCAATGCGTCGACCTCCCTCAACCTCTCCTCACTCAACGCCGTCAACATCCCGAACGTAAAAATCCTCGCTGAACTCGCCGAGCGCACCCCCGAAGCCGAATCCTCGAACACCACCGTGTTTTCCGCCTTCGCCCCGAGCAATTCAAGCGCTGTTAGACGACGTTCCAGTCTGAAATGCTGCAATTGGCGATGCGATGCGACCACCGTTCAAGACGGAAACGCCGAGCGCAAGTGAAATCGCAAATTGCCCGCATGCGCCGCGCTCAACCAGCCCGGCGGCACTTTCGACAGTGCCCGACCATCCTCGAATTCCGACGACTGTCGCGCACACTCGAAACATTCATACCGGACGAAATAGGGCGCACGACACCTCACGCGCGATGGGCCGCTTTTCGTCGCACCAACGCGTCCGCTCCATCGCATGCCCTGCGCAACGAGCATCCATCACGCAACACGAAGCCACACCACACAAGCCTAAACAACCTGCTCCCCCCCATCGACGATCAACGCCGCCCCCGTCACGAACGCATTCACCATGCAAGCGATCACCACCCCGGCCACATGCTCCGCCCGCCCGATCTGCCTCCCCGGCAGCTTCGCCGCATGCCCCGCAAAAAACGCCGCCCGCCGCGCCGGATCGAGCGCGTTCCAAAGCGGCGTATCGAGCAGCCCTGGAACCACGGTATTCACGCGCCGCGGCGCAAGCTCGACTGCAAGCGCTCGCGCGATCCCTTCGATCGCGCACTGCGACGACGTGAACAGCGATTTCCCCGCCACCGGCTTGCGGCTCAACGATCCCGTGACGAACGTGATCGACCCCGTCTCGGCGAGATGCGAGAGCGTCTCCTTGACGACGACGATCGACGACCAGTACAAGCTGTCCCAGTGCCGTTTCAGCGTCTCGACATCGTCCGCGATCGAATGCGGCGCGATGTCGTGCGCGACGCTCACGCACAGATGATCGATACGCCCGACGCGCCCGGCCAGCCTGCGAACGTCGCGCGGCTCGCGTACATCGGCTGCCTCGGCGATCACGTCCGCGCCGACGATCGCCGCCGCGCGATCGAGCCGCGCGCGATCCCGCCCGACGATGATCGCCTGCGCACGCAGCCGCGTCGCCTCGCGCGCGAGCGCGAGCCCGACGCCGCTCGATCCGCCGATGATCAGCACGCGCTGCCCGTCGAGCGAATAGATGCCGTTCGAATGCGTTGCGTCCATGATGACCTCGCATGCATCTCATCGATCGCCGCGCCACGAATGGATCGGCTCGAAGCCGAACAATCGCTTCGCATGTTCCGGCGCGAAGAAACTGCCGCATTCGTGCAATCGCCCCGGCACCGGCGCGCCGGGAAAGCGCAGTTCGAAGAGCGCATCGATCGGCTCGGCCATCACGGTGTCGGGCGCGGACACGAACACGTTGTGCACGCCGGGCGGCCGCGCTTCGACCGCGAGGCGGCATGCGCGGGCGACATCGCGCGCGTCGATGTACGACCACAGATGCCAGCGGCGCATCTGCGGGTCGCGTTGATACTTCGTGTAGTGCGGATAATCGGCCGGGTCTTCGATCACAGGGGCGCGCAGCCCGACGATCGACGTGCGTTCGTCGCAAAAGAAGCCGGCGATCTGCTCGGTGACGATCTTCGACAGCGCGTACGCGGAGCCCGCGCGCACCGGCGAATGTTCGGTCACGGGCACGTCGATCTCGCCGGCCGGATCGAACAGATCGTGCACGACCGCGGCGCTGGACAACCAGACGATCGAGCGGATGCCGAGCACGCGCGCGGCCTGGAATACGTTGTAATTGACGGTCACGTTGTCGCTGAAGGTCTTGCCGGGCGGGAACAGGCCCGGCAGCGACACGTTCGCGAGATGGACGATCGCATCCGCGCCGTCGAACGATTCGACGGCTTGCCCGAGGTCGCGCAAGTCGGCCTTCATCGAAGGCAGATGCCCGAGCGCGCTCGATGCGACGGTGGCCTTCATGTCGACGCCGAGCGTATCGTAGCCGTGCGCGGCGAATTCGCGCACGACGAACGCGCCGGCCTTGCCGGCAGAGCCCGTGATGACGATTCTTGTCATGCTCGCCTCCAAAAATCGTTAAAGTAAGGATTTCGATGCGATTTCGATGCGTCCCGCCGCGAGGCCGTCGCGCTTCGCGGGCGCATGGAGGAGTCATGGTTCGACCATCCGTCGATGCGGCGCTCGAACAGACCTTGTCGCTGGCGGTGCCCGCGATGGCGGCGATGTTTCGCGATCCGTGGTGCGTGATCGGCAGCGCGGCGCTCGCGCTGTACGGCGTCGACGTCGCGCCGAAGGACGTCGACGTGCTGACGAGCGTGCGCGATGCCGACGCCGCGATCGCGCATTGGGCCGCGTCGCGTCGCGCCGGTTTCCGTCCGGCCGACGATGCGCGCTTCCGTTCGCGCTTCGCGCGATTCGGCTTCGCGCCGCTCGACGTCGAAGTGATGGGCCGCCTCGAAGTCAACGACGGCCGCGCGTGGCGCGAGGTCATCGTCGATTCGATGCGGCACGTCGACATTGCGAACGTGAAGGTGCCGGTGCCGTCGCCGCTCGCGCTCGAACGGATGCTGCGGCTGTTCGGGCGGCGCAAGGATCTCGAACGCGCGGCGCTGCTGCTGCGGTGCTTCGATGCGCTGCGCGGCTAGCCGCCCGCCGCTGCGAAACGCGTCGACCGAACGAAGCGGGCAACGCGAATGCGGCGCGCGCGCAAACGCGGCCCGCCGCGCGCTCACGATTGCGCCTCGATCCGCAGCACCGCCTCGGCGATCTTCGCAAGCGTCGCCGCCGCGGGCTGCATCCCGGCGAGCACGAACGGGTGCGTGACCGGATGGTCCGGATCGAGCCCTTCCGCCCAGTTGCAGTTCGCGCAGATGAGCGCATATGGGATGCCCATCTGCCGGCACAGCACGAGTTCCGCGCCCGCCGTCATGCCGAGCACGCGATTGCGATGGCCCGCGTAGATGCGGCGGTACGTGTCGACCTCGGCGACGCTTTCGAACGCGTCGCCGGCCGACTGGATGTACAGCCCATGCATCAGCAGCTTCGCGCCCGCCTTGTCGGCCGCGAGCGCGAAGTTCGTGCGCAGCCGCGCGTCGAACGGCGCGCGCATCGACGGATGCACGTCCTTCGCCAGATTGCCGAAGCTGTGCGACACGCCCGACAGGCCGCGCGCATAGTCGTCGGGCGCGAGGAACACGTTGTCGGCGGCGAGCGGCAGATCGAGGTCGAGCGAGCCCACCGAGTTGAACGCGTAGACGGCCTGCACGCCGAGCTCGTGCAGATGCCAGATGTGCGCTTCGTGTCCGAGCTCGGCGACGAGCTCGGACGGGCTGCGGTCGGGAATCTCGAGCGTCGGGCCGTGCCGCGGCAGGACGATCGCTTCGACGCCGCCGATCCTGCCCGTCGTGTAATGCAGCACGGTGCCGCTGCGCCGGCCGAACGTGACCCGCACGTTCTCGAACGTCTCGCGGTTGCCGAGGAATGCGTCGAGGCCGCGGGCGAGTCCGGTGCCCGCGATGATGGCGATGCGCTTCGAGCGTGACATGCGTGACTCCTGCAGAGTGAGGGAAGGCGCTACCCGCCGCGCCTTCCGGTGGGCGGCGTCGCGCCGCGCGGCGCGGCGGTGCCGAAAGCGCGCGCGCCGTCAGGCGGCGCGCGCGCATGATCGGGATCGGCGCGCCACGCGGGCGACAGATGCGACGTGTCGCCGAGCGGCCCGAGCGCGACGTCGCCGCCGTCGCGCACGATCAGCGAGACCGAGCACGCATGGATGCCGGCGATCAGCCTGAAGCGCGATAGCGGCGTCGCGCCGTAGAACGACGCGAGCAGGCGGATCGGCGATTTGTGCGTGACGAACGCGACGTCGTCGAACACGTCGATCGCGTCGCGCACGGCCGACGTCACGCGCGCGAGCACCGCGAGACCGGTTTCGCCGCCGGGCGGCGCGTGGATCGCCGGATCGTCGGTCCAGCGCCGGTACGCGGGCTCGTCGCGCACGTCGTCTGGCACGCGTCCTTCCCACGCGCCGAACGACAGCTCGCGCAGCCGTTCGTCGACGACGATCGGCACGCGGTTGGCGTCGGCGACATGGCGCGCGGTCTGTTGCGCGCGCAGCGACGGCGATGTCACGACGACGGCGACGCCGCGCAGCGCCGGATGCCGCGACGCCTCGATCGCCATCCGGTGCCCGAGCGCCGTGAGCGCCGGGTCGCGCGCGCCGCAGAAGCGCCCGGCGACGGTGTCCGGCGTCTGGCCGTGGCGGATCAGAATCAGGCGATAGCGGTCGTGCACGGGCGTGCTGCTCCGTCGGCGCGCGGCTACGGGCTTCGCTCGGCGGCGAGCGCGCGGGCGACGTGCGCGGCGAGCGCGGCGGCCGCGCCGGCCGCTCGCGCGCTCAGCAGCTCGCCGCATACGCGGATGCCGCCCTCGGTCGTGGAGGGCCGCAGCAGCAGCCATTCGCCGCTGTCGAGCGAGAACTTGACGCCGTCGACGGTCGTGATGCGCGCCGCGCGTGCGTCGAAGCCGCATCGTTCGAGCGCGCGCCGGCCCGCGGCGCGCAACTGCGGGGCGGTCGCATTGCCGTCCACGCGTGATTCGAGCCAGTCGAAGCGGCCGTAGCGTCGCCGCAAGCCGGCGACGAGCGACGCGAGCGGCTGGCCGCTCGTCGCCAGCAGGTCGGCGAGCAGCGCGACGGCGCCGAACGGATCGCGGTCGACGCCGAATTCGCCGAACGCGAGATCGCCGACGCCGCCTGCGCCCGCGTCGATCCGGCCGTCGACGAGCAGCGGCGACAGATGCTTGAAGCCGACCGGCAGTTCGACGACGGGGCGGCTCCACTGCGCGCACATCCGGCGCACCAGCGCGCCCGTTGCCGCCGTGATCGCGATGCCGCGCTCCGGATGGCCGTATCGCCGCCGATGCCGATGCGCGAGCAGCAGTGCGAACAGCTCGTGCGGCTCGACCGTGCGCCCGTCGCCGTCGATCGCATAGACGCGGTCGCCGTCGCCGTCCACGACGAGGCCGAGATCGGCGCGCCCGGTGCGCACCGCGTCGGCCGCGCGGCGGCGGCTCGCGGGCAGCGACGGATCGGGCGCGACGCCGCCGAAGGTCGCGGACGGCGTGCAGCCGAGCGGCGTCGCCGACCAGCGCAGCGCGCCGCAAAGGCGCAGCATCGCGCCGCCCGCGATGCCGCCGAGCCCGTCGACGACGACGCGCAGCGGCCGCTCCGGCGTCGCGGGCAGGCGCGACAGCACATGCGCGACGTGTCGGTCGATCCACGGCGACGCATCGCATTCTTCGAAGATCGCGTCGCCGGGACTGCGGACATCGTCCGCGCGCGCTTCGTCGGCTTTGCCGGAAGGCTCGCCGAAAGGCTTGCCGGGCGGTTCGCCGAACCGCGCGCCGCCGGCGGCGCGCTCCGAGTCGTCGTACAGCGCATCCGCGCGCCGTTCGAGCTCGGCGTCGAGCGGGCAGCCGGGGCGGCCCTTCGCCTTTACGCCGTTCCATTCGGGTGGGTTGTGGCTCGCGGTGACGAGCAGCGCGAGTTCGGCGTCGCCCGCGCCGACGAGGTACGACGCCGTCGGCGTCGGCAGATGCTCGACGATGCGCACGGCGCGCGCGCCCGCGTCGCCCGCCGCGCGCGCGACGAGCCGTGCGGCGCGGTGCCCGAGGCGGCGGCCGTCGTAGCCGACGACGACGCGCGGCCCGCCGCCGTCATGCGCGCGCACGGCGGTCACGATCGCCGCGGCGAGCCTCGCCGCGCGCTCGGGCGTGAACGTGCTGCCGATCAGGCCGCGCCAGCCGTCAGCGCTTCGCCGCATGCGCATGGGCGGGCTCCTCGGCGCGCGGCGGCGCGGACCGGCCTTGCGGGCTGTCCAGCGCCGCGTCGAGCAGCGCGTCGAGCGTCGGCAGGCCGTCGCGTGCGCCGCGTGTGCCGACCGCGCATGCGCCGCCTGCGTTGCCGAGCCGCAGGCGATCGGCCGCATCGAGGCCGGCGAGCCGCGCGAGCAGGTAGGCCGACGCGAACGCATCGCCCGCGCCGGTCGGATCGACGACTTCGCACGGATGCGCCGGCGCGCGCGTCTCGACGCCGCGATGGCGGGACAGCGCGCCGCGCTCGCCGAGCGTGACGACGACGTCGACCCCGTCCAGCGCGTCGAGCACGCGCTCGTCCTGTTCGCGCAGATGCGCGAACTCGCGCGCGTTGGCGAACACGACGTCGCATTGCGGCAACAGCGGCAGCGCGACCGGATCGCGCGAATACATGCCGGATGGCGTCCAGCACAGCGCGGCGGCCGGGTGATGCGCGCGCGCGAGCGCGAACGTCTGCGCGAGCGCATCGGCGCTCGGATCGAACAGCATGAGCGCATCGCAGCGCGCGACGCCCGACAGCGCGGCGCGCACGTCGGCGGCGGCGAGCGACTCGTTCGCGCCGCGATCGAGCAGCATGTAGTTGCGGCGCTCGGGGCCGAGCACGGGGATGATCGCGCGGCCGGTGTGCGCGTGCGCGACGCGCCGCACGAAGCGCGTGTCGATGCCGCGCGCGTCGAGGTCGGTGAGCAGCCGATCGCCGTCGGCGTCGTCGCCGAGCGCCGCGACGATCGACACGGCCAGGCCGAGCGCCGCCAGCGCGGACGCGCAGTTGCCCGCATGGCCGCCCGGCAGCGCGATCGCGCGCACGGGCAGCGAGTCGCCTTCGCTCGGCGACGCATCGCTGTACAGCAGCAGATCGACGTTCAGCGAGCCGACGACGAGCACGCCAGCCTGTTGCGCGACGCGCGGCAGCGTCGCCCGCAGGCCGCGCGGATCGGCTTTCCCGGCGCAGGCGCCGCGCGAAGCGCAGGTGCGGGCGAGGCTAGCCACGTTCGCCGTCCTCGCCGATTACGGCGACGCCGCTGATCTCGACGACGCAGCCCGCCTCGGCGAGCGACGCGACCTGAACGAGCGTGCTCGCGGGCGGCGGCGCGGCGAGCACGCGGTTGCGGACCGCGGACACCGCGGGAAAATCGGCGATGTCGCGCAGATAGATCACGACGCTCACGAGCGCCGACAGATCGCCGCCCGCGGTGTGGAGAATGCTCGTGAGGCGCTCGAATATGATCTCCGTCTGAGCACGGGCGTCGCCGGGCGCGAGCACGGCCCCGCCGGCGTCGGTCGCGACCTGGCCGCTGATGAATAGCAGGCGCCGCCCCGCGCCGATCGGCACGGCGACGGCGGGCGAATACTTGCCGATCGGCCGCGAATGGCCGGCGGGATGAATGGCTGTGAAAATCGTCACGCTGGATGCTCCCCTGGGAAAGGTCCGAAGCTGGACGCGAGCGCGGTTACGTGCAGCTCGCGGATTTCGATGTGCGGCGGGCCGTCGAACAGATCCGCGACGATCGTCGCGACGTCCGCCGCATCGAGCGCGCCGGGACGGCTGCCCGGCGCGGCCGATGCGTGGCCGCCCTGGAAATGCGTGTCGATGCGGCTCGGCAGCACGGCGGTCATCCGGATGCCGCGCTCGCGCAGTTCCTGCCGCGCGACGTCGAAGAACTGACGGAGGCCCGCCTTCGACGCGCAATACGCGCTGCGCTCGGCGAACGGCCACACGCTCGCGTCCGACATCATGCCGACGATCAGCGGATGCGCGGCCGTGAGAAGCGGAACGCACGCCTTCAGCGTGTGGAACGCGCCGTCGAGATTGGTGCGCAGCGTGCGGCGCCATTCGTCGGGCGCCGTGTCGGCGATGCGCGCCCACCGGCCGCATCCCGCGTTGACGACGACGCCCGCGAGCATCGCGTCCTGCTCGCGCAGCGCGCGGCCCGCCGCGTCCACCGCGGCGGCGTCGCCGACGTCGACGGCCGCCGCGCGGACCCGGCATCCGGTTGCGCCGAGGCGGCGCGCGATTGCATCGAGGTCGGGAGCGGACCGCGCCCACAGCGCGAGATCGTAGCCGCGCCCCGCGAGCGCTTCGGCGATCGCGAGGCCGACGCCGCGGCTCGCGCCCGTCACGAGGACCGTGCCGCGCCGCGGGCTCATGCGGCCGTCTCCAGCAGGCGCGCGGCCGCGGCGCCGCGACCCGGCCGCAGCTCCATGCGGGCGGCCACCGGCGCGACCGCGTATGGCGCGAAATCGGCGAGCAGTTGAAACGCGAGATCGGCCGCCTTCGCCGAAGGCGACGCATCGCCGCCGACCGAGCATAAGCGGCCATCCGCGACGAGCCCCGCGGCGGGCTCGACGGACGGCGCGACGTCGAGCAGCGCTTGCCGCTTGTCGCTATGGATCGCGAGCCGCCGTCCGTTCGCGACGCCGGACGCCGCGACGACGAGCGCGCCCGAGCATACCGCGTAGATCGCCGCGCCGCGCGCATGCGCGCGGGCGAGCGGCGTCGAGAGCGACGGCTGCCGTGCCGCGTTCGCCGCGCCGCTTCCGCCCGGCACGACGATCGCGTCCGCGCGTTCGAGCGCGTCGAGCGTCGCGCCGCACGTCAGCTCGACGCCGCACGACGTCGTGACGACGCGCGCGGCCGCCGCGATCGCGACGCACAGCGCCGCGCCGCCGCCCGGTGCGGGCACGGTCGACGCCTTCGCGAGCACGGCGTGCACGCCGAACAGATCGAGCGCATCGACGCCGTCGTACGCGAGCAGAACGACGTCAATCACGTCCGTCGCGCCGCGACGGTCAACGGCGCGTGCGCGATTGCGTTCCGATTGCGCGATCGTCATGCTCGAACCGGGGCCGCGTCGAGCGCGCGGAAGCTCGCGTCGATGCTTTGCGGCGTGATCTTGTCGTGTCCGCCGACGGGCGACTTCAACAGCTTCGCGGCCGCGGCCGGAAAGCCGGCGAGCTTCGCGCGGCGCGATGCGGCCGCGATCCGGATCAGATCGATGATGACGCCCGCCGCGTTGCTCGAATCCTGCACCTTGAGCTTCAGGTCGAGCTGCACCGGCGTGCCGCCCCAGCCGACGCCTTCGATGTTCACGATCGCCACCTTGTTGTCCTTCAACTGGCCGATGTAGCCGGCCGACGGAATGACCTCGACGCGCGACGTATCGACGCCGTCCTGCGCGAGCGCATTCAGCTTCGATTGCTGCTTGCTCGCGCCGCGCTCGCGCAGGTTGCGGAAATCCTCGTTGCCGCCGAAGTTCAACTGATACGAGCTTTGCAGCGTGATGCCGCGGTCGCTGAGCAGCCCGAGCAGCGCGCGATGGACGACGGACGTGCCGAAGTGGCTCGCCAGATCGTCGCCGACGAGCGGCACGCCGGCCGCCTGATAGGCGTCGAGCAGCGCGGGCGTGCGCGCGACGAGCTCCGGCGTGCAGTTGACGAACGCGACGCGCGCGGCGAGCGCCGCGCGCGCATATGCTTCGGCCGCCCATTGCAGGCCGGTCGGCAGCGAATAGAGCAGCACTTCGGCCTCGCTTTCGCGCAGCCGGCGCACGACGTGCTCGAACGCGGCGTCGGCGTCGCCGGCGGACTCGCTGGTGAGGCCCTGATCCACCGGCACCGTGATGGCGGGCAGCGGCACGCCGAGCATCGGATAGTTGTTCGGCGGCGCGAGCACGGCTTCGTCGAACGGGCGGCTGACCTTGTTCGGATGGATGTCGAAGGCGGCGACGAATTCGACATCGCTGACGCCAATGCCGCCGATGCGCGGCCGTTTGACGCCGACGAACTCGCGCTCGTCGACGCCCCGGTCGCGAAGCGCACGATAGTATTCGACGCCCTGGAACAGCGCCGAAATGTTGTTGCCCACACCGGCGACTGCGAGACGAATGCGCTGAGCCATGTCTCTTTCTCCTTGTCATTCACGTGTATCCGCGGGACCGGATCATTTTTCGCAACGCCGCGCAATCCGATTGATAAATCGGCTTTGTTTCTATCGTTCGGATTGGATGAGTGGTTCGGCCGGGGAAATGGAAGGCGGCGGTTTTTATTGGCGAGGTGATTTTAAGAAAGCGCAACCATTCCATGTTAGTCGCTGGAGGGCGATTATCAAGGAAAATGGCGATGATTCATCGATGGAAAATGCGTGACGGAACCATGGATGACGTGTTGCGCAAATTTCAAATGGGGGCGAATTCCTTTAATTGCGCTTGATCCGGATGTTGTTTTTTTGATTTTATTTTAGTGGGGTTGGGAATATTTTGTGAGATTTATTAAATAAATTAACTTGTTGCGGGAGACTGGGAAAACGACCCTAAATCCATCGGCTTGCATACAACTTTGCCCGTTTCCGGAAACAGCTTGCCGAAGATCAAGTCGTCGGAAAAACCCATCACGTGGGTCTTGTAGTAATCGTATCGATTGACCGATTCCAGCGCGCGGGCAGCGCGTTATACGCGTTCAGATGCAATGCGTCGGTATGGGGCAAAGTTGAAATGTCGTAGTTCGCGGGTTTCGGCGCATGCTGGCGGCGGTTTGTGAACTGCCGGAGCGCATCGTGGGCCAACCTGGACTGATCACCATGAGCATGCGGGAGCTGGATCGTCGCGCCGTTGCCGCGGTCGTCCGTCTTGCGCAGTCGATCGAGCCCCTGCGCGTGAGAGCGCGTACACGCGCGCGCGCGATCAACGCGTGTCTTTCGCGTCCAACCAGGTCAGCAGTAGCTGCGAGAAGGCAGGACTGTCTTCGAGCTCCGGCGAATGCCCCGCGTGCGCGAAGCCCGGATGCCGGACTGCGTGCGGCACCTGCTGCGCGATCGACCATTTGTCGCTATGCCGATGCGTGCGATCCGCCGCGCCCCACGTGAGCAGCGTCGGCTGCGTCACCTGCACCGCGCGCGGCGTGCCGCTGTAAAAGCGCTGCCACAGCGACGCGAGGCAGCAGAACGCGCCGTGATCGAACGACGTATCGAGCATCGGCGCGAATTCGCGATAACGGTCTTTCGCCATTGCCTGCCGGAACCAGCCGGCGCCGATTTTTCGCGCGCCGAACGCGCACGCGCATTGCCCGACGAACGGTGTCGCGAGCAGGTTGCGCGCATCCACGTGCCGCGCCCACGCAACCTGCTCGTCCCATGCGGGGCTTTGCCAAAGCAGCAGCCTGCCGACGAGTGCCGGCTGCGCGGCCGCGATCTGCAACGCGATATGCGCCCATACGCACGAGAACGCGAGCAGGTAGGGCCCTTCGTTCAGGTTCGCGAGCAGCGCCTCGATCGCGGCGCGGTAATCGTCGAACGAAAACGTGAAATGCCGTTTCGGCACGGAGAAGCCGAAGCCCGGCGGCTCGAAGCAGACGATGCGCGTGTGCGGTGCGACGAGCGAGATCAACTGGTCGAAGTGCTCGACGACGCTCGGCGGATCGCAGACGAGCACGATCGTCGGCCGCCCGCTCGCGCGCGGGCCGGCCACGCGCACGCGGATCGTCGCGGCCGGCACGTCGCAAAAGCGCACGTCCGGCCTCGACTGCGCGGCCCAGCCGCGCGCGATCCGCGCCGCGCGCGGGCCGAGCCGCAGCGGATCGAGCCACGTCATGTCGAGGCCGTCGCGCCGCGCGCGCGCGGCCGCATGCGGCGTGTCCTTCAGGCGTCGCGTGCTCATCGCGATTTACTTCGTCGGCCAGAGGATCATCTGCGTGCAGCGGAACGTCGCGAGCAGCTTGTCCGTCTCGCGATGCCGGACGGTTGCGTCCCACACCTGCGTCATGCGGCCGCCATGAATCGCGCGCGCGTCGCAGACGATCGCGCCGTCGCGCGCCGAGCCCATGAAATTGCTCTTCAGCTCGAGCGTGCTGAAACTGGACGCGCCCTCCGGCAGGCTCGCGAGGCATCCGTAGCCGCACGCGGTATCGGCGAGGCTCACGATCGTGCCCGCATGAAGGATGCCGTGCGCGAGCACGGCCTGGCGGATCGTCAGCTCGGCGAGCACGTGGTTTTTCTCGACCTGCTTGATGACGACGCCGAGCAGGCCCGGCAGATAGTCGGCGCCGAATCGGTTGAAGTAGTCCGCGTCCAGTTTCTCTTGCATGCCGTGTTCCTCGTCAGATGTTCCGGGTGTCGTTCGGCGCGCCGGATGGCGCGCGCCACTGCGTGATCACCGGCAGCGTGTCGTTGAGAAACAGTTCGCGACAGGCGTGCCGCTGGACCTTTCCGCTCGTCGTCTTCGGTATCGCCGACGGCGACGTGAAGACGATATGGTGTACTGCAATGCCGTGATGCAGACTGATCGCCTGACGCAGCCTGCCGAACAGCGCGTCGGGCGTGCGGCCGGCTTCGTGCCCCCCGTCGCCGAACGCCTTCAGATAGCGCGCCCGCAGCTCGCGCACGACGGTCACTTGCGGCGCTGCGTCGGTGTCGAGCGCGAACACCGCGCAGCCGCCGGGACGAAACAGCTCGGCGTCGAGTTCCTCGATCGTCGCCTCGACGTCGTGCGGATAATGATTCGCGCCGCGAATCAGCATCATGTCCTTCAGTCGGCCCGTGACGAAAATTTCGGACCCCGATCGATAGCCGTAATCGCCGGTGCGCAGGAACCGCCCGCCGTAGCCGGGCAACTCGGCCTCGAAGGTCTGCTCGCTCAGCGCCCGATTATTCCAGTAGCCGAGCGCGACGCTCGGCCCTTGCGCCCAGATTTCGCCGACCCGGCCATCATCGCACGGAATGCGCGTGTCGGGATCGACGATCAGCGCCAGGCTGTCGCGCGCCGCGTCGCCGCAGCCGATCGCTGCGCCGGCGCGCCGCGCATCGGAGGCGCGCGCCGGCTCCGTGCCGCGCGGCGTAGCCGCGACGACGGGCGGCTGCGATTTCAGGCCGCCCGTCATGAACAGCGTGTGCTCGGCGAGGCCGTAGCACGGATAGAACGCGCGCTCGTCGAAGCCGCAGCGTGCGAAGCGCTGCGCGAACGCGTGCAGCGTGGCGGGCCGGATCGGTTCCGCGCCGACGAACGCGACGTCCCATGAGCGCAGGTCGAGCTTGTCGAAATCGGCATCGGCGATGCGCATCGCCGCGAGCATCTGATACGCGAAGTTCGGCCCGCCGCTCGTCGTCGCGCGCCGCTCGCCGATCGCGCGCAGCCAGCGCAGCGGGTGCTTGAGGAAATCGACGTGCGACATCAGCGTCACCGGAAAGCCGACGTAGAGCGGCTGCAGGATGCCGCCGATCAGGCCCATGTCGTGATACGGCGGCAGCCAGATCACGCCGCGGCTGCTCGCGTCGTGCTCGAAGCGGCTCGCGATCAGCGCCGAGTTGTGCAGCAGGTTCCGTTGGCTGATCATCACGCCCTTCGGCGCGCCGGTCGAGCCCGACGTGTATTGCAGATAGACGGGCGCGCGAGGGTCGACGGGGCGCGGCGCGCTGCGTTCGGCGTCGTCGTCGAGCGTGTCGATCGCGATCCAGTGCAGGCCGCCGAGCGCGGGCGAACCGGTTTCGACGCGACTCATGTCGTCGCGCACGAACGTCGTCGACAGGATCGCGGCCGGCGCGCAATCCGCGACGATGCCGGTCAGCCGCCGCAACGTGCGCTCCGGCTGCGCCGGCTCGACCGGATACGCGGGTACGGCGACGACGCCCGCATACATGCAGCCGAACAGCGCGACGATGTAGTCGATGCCGGGCGGGAACAGCAGCAGCACGCGGTCTCCGGGGCGGGCGATCTCCGAGAGCGTCGCCGCGACCGCAGCGGCGCGCGCGTCGAGCGCCGCGCACGTGAGATGCCGCTCGTCGCGATCGCCGCCGGTGACGAACGTGTAGACCGGCAGGTCGGGCTGATGCGCGGCGCGATATTGCGTGAGCGCGACGAAATCGGCGAATGCGTCGGCGGCCATCGTATCGGGCGGATGCTTCATCGCGTCGGCTCCGCGGCTGGTCGGCTCGCGGCGAGCGGGGCGGCCGAAGCATGTGCGCGCACGCCTGCGTCGCCCGTATCGCCTGCGTTGCTCGCATCGCCGCCGAACAATGCGCAGGCGTTGTCCCACAACACCTTGTGCAGCACCTCCGCTGGCAAGTAGCGCGTCAGTTGCCCGATCTCGAAATCCCACTCATACGGAATCAGCGGGAAATCGCTGCCGTACAGGAAGCGATCCGGACGGTCGCACATCTGCGGCACCAGTTGCTCGAGCGCGGGCTTCCAGGGCGCGGGCAGCCGCGGATGCGCGCCGCGCGTATGGCGCGTCTCGCGCAGCGGCCGGACATCGGGCACGGCCTCGCCCGTCGCGACGCGATGGCCGCCGAATGCCATCGCGGTATCGAAATGCAGGTTCGGGAATTCGTCGAGCAGATCGAGGTACGCCTGCACTTCGTCATAGCCGATGTGCGGGACGACGACCTTCAGCTCCGGCGTGCGCCGCATCGCGCGCCGAAACCGCCCGACGTTGCAGAGGCGGCGGATTTCGTCCATCCGCGCGTTGTTTTTCGCGAATGCGCCGGAATGCAGGTTCAGCACCTTGCCGCGTTCGGCGAGCGCTTCGAAAACAGGCGCGAGCGCGTCGTCGTCAGGCGCGATCCTCAGCAGATGACAGTGGATCTTGAGGCCGGCGAAGCCGAGCTCGTCGAGCACGCGAACGGTCTCGCGCGCGCAATCGCGGTCATGCGGATGCACGGTGCCGAACGGCACGACGAATGCAGGATGCCGCGCCGCCAGTTGCGCGACGAAGTCGTTCAGAAACGGCGCGATGCCCGGCTGCCCCGCATAGCAGATGCCGGCTGCGCGCGCGATGCCGTGCGCCTTCAGGAATGCGATCGATTGCTCGGCGAGCAGCTCGTAGCGAATCTTCCACGCGTCGCGCTCGTAGTTCTTCCAGACGAGCTTCGCTACGACATCCGGCAACACGTGCACGCGCGCATCGAAGATCCTGAGTGTCGTCATCGCGAGATCCGCCCGGTTTCGAAGGAAGGGGAGCGCGGGTCACGCATCGTCGCGCCGCGCGTTCGCGAGCCGCTCGCGAATCGCGTCCCGATCGGGGTGCTGCACGTCCCACACGAGTCCGAGCCGTTCGAGCAGCGCGATCAGCATGCCGGTCACGTCGATCTGCCAGCGGGTCAAGCGCGTGCTCGCATACTGCGGAAACGCGTGATGGTTGTTGTGCCAGCCGGCGCCGAGCGTCAGGATCGCGAGCCACCCCATGTTGCGGCTCTGGTCGCGGCCGGGAAACGGCCGGCGGCCGCCGAGCGCGTGGCCGATCGAATTGACCGCCCAGATCGCGTTCGTCGCGAGAAAGATCCGCACGGTCCCGCCCCACAGCAGGCCGAGCAGCGCGCCTTGCCACGACGGATCGAGCAGCCAGCCGATCGCGCCCGGCAGCAGCAGGCCGAGCAGCAGCCAGTAGTCATACGCGAGATGGATGCGCAGCAGCGCCGGATCGCGGTACATGTCGTTCGCATACTGGTTCCAGCCATTCGGGCGCGCGGACGGCGGATCGAACAGCCAGCCGACGTGGCCGTGCAGGATGCCCTTCGCGCGGCCGACGAAGTCGCGCCCGCCGAGTTGCGGCGTGTGCGGGTCGCCTGGCTGGTCGGCGTTCGCGTGATGCAGCCGGTGAATCGCGACCCACCACATCAGCGGCCCCATGTACGCGAGCGAACCGAGGATCGCGAGCGCGATCTTCACGGGCGGCTTTGCCTTGAACGTGCGATGCGCGAAGTAGCGATGCAGCGCGAGCTCCATGCCGAGGATGTTGAGCACGTAGAAGACCACGAGTATCGCGATGTCATGCGCGCGCGGCGCGAGGCCGAATCGAGCCCAGAGCGCGATCGCGGCGGCCGTGCCGGCGGCGGGTATCGCCGCGACGCCGAGATGGCGCGCGGACGACGCGCGGGACAGATGCCCGGACGCGCGACCGGCGGACGCGTCCTTCATGCGAGCGCCGCCCGATGCTGCGCGCCGGCGTCGATCCGGTTCGGCTCGATGCGCCGGAACGTGATCCGGTACAGCACGAACGCGCCGAGATCGAACGAATAGCTCATCGTCCGGTAAAGCCGCTCATAGCGCTCGACCACGTCGAGCGGCGCGAGCTCGAGCGCCTCGCGGCGATGCGCGCGCAGGTTCTCGAACCACGCGCGCATCGTCTTCACATAGTCGTGGCGATCGTTGCGCACGAGCTCGACTTCGAACAGCATCTCGGACGCGCGAACGATGTCCGCGAGATACGGCAGGTCCGATTCCGGAAAGACTTCGCGTGCGATGAAGAGGTCCGAATGCCGCCGGTCGCGCGGCACGTCGCCGTAGCCCATCGTCTGCAGCGAAAGGCGCCCGCCCGGCTTCAGGAAGTCGTGGCATTTCCTGAAGAAGTGCCGGTACGCCTGCCCCTTGTCTTCGTCGATCTTCGCGAAGTGCTCGAACGCGCCGAGCGAGATGATGCCGTCGAACGGCTGCTCGGGCGCGTAGTCCTGCCAGTTGCGCAGCAGCACGTCGACGTTCGGGTGCGCGTATTGCTCGCCGATGTAGCGGATCTGCTCGTTCGACAGCGTGAGCCCGACGGCTTCCTTCACGCCGGCGACCGTGACGAGCCGGTCGAGCAGCGCGCCCCAGCCGCAGCCGATGTCGAGCACGCGCGCCGCGCCGTGCCCCCGGATCTGCGCGATGTGGTAGTCGAGCTTGCGGATCTGCGCCTGCTCGTGCGTATCGCCTGCCTCGTACATCGCGCACGAGTAGTTGCGGCCGCGCTCCTGCGCGAGCGCGAGGAACGCATTGCCGATGTCGTAGTGGTACTGGATCGCGTCGGCGGACGCGCCGTACGGCGCGCCGCGGTTCGGCGCGACGGCTTCGCGGCTCTCGAGATGGACGGTCATCGTTCGGTCTCCCTATCGTCCGGCCGACAGATCGGCGAGCGCGCGGGCGAGCGTGTCGATCGTCGGATATTGATAGGGCAGGCTCGGGGACAGCTCGAAGCCGAGAAAGTCCTCGAGATCGCCGACCATCCTCATCGCGTCGGCCGAATCGAGGCCGTATTCGATGAACTGCCTGCTCACGTCGATCGAGCCGCTGTCGGCGTGCAGCCTGGCGGCCAGATAGCCGCTCATCCAGCCGACGATTTCCTCGTGGCTTCTTGCTTCGATTTCCACTGCCTTCAGGGTGGCGCTCTTCATTTTCGTGGCTCCCGTGGAGAGTCGTTCATGGTGCGATGCGCTTCTTTTCGATGAGTTCCGCGTTCGGACGATGCACGTCGTAGACGAGGCGCAGGCGTTCCAGCACGCGCACGAACAGCCCGCCCGGATCGATCTGCCACCAGTGCAGCCCGGTGAACGCGGACGCGGGGAACGCGTGATGGTTGTTGTGCCAGCCCTGCCCGAACGTCGGGATCGCGAGCAGCAGGCTGTTGCGGCTGCGGTCGTGCGCGGTCGTGTGGAAGTCGCGCCGGCCGATCACGTGGCACAGCGAATTCAGCGCCCAGATGCAGTGGCTGACCGCGAAGATCCGCACCATGTCGCCCCACAGGAAGCCGAGCAGCACGCCCATCCACGAGCGCGACGCGAGCCCGCAGACGAGCGGCGGCAGCGCGAGGCCGATCGCGACCCAGCGGTAGTACGCCATGTGCTGCCGGAAGACGAGCGGGTCCTGATAGAGGTCGGGCACATATTTCTCCCATCCCGCCGGCCGCGTCGATTCGCCGACGAAGAGCCAGCCCATGTGGCTGTGATACAGGCCCTTGAGCCGCCCGCCGATGTCTTCGCCCGACAGGTGCGGCGAATGCGGATCGCCGTCGCCGTCGCTCGTCGAATGATGGCGGCGATGCGTCGACGCCCACCAGTTGACTGGGCCGTGCGCGCCCATCGAGCCGAGCGCGATCAGCGCGGCGCGCACCCACGGCTTCGCCTTGAACGCCTTGTGCGTCACGTGGCGATGAAAGCCGACTTCGAGCCCGAGCGCGGTTGCGAAATAGAAGATCGCGAACACGATCCATTCGACGGCGCCCGGCCCATGACCGCCGATCCATGACGCGATCGCGGCGACCGTGCCCAACGCGGGGAGCAGCGTGACGGCGGCGGCGATGCGGCGATCGAGGCGGACGGCGGAGCGGGGCGAGATCGTTGTCGTGCGGGCGAAGCCATGCGAGCCGGAAGAAAAAGACGCGGGAATCGCGCTTCCGATCGCACCCTCGGGCTGGCTCGCACCTTCGTTCGTGGACGGAGGCTGGCCGGAACTCATCGGATGTCTCTCAGCAAATTGTTTGGTACATCTTTCATTGGCGATATTCGAAACTCAATATGAATTTTCCTATCGTCAATGCTGAAGTGTTTGGTGAACCGAAACAAATTATCAAGACGGCGTGCGGATTTGAATGCGTAAATGGATAAAGGCGGCCGGAAACCGTTTCCAGCGTTTGCCGGTCTTTCTAGTCTGCGTTTCGTCGTTTCGTTGCGTTGAACGGTGGACGGGGCCCGATTGGATGCTGATGACGATGTGAAGACGGTTGCCCGGATGCTGGAAACGATTCCTGAAACCGAAGAAATACTCGATTCGTGAGCCGATCTGCTTTTTTTCGATTCGGGTTCGGAAGCGGTTTCGGAATCGGGTTCGGATAACGTCCGGCCGCGCGGTATTGAAATGGGCGTCGATTAAATAAATGGAATGAATTCGTCTGCCGCCGAGCGAGCACGATTTCGATTCAATGCCGGATTGAATTGATTTATTCGCACTTCATTCGGCATTGTGTCGCGCACGTGGGCGCGTTCGGGGCGCCGAGCGACGGCGATCACCCGGCCGGCGCGTCAGCTCGCGGCGGCGAAACCGCGGCCGAACTGCTTCCGATACGCGCCCGGCGAAATCGAATAGGCGGCGGTGAAGTGCTGCCGCAGCGACACGGTCGATCCGAACCCGACGGTCTCCGCGATGCGCTCGACTGTCTTGTCGCTCGTCTCGAGCAGCCGCTGCGCGGCCGTCAGCCGATGATTCAGCAGCCATTGCGACACCGTCGTGCCGGTCTTCGTCTTGAAGCGCCGCGTGAAGTTGCGGCGGCTCATGCCCGCGCGCGCCGCCAGCGCGTCGACGCACAGCGGCTGTTCGAGATGCTCGATCGCCCAGTCGAGCACTGCGCTCAAGGGGTCGCCAGCCGTCGCCTTCGGCAGCGGCTGTTCGATGTATTGCGCCTGCCCGCCGTGCCGGTGCGGCGCGACGACCATCCGGCGCGCGACGTGGTTCGCGACGTCCGCGCCGTGATCGCGGCGCAGCAGATGCAGGCAGCAGTCGATCGCCGCCGCGGTGCCCGCCGACGTGAGGATGTTGCCGTCGTCGATGTACAGCACCTTCCGGTCGAGCCGGATCTTCGGGTACTTCTGCGCGAAATCGTCGCCCCATACCCAGTGCGTCGTTGCGGTGCGGCCGTCGAGCAGGCCGGCTTCCGCGAGGATGAACGTGCCGAGGCACAGGCCCGCGATTCGCGCGCCGCGCCGGTGCGCGACGCGCAGCGCGTCCAGCAGCGCCTCGGGCGGCCGCTCGCACGGATCGCGCCACGCCGGCACGATCACCGTGTCCGCTTCGGCGAGCACCGACAGATCGTGCGGCACGTCGATGCTGAAGCCCGACATCGTCGGCACGAGCCCTGTTTTCTCGCCGCAGATCAGCAAGCGATAGCGCGGCGCGCCGAGCCGCGCGAGGTCGTCGCCGAACACGATGCACGGCACCGACAGGTGGAACGGGCTGATGCCTTCGAATGCGATGACCGCGACGGTATGCATGGCGAGCGAGACGGCAGTGCGGAAAAGTGGCCCGATCCTATCACATGTTGTCTCTCGGGCCACTTTCGCGGCCGGTGCCGGGTCCGGATACTGACGTCTGTTTCGCCGCCGCGCAGGCGAGACGCGCAGCGACGGACGATGGGCGTGCGTCGCGCTTCATTCACGAGGAGATTCACGATGAGCCATCCCACCATTCGCACCCTGGCCGGCGCGAGCGCTCCGCAGGCAATCGAAGCCGCGAGCGCCGCGCTGCTGGTGATCGATTTCCAGAACGAATATTTCAGCGGCAAGCTGCCGATTCCCGACGGCGACCGCGCGCTGCGCAACACGCGGCGTCTCGTCGCGCACGCCGATCGCGCCGGCATCCGCGTGTTCCACATTCAGCACGTGACGCCCGCCGGCGGCCCGGTGTTCGCCGAGGACGGCGACGGCGTGCGCTTCCACGCGGAGCTGCAACCGGCGGCGAATCATCAGGTGCTGCGCAAGACGTCCGTCAGCGCGTTTCCGACGACCGACCTCGATGCGCGCCTGAAGGCCGCCGGCGTCGAGACGCTGATCATCGCGGGCCTGATGACGCATGCGTGCGTGTCGGGTGCCGCGCGCGACGCGGTGCCGCTCGGCTACGACGTGATCGTCGTCGACGACGCGTGCGCGACGCGCGATCTCGATCGCGCGGACGGCAGCGTGCTGCCGCACGCCGACCTGCATCGCGCCGCGCTCGCGACCGTCGACGACACGTTCGGCGACGTGATGGCGACCGACGACGTGTTGAAGCTGCCGCTCGTCTGAACGGGGCGCAGCCGGCGTCGGCCGGCCGCGCGAGGAGCCTGCCGATGACGAAAAGCGTCGCCGGTGCGCAACCGGAACACGATCGATCCTGCGGCGATTGAGGGAGCGGGAGGATGTCGGCACGCGCCCGATGTTTGTCGTCGCTGACAGGCGATCGGGCGATGCCACACGGCGGCCAGCCGCGGCGCCTACAGGCTCGGCGGCGTGGCTGCCGCAACGACGACGCACGTTTCGTTGCCTCTATTTCGGAATCGATGAGGAATCCGACTCTCGAAGAAATAGGCTTCGCCTGGGCCGAGTACGGCCACCTGGTCGCCGACCGTCACTTCCAGATGTCCCCGGATGACCAGTCCGGCTTCCTCGCCGGCATGGCTGAGCATCGCATCGCCGGTGTCGGCCCCTGGCTCATAGGTGTCTTCCATCATCTGCAACGCGCGCCGGCTCAAGTTCCGGCCGATCTGTCGAATCGTGTGCTTGCCGAGTGCGACGACGGTCAGGTCCTCGTGCTTATAGAAGATCCTCGTCGGCTCGTCGGCGCTCGCGTCAATCAACGATGTGACGGGGAGTTGGAAGCTGGCGGCGATTTTTTGCAGCGACGCAATCGTGGGACTGATCATTTGCATCCGGTTGTGTCAGTTCGCTGCTTGGCTCGCTTTGCGCCGCAATCGGCAGCAATTACACCAGCAGTCGACTGAAAAATGTCGGGTCGTTGGAAGTGACCGCAGGCTCATTTCTGTTCGGCGGTTTATTCACCCTGCCGCTGGTCGCGCTCGCGCCGGTCGCTTCGGTGCCGCATATCGTCGATTATGGGTATCTGCTCGTGCTCGGAAGCGTCATGAGCGGATTTGCTTACGTCGTCTATTTCAAGCTCGTGTCGGCGATTGGCGCGACGCGAGCGATCAGCGTCGAATTCGCGGTGACGGTCGTGGCCGTACTTGTCGGGGCGCTTCTGCTGGGCGAGAACCTCTCGAACGCCCAGATCATCGGAGCCGTCATCATCATGAGCGGCTGTGCGCTGGTGCTTGGGAGCGTTCCTGGCGGGCGGCGACGGCGCGTCGAGCGTTATCGGCCGGCGTGCTCCGCGGCCCGCAGGGACCGCGCGTAGTTTTGCGGCGGACCGTTGCACGCGATGGTCCACCGTGGTGGGCGGGAAGATTGACGCGGTTGAACCTGTTCTTGCCGGTTTCGCCGGCTACGTTTCTTGTTCACGCCCGCAGTGTTCTCACGCGTCAAACCCCATCGGACTCCCAAACGACCGCCGCCCCGCGCGCATCCCACGCCTCGAGAAACGGCGCATACCGCGCCTCCACACGATTGCGGCGCACCTTGAACGTCGGCGTGACGAAGCCGCTCGTCTCGTTCCAGATCGAATCGACGACCACGACGAAGCGCAGCTTCTCGTGATCGTCGAGGCTTGCGTTGACGCGCTCGAGATGCTCGCCGAGCGATGTCTCGAGCGCCGCGCGCCGGCCGTCGCCGTCGAACCGGCGGCCCTCGTCGGACAGCGACACGAGCGCGCACGGCTGCGGCAGCCCCGCGCCGACCACGCAGCACGCGTCGACGAACGGATGCGTCGCGAGCCGGCTCTCGATCGGCGACGGCGCGATGTACTTGCCCTTGCTCGTCTTGAAGATTTCCTTTACGCGCCCGGTGATCTTCAGGCGGCCCGCTTCGTCGAGCTCGCCCTTGTCGCCGCTGCGCACGAAGCCGTCGGGCGTGAAGAGCGCGGCGCTCAGATCGGGGCGCCTGTAATAGCCGATCGTGTTGCCGGGCGAGCGGATCTCGATCTCGCCCGTCGCGGCGAGGCGGCTCTCGACGTCCCGCACCGGCGCGCCGACATAGCCGGGCCGCATGTCGTGCTGCCGGCACGAGTGCGACACGCCGCACACTTCGCTCATCCCGTAGCCTTCGAGCAGCTCGAGCCCGAGATCGCGATACCAATTGAGCAGCGCGGGCTCGATCGCCGCGGCGGCGCTCGCGGCGAGGCGGACCTGATCGAGGCCGAGCTGCTGCAGGATCAGCGGCTTCATCGCGTCGGGAATCGGCCCTGGCGGCAGGCGGTTCGCCACCGCGTGCCGGAACTTCGCCCATAGGCGCGGCACCGAGATGAAGAACGTCGGCCGCGCGCGTTGCAGATCGGCGATGAACGTATCGAGCGATTCGCTGAAGTAGATCGTGAAGCCCGCGCGCACCGACAGCATTTCGACGTAGCCGCGCTCGGCGACGTGCGACAGCGGCAGATACGAGATCATCCGGTCGTCCGGGCCGATCTGGATCAGGTCGAAGACCGGCTCGACGCACCAGCCGAGCGCGCCGAACGTCAGCATCACGCCTTTCGGGTCGCCGGTCGTGCCCGACGTGTAGACGATCGTCGCGAGCTCGTCGGCCGCGCGCGTCACGTGCTCCGCGAGCGGCGCCGTGTCGCGGACGATGTCGTCCCACGTCGCGCCGACGGACGACGCATCGGACAGACAGGGCAGGCCAATGCTGCGCACCTGCGGCGGCACGCCCGCGCGCATCGGCTCCCACGCGTCGAGCTTGCCGACGAACAGCGCCGCCGCTTCGCAGTGCGTGAGCACCTGCCGGACCGATTCGGCGCCGAGCGTCGGATAGATCGGCACCGACACGTGGCCGCTCAGCCAGATCGCGAAATCGGCGAGTATCCAGTGCGCGCAGTTTTTCGACAGGATCGCGATGTTCGATCCGCGCGGCAGATCGAGCGCGCGCAGATGTGCGGCGATGCGGCGCGCTTCGTCGATGGCCTCGCGCCACGTGAAGCGGCGCACGTCGCCGCCGCCCGTCGGCTGCACGAGCCATACGTCGTCGGCGCGCGCGCGTTCCCAGTGCTGAAGGCGTTCGAGGGGCAGGTTGCCCAGGGCGATCGAGGTCAATGTCGTCTCCTTGCGAGCCGCGTGCGCGCAACGCGGCCGCGGTCCCGGTTCGTGTGTCGTTCGTTGCCTTGGCCTATCCGGCGCATTCGAACCGCGCCGACGCGCGCCGGTTTTCGCCGGTTCGGGGCGGATTCGATCGTCTCCCGAAAATGCTCACCTTTCGATCATGTGTATCGCGTGCGTGCCGAGTATCCGCCGCGCATCCCGCGGCGATGCGATCTCGCGCCCGGCTTCGCGCGCGATCGTCGCGATCGCGTCGACGAGCCGCGCGTTCGACGTCGCGCGCGCGCCGTCCGGCAGATAGAACGTGTCTTCGAGCCCGGTGCGCAATTGCCCGCCGAGCTCGGCCGTGCGCCGATGCAGCGCCCAGATGTTCGCGCGGCCGATCGCGGTGACTTGCCACGTCGAATCCGGACGCAGCAGCCGGATCAGGATCGGCAGCAGCTCGGGATCGGCGGGCATGCCCGACTCTACGCCCATCACGAAGTTGTAGTTCGATCGTCCCTCGAACAGGCCGGCGCGCGCGTACATGTCGATGCAGCGGACGATGCCGGTATCGAAGCATTCGAACTCGGGCACCGCGCCCGTCTCGGCCATCGTCGCGAGAAACGAAGCGACTTTCTCGACCGGGTTGTCGAACAGCATCGGCGGCCATGCCCATGCGCCATCCGCCTTCACCTTCAGATAGTTGAGCGAGCCTGCGTTGCATGCGGCGATCTCCGGGCGGATCGCGCGGATGCACGCGAGCGGCCCGTCGACGTTCGGCCCGACGATGCCCGTCGACTGATTGAAGATCACGCCTGGGCACGCCTCGCGGATCGCCTGCGCGATCTCGGCCGCGAGCCGCGGGTCCCACGAAGGCAGGTGGCCGCGGTCCGGCTCCTGCCGGCGGAAGTGCACATGCACGCACGACGCGCCGGCGTCGTACGCGCCCTTTGCTTCGCGCGCCATCTGCTCGGGCGTGACGGGCACGTTGAATTGCTTCGGGTCCGTGAAGATGCCGTTCAGCGCGCACGTGATGACGACGGGATGGCTCATCGGAAAATCTCCTTGTATCGAATGCGGCCGCATTCAGCCGGCTTGCGGCTCGAGTTGCGCGAGCACCTGGCCGGGCGCGACCTGCTCGCCCGCGCGCGTGCCGAGCGACGCGACCCGGCCCGCGAACGGCGCGGTGATCGCGTGCTCCATCTTCATCGCTTCGAGCACCATGACGGTCTGCCCGGCGCGGACTGTCGCGCCTTCGTCGATGTCGACCGCGATCACGCGGCCGTTCATCGGCGCGCGCAGCACGCCGTCGCCGCCGGCCGCGCCGGCGCTCGCCCGGCCTTCGCGGTTGTGGATCGCGAACGCGTGATCGACGCCGTCGACTTGCAGCCACAGGCGGCCGTGCGCGATCGCGAAGCAGCACGCGTGCGCGCGGCCGTCGATCGCGACCGTCGACGGCTCGCCGGGGCGCGCGGGCCGGGCAGCATCGAGCGCGATCGGCGAGCGGCCGTGCGCGTGCACGACGGCGCGCTGCCGATCGATCGTCACGATGCCGCGTCGCGCCTGCGCGTGCTCCGCGCCCGCGTTTGCGTTCGCGGTCGCGTTTGCCGACGACAGCCGATACGGCACAGGCAGCGGCGCGCCGTTGCGCCAGCCGCGCCACGCCGGCGGCAACGCGTCGGCGCGATCGACGGCGGCGACCGACAGCCACGCGGCGATCGCCCACGCCGCTTCCGTCGGCGCGCAGCGGCGGCTGTCGTTGTCGGGGAAGTGCTCGGCGACGAACGCGGTGGATACCGCGCGCCCGTCGGCGAATGCGGGATGCCGCAGCACGCGCGCGAGAAACGCGCGGTTGGTCGGCACGCCGAGCAGTACCGTGTCGTCGAGCGCGTGCGCGAGCCGGTCGAGCGCCTGCGCGCGCGAGCCGCCGTGCGCGATCAGCTTGCCGAGCATCGAGTCGTAGAACGGGCTGATCGCGATGCCGTCAGCGAGCGCATGATCGCAGCGCGCATGGCGGCCCGGCCGCCACGTCAGCACGCTGCCCGTGCGCGGCAGGAAATCGTCGGCGGGATCTTCCGCGCAGAGACGCACTTCGATCGCGTGGCCGTCGAGCCGGATGTCCTGCTGCGCGAGCGGCAACGCGTCGCCCTGCGCGACGCGCAGTTGCCATTCGACGAGATCCTGCCCGGTGATCAGCTCCGTCACCGGATGCTCGACTTGCAGCCGCGTGTTCATTTCCATGAAGTAGAACCGGCCTTCGCGATCGAGCAGGAATTCGACGGTGCCCGCGCCGACGTAGCCGATCTCGCGCGCGGCGGCCACGGCCGTGGCGCCTAGCCGCGCGCGCAGCGCGGCGTCGACCACTGGCGACGGCGCTTCCTCGACGATCTTCTGATGACGGCGCTGCACGGAGCAATCGCGCTCGCCGAGATGGACGACGTGGCCGTGCGCATCGGCGAATATCTGCACCTCGACGTGGCGCGGCTCGATCACCGCGCGCTCGACGATCATCCGGCCGTCGCCGAACGCGTGCCGCGCCTCGGACACCGCGAGCTTCAGCGCGGCGGGCAGCGCGTCTCGCGTATCGACGCGGCGCATCCCGCGCCCGCCGCCGCCCGCCGCCGCCTTCAGCATTACCGGACAGCCGATTCGTTCGGCTTCCGAAAGGATGCGCGCTTCGCCCTGATCGTCGCCGTCGTAGCCGGGCACGACCGGAATGCCGGCCGCGGCCATCCGGCGGCGCGCGCGCGCCTTGTCGCCCATCGCGTCGATCGAGTCGGCGCGCGGGCCGACGAACACGAGGCCCGCGTCGGCGATGCGTCGCGCGAACGCCGCATTCTCGGACAGGAAGCCGTAGCCCGGATGAATCGCCTGCGCGCCGCTTTTCAGCGCGGCGTCGATCAGCTTGTCGATCGACAGATACGGCTCGGCGGGCGTCGCGCCGCTGATTGCTACCGCGTCGTCGCAGGCGGCGACGTGCGGGCTGCGCGCATCCGCTTCGGAATGGACCGCGATCGTCGCGATGCCGAGCCGCCGTGCGGTGCGCGCGATGCGCACCGCGATCTCGCCGCGGTTCGCGATCAGGAGCCGGGTGAAGCGGCGCGCGCTCATCGCGTCTCCGGCGGCGCGGGCGCGTCGCTCGCCCAGTGGGGCAAGCGCTTGCCGGACAACGCGGCGAGCCCTTCGGCGACGGCGCCCGAGCGCAGCGCGGCCGCGAACTCGCCGGCGGCCGCATCGAGGACGGCGCCGCGCTCGCGGCGCAACGCGGTGGCGACGATGCGCTTCGTCGCGCGCTGCGCGGCCGGTTCGCATGCGAGCACGCGCGCAAGCTCGCTGCGCAACAGCCGGTCGATGCCGTCCGCGCCCGCGATTTCGTCGACGAGGCACGCATGCAGCGCGTCGGCGGCCGACAGACGGCGGCCCGTCAGCATCAGCCAGCGGCCGCGCGCGGCGCCCGCGCGCGCGACGATGAACGGCGCGATCTGTGCGGGCGGCAGCCCGAGCGATGTTTCGGGTATCGAAAGATATGCGTCGCTCGCGATCAGCACGCGATCGCATGCGGCCGCGAGCCCGCAGCCGCCGCCCGCCGCCGCGCCTTCGACGACGGCGAGCGTCGGCATCGGCAACGCCGCGAGCTTGTCGAGCAATGCGCCGAACCGGCGATTCGACGCCGCGATCGGGTCCGGCTCGCCGACGGGCGCCGGCTCGCGCATCATCGCGCTGAAGCCGCCGAAATCGCCGCCCGCGCAGAACACGCCGCCCGCGCCGCGCAGCACGAACGCGCGCACGGTGTCGTCACGGGCCGCGCGCTCGCACTCCGCGTCGAGCGCCGCGACGAGATCGTCGCTCAGCGCGTTGCGCCTGGCGGGCCGATTCAATGTCGCGAACACGATGCCGTTCGCGTGCGCGACATGCAGCGGCGCGAGCGTCGAGGAAGTCGTCCAGGTCATCGCGCGTCACTCCCGCGGCAGCGTGCCGAGCTTCTTGCAGATGATGCCGAGCATCACTTCGTCCGCGCCGCCGCCGATCGAGAAGAGGCGCGTGTCGCGGTACGTGCGCGAGATGCTCGATTCCCATGCGAAGCCCATGCCGCCCCAGAACTGCAGGCAACTGTCGGTGACTTCGCGCGCGAGGCGTCCCGCCTTCAGCTTCGCCATCGACGCGAGCGTCGTCACGTCGCCGCCTTGCACGTACAGCTCCGTTGCGCGATACGTGAGCGCGCGCAGCGCCTCGACCTCGGTCTTCAGCTCGGCGAGCCGGTAATGGACGACCTGATGATCGAGCACCGGCCGCCCGAAGATTTTGCGCTGGCGCGTGTAGTCGATTGTTTCGTCGATCGAACGATCGAGCACGACGAGCGCGGCCGCCGCGCCGTAGAGCCGCTCCTCCTGGAACTGCAGCATCTGGTACGTGAAGCCCTGGCCTTCCTCGCCGATCAGGTTGCGGCGCGGCACGCGCACGTCGTCGAAAAAGATCTGCGCGGTGTCCGACGAGTGCATGCCGATCTTGCGGATCTTCTTTTCGATGTGCACGCCCTTCGATTTCAGCGGCACGACGATCAGCGATTTGTTTCGGTGCGGCGGCCCGTCCGACGTGTTCGCGAGGCAGCACATCCAGTCGGCCTGCGTGCCGTTCGTGATCCAGAGCTTCGTGCCGCTGATCACGTAGTCGTTGCCGTCGCGGCGCGCGCTCGTGCGGATCGACGCGACGTCCGAGCCCGCGCCCGGCTCCGATACGCCGATGCACGACACCTGCTCGCCCGCGATCGCGGGCGCGAGAAACTCGTCGCGCAATGCGTCGGAGCCGAAGCGCGCGAGCGCGGGCGTCGCCATGTTCGTCTGCACGCCGATCGCGAGCGGCACGCCGCCCGCCGCGCAGACGCCGAGCGCCTCGGCCATCACGAGCTCGTAGCTGTAGTCGAGGCCGCCGCCGCCGAACGCGGCGGGCTTGCTCAGGCCGAGCATGCCGAGCGCGCCGAGCTTGCCGAACACGTCGTGCGCGGGAAAGATGCCGGCTTCCTCCCATTCGTCGACGTGCGGATTGACCTCCTGCTCGATGAAACGCCTGACGGTGCGCGAGATCGCTTCGTGTTCTTCGGTGAAGTGCATGATGTCTCCAGATCAGGGGCGGGCGACGCCGAACGTGAGCGGCTGGACTGATTGGCGGCGGCCGGCGCGGCAGACGGCGAGCGCCAGTGCGATCACGCGGCGCGTGTCGCGCGGATCGATGACGCCGTCGTCGAGCATGCGGCCGGACGTGTAGAACGCGTGCGTCTGGCGCTCGAAATTCGCGACGATCTTCTCGCGCAGCGCGTCGATCCGCGCGCGGTCGGGCTCGATGCCTTTCGCGCGCGCCGCGCCTTCCGTCACGATCGCCATCGTGAGCGCCGCCTGCTCGGCGCCCATCACCGCGGTGCGCGCGTTCGGCCACGAGAACACGAACGCCGGATCGAAGCCGCGGCCGCACATTCCGTAATTGCCGGCGCCGAACGATGCGCCGCAGAGAATCGTGACCTGCGGGACGGTCGCGTTCGATACCGCCTGGATCATCTTCGCGCCGTGCTTGATCATTCCCGCGCGTTCGGACTCCTTGCCGACGATGAAGCCCGTCGTGTTCTGCAGATAGACGAGCGGCACGTCGCTCTGGCAGCACGCCTGAATGAAGTGCGTCGCCTTCGTCGCGCCGGCGGGATCGAGCGGGCCGTTGTTCGTCACGATGCCGACGGGCATGCCGTGGAGGTGCGCGTGCGCGCAGACGGTGGACGGCCCGTACGACGGCTGGAACTCCAGAAAATCCGATGCGTCGACGATCCGCGCGATCACCTCGCGCATGTCGACGGGCTTCTTGCCGTCGCGCGGCAGGATGCCGAGCAGTCCTTCGGAATCGAGCGCGGGCTCCACGCCCGTGGGCAGCGCCGCTTCGCGTTCGCGCCAGCCGAGCTTGTCGACGAGCTCGCGCAGGAGCCGGATGCCGTCGGCGTCGTCGTCCGCGACGTATTCGGCGAGACCCGACACGCTGGCATGCATCGTCGCGCCGCCGAGCTCCTCGTCGGTCGCGATCTCGCCCGTCGCGGCCTTCAGCAGCGGCGGGCCGGCGAGAAACGCCTTCGCGCGGCCGCGCACCATCACGACGTAGTCGGACAGCCCCGGCATGTACGCGCCGCCCGCGGTCGACGAGCCGTGCACGAGCGTGAGCACCGGAATGCCGGCGGCGGACAGCTTCGCGAGCTGGAAGAAATGGCGGCCGCCATGAATGAATTCCTCGACGCGGTATTGCATCAGGTTCGCGCCCGCCGATTCGACGAGATGCACGAACGGCAACCGGTGCTCGAGCGCGATTCGCTGCAGCCGCTGGAATTTTTCGAGGCCCATCGGTTGCAGCGCGCCCGCGTCGATGCCCGAATCGGCGACGACGATCATGCAGCGCGTGCCGCTCACGTAGCCGATGCCGCCGATGAGTCCCGCGCCTGGCACCGACTTGTCCGGGTCGCTTTCGCCGACCAGATAGCCGGCGAGCGATGCGAGCTCGAGAAACGGCGCGCCGGCGTCGACGAGCAGCGCGAGCCGCTCGCGCGGCAGCAGTTGCCCGCGCTTGTCGAAGCGCGGGCCGGCCTTCGCCGATTCGTCCGCGGCGCGTGCGTTCAGCGCGTGCCATTGCGCGATCAGCGTGCGCATGTGATCGGCGTTGTCGCGGAACGCGGCGCTTGCGGTGTCGAGGCGGGAGTCGAAGATCGGCATGTCAGCGCTTGAAGAGTTCGGGCACGGTCGCGCGATGGAAGCCGTCGAACGGCGCGTTCGCGTCGGCGGGCTGCATCGCGAAGTGACGGCGCGCATTCGGCGCGCCGCCGTCGACGCGCAGGCACGCGCCGCTGATGAACGACGCGGCGTCCGACAGCAGGAACGCGATCGCAGCCGACACTTCGGCTTCGTTGCCGATGCGGCCGAGCGGCACCATCTTCGGCAGGCCGCGCAGCATCGGCTTGATCGAATCGGGATACGTGTCCATGCCGCTCGACGCGATCCAGCCGGGCGCGACCGCGTTCACGCGCACGGGCGCCCATTCGGCGGCGGCCGTCTCGGTGAAATTCAGCATGCCGGCGCGCGCGGCGCCGCTGTGGCCCATGCCGGTCATCCCGTGCCACATGTCGGCGATGATGTTGACGATCGCGCCCGTCTTGCGCGGCTTCATCGATTGCAGATAGCACTCGCGCGCGACGAGAAAGCCGCCGAGCAGGTTCGTGTTCAGCACCGCCTGCCAGCCTTTCGCGCTGATCTGCTCGAGCGGCGCGGGAAACTGGCCGCCCGCGTTATTGACGAGCAGATCGACGCGACCGTGCCGCTCGACGATCTGCGCGACCGCCCGCCGGACGCCGTCCTCGTCGCGGATGTCGCATGCGATCGCGTCCGCGCGAGCGCCGTCCTCGTGGATCTCGGCCGACACGTTCGCGAGCTTGTCCGCGTTGCGGCCGAGCAGCACGACGTGCGCGCCGAGCGATGCGAGCTCGTGCGCGCAGCAGCGGCCGATGCCGCTGCCGCCGCCCGTGACGAGCGCGACCTTGCCGTCGAAGCTGCCTGCGCGAAGTTGTGAGCGATATCCCATGGGAAGTCTTCCGTCAGTCGGGAAACAGATCGTCCGGAAACGGCGCTTGTGCTCGCCCGCGCGGTGCGCGTGGCGAGCACGAGCGCCGCTGGCGACCACGGCCTTTCGCTGCTGCGGCGCGTTCGCCGGGGGAGCCGGATGCCGCCGTGCGATGTGCGCATCGTAGCGCCGCGAATCCAATAAATCAATCGGTTGATTTATTTTTAGAGGGTTCCTAGAATCGGCACGAACGGCGCCGTTCCGCGAAGGCCGTTCCCCCCGGAAAGCGGGCCCCCGGAAGGCCGGCCCGGCGAACCGACAGGAGGCACCGATGCATCCCATGACCCCGAACCCGGCGTACTACCGGCCCGAACACATCGAATGGCAGGACACGCTGCGCCGCTTCGTCGCCAAGGAGATCTCGCCTTACGTGAACGACTGGGACGAGGCGGGCGAGTTTCCGCGCGAGCTGTACGAGAAGGCAGCGCAAGTCGGGCTGCTAGGCATCGGTTTTCCGGACGCATACGGCGGGATCGAGAGCGTCGACATGTTCCATCGGCTGATCTGCTCGATCGAGCTTGCGCGCTGCGGCGCGGGCGGCGTCGTCAGCTCGCTGATGTCGCACACGATCGGCGCGCCGCCGATCGCGCATGCTGGCAGCGCTGAACTGAAGGCGCGCGTGCTGCCCGGCATTCTCGCGGGCCGCAAGGTCTCGGCGCTCGCGATCACGGAGCCGGGCGGCGGCTCGGACGTCGCCGCGCTGCGCACGAGCGCGATGCGCGACGGCGATCGCTACGTCGTGAACGGCGAGAAGGTGTTCATCACGTCGGGCATCCGCGCCGATTACTACACGGTTGCCGTGCGCACCGATCCGGGTGCGCTGGGCGCGAAGGGGCTGTCGCTGCTGCTCGTCGAAGACGGTACGCCGGGCTTGTCGAAGACGCCGTTGAAGAAAATGGGCTGGTGGGCGTCCGATACCGCGCATCTGCGCTTCGACGATTGCCGCGTGCCGGCTGCGAACCTGATCGGCCCGGAGGGCGGCGGCTTTGCGCTTGTCATGCAGAACTTCAATCTCGAGCGCTTCAGCCTCGCCGCGTCGGCGCTCGGCTTCGCGCAAGTCTGCTACGACGACGCGCTCGACTGGGCGCGGCAGCGAAGGACGTTCGGGCAGCGCGTGGCCGATCATCAGGTGATTCGGCACAAGCTCGTCGACATGGCGATGCGCATCGGCGCGACGCGCGCCTGGCTCGAGCAATGCGCGTGGCAGATCGATCACGTCGACAGGCGCGCGCCGGAGCTCGTCGCGACGATCTGCATGCTGAAGAATTTCGCCACGCAGACGATGCAGTTCTGCGCGGACGCCGCCGTGCAGATCCTCGGCGGCATGGGCTACATGCGCGGCACGCGGCCCGAGCGCATTTACCGCGAGGTGAAGGTCAACATGATCGGCGGCGGCGCGGAGGAGATCATGAAGGACCTCGCCGCGCGGCAGCTCGAGTACTAGGGGCTGTTTGCATACGGAACGCACATGCGTTGCCACGAGAGCGGCCGCTCGTCGCTTGTTTGGCTCGGTCAAACGGCGCGCGCGGGCGGATCGGCTTTGCAAGCGTTTGAAACTCGCCGATAATCGCTCGAATGACGGGCGTCGCCGCGGCTTCGCGGCGGCGAGCGCCGGTTCGAAACATCGCATTGTGATTCCATGAGCGCCATACCTCAGGCCGCGCGCAAGCGCGGGCGTCCCGTGAAGGGCGAGAGCGCGACGCTGCGCGACGAGCTGATCCTCAAGTCCGCGAAGCTGTTCCGCACGCAGGGATACGAACGAACGACGGTCCGCGACATCGCCGCAGCAGCAGGCGTGCAGGCGGGAAGCTGGTTCTATTACTTCAAGACGAAGCAGGACATTCTCGTTGCCGTGATGGAGCAGGGGATGTCGAACGCGCTCGCGCGGATCGAGGCGCTCGACGTCGAGAACCTGCCCGCGCGCGACGCGTTTCGCGCGCTCGTGCACACGCACTTGCAGACGCTCGTATCGCCCGATCACGATTTCATTCCGGTGCTGCTGTACGAATGGAAGTCGCTCGACGAAGCGATGCAGGCGAAGGTGCTGAAGCTGAAGGATCGTTACGAGGCGGTATGGGACGGCGTGATCGCACGGCTGCGGGCGGCGGGCGACTGGCCCGCGCCGACGCCGGTCGACCGGTTGCTGATGTTCGGCGCGTTGAACTGGGTCGCGCAGTGGTACAAGCCGGATGGGGCGCTGGGGCTCGACGCGCTCGCCGATCATGTGGTGCAGTTCCTGTTGCGCACGGGAGCGCCGCCGCCGCAAGCGCCAGCGGCCGCGAGCGCGGCGAAGAGAAAGCGCGCCGCGAAAGCGGGCTGACGCGGGCGAACCGCTTTTCGTTCGATGTCCGGATCGTTGCGGCGCCGGCCGTGAAAACGCGTTCGGCAAGCCGCGGGCAGCCGGCGGCTCAACAGCGCGACCAGTGGCCCCGACGACAATTTCAGGCCGCCGCTTTCTGCGACGGTGACGGGTTCGGGACGCGCGTACTTCCATTCGGCTCCGGCGTCGGCTTGCGTCACCAGGCGCATTTTTGTCGTACCCGGCGATATCGTGACGGTCTACAAGCCGTACAAGCACTGGTATCAGGTGATGTACGTGAACGACAAGACCGGCGAGGCTTTCGAGGGGCGGGTCGAGGAGCGCCGCCTGCGCCTGGGCGACCATTTGGGCGGCGGGCAATAGGCGGCCGCGCTCGATTGTCGCGAGCGACGATGCGGCGCGATACGGCGAGTTCGCCTTCTCAGGAAGCTCCAGTGGGAAAGTGGCGCCGCTCGTTGAAATCGAGCGGCACGTCGTGTTGCGTTGCCTTGCCGTTGCCCGAGCGCGGCTTGACCGCGGTATTCCGCCTGATCTCCGACGGCGCGCAGCCGAACTGACGTTTGAACAATTTCGCGAACGAGGAGTTGTAGCAAAACCCATAGCGGTCGGCGAGTTCGGAAATCCGGATGCGGGATTCGGTCGAGTGTCTCAGGATGTAATAAATCTTTCTCAGTCGAAGAAGTTTGATGTATTCGGCGACGCCCAGATTTTCCCTCGAAAATAATCGATATAGCGCGGCGCGCGAGAGGCCGATGTCATGGCAAATGGAATCGACGCACAATTTCGGCGATTCCAGATGGTTGTTGATGTAGGTTTTGACTTTCCTGGTCAATTCGATTTCCAGGTTCGTTCGAACGGGCCCGATAGGGTCGTGGGCCGCAGATGTCGCGGCCAGCAGCATATTCAGCGTGACGTCGCCGATGGCTTTCGATTCGGCATGGGAGATGGCGCCGACGTGCTCCGCGAGACCGACGATGTACTGGGAGGCGAGCGACGCCATCAGCCCGGAAAATACGGTGCCGTGCCGCGAGGAGAGATCGATGGGGATGAAATTGCGCGGAACGATCAGGATGACGACGTCGCCGGACTGAACGTCGATGCACAGCGGCCGAGCCGGGTCGGCAAAGAAGAGCTGTCGGGCGTCGATGCGAACGATGCCGGTTTCGGATGTCGACTGCCACGCATGCTCGCGGGAGGCGCAGAAGAAATAGTGATCGCAATCACTGCAATGGGTGCGCTGTATGGTCCGGATGGCCTCATGTGTGACGAGGCCGTTCGAGATTGTCGCCGGGTAGCGAAGCGTGCCGAGCATCAGGCTGCCGACATGCGCGCCGCTGAAAAAACTGTCCGGCCCCGCAGGCGCGGCGGCGTCAGTCTGACCCCGCCGGAGATCGTCCATCGCGTCCTGATTTTGCGAGGGTTCGGATTCTTTGCTCGCATCGAATTTTATATTTGGAAATCGATATATTTCTACATTATCCATGTCCCTCTCCAAGACCGGATGATTCGATTGAATTAATAGTTCTATTGGATTTCTATATTTATATGCGAAATCGATATTCGGGGACGTATTTGTCGACCGTCGCATGGAACCGATGCGGTTCGCCGGTCCGTGCGCAAGATCGCACTTCCACCGCGTGGGCGCGGCTCATGGGACGTACCACCGACGATGAGGTGGCGCGCGACGCGCGCAAAAGCCCGGCGCGCGGATGCGCAATGCTGGACGCATCGGCGCAGCCGGCCGCCGATGGGCGTCGCCGTCGCGCCGATTTCCGCGTCGATCGTCGCAAGGGCCGTCGCGTGCAAAACGGAAGGGGCGTTGTGGCCGAGCGGGCTCAATCATGTGCGGGCGCTCCCTGGGCGTCAGGCGGCGCGTCGTCCCGATCCACGAGCGCAAGCTCGGGCAGCCGTAACAGCACGACAAGGGCGAGCGCGACGATCGCCGAGCCGACCGCGAACGTTTCGGCGATCGAACTGCGGTAGATGTCCGCCAGGCCGCCGGCCGCCTGGTGGATCGGGCCGCTTAGATGATGCCCAGCGAGCGCCGTGCGCGCCGCGGCTTCGGTGGCTGGCAACTGACTCGCGATGATCGCGCTCGATCCGGCAATCCCGACCAGCCCGCCCAGCGAGCGAAAGAATGTCAGCATCGCGGTGCCGACGCCGCGCTGCGCGACCGGCAGCGCGTTCTGGACCGCGACTGTCATGTTCGGCATGACGAGACCCAGTCCGATTCCGAGCATGAAGACGCAGGGCTCGATGAACCAGTAGCTGAGGCGGGTCGAGATGGACCAGGCGAGCAGCGCGAACGCCACGATGGCGATCGACAGTCCCGCCATTTGCGTGGGCTTGTAGCGGCCTATGCGCGCCAGGATGCGGCCGCCCATCACCGACGAGATGACCGCGCCCAGCATCAGCGGCACCATCAGCAGGCCCGATTCGGTCGCTCCCGTCCCGCTGACGAGCTGCGAAAACAGCGGCAGGAACAGTGTCGCCCCGAACAGGCCCATGAATGTCAGCGACATCACGATGCACGCGATGTTGAACACCGTGTTGTCGAACAGGTTCGGGGGCAGGATCGGCGCCGCTGTGCGCCGCAGGTGGACAAGCAGTGCCGCGGTCAAGACCAGGCCGGCACCCGCGCTGCCATAGACCTGCGGCGAGTGCCACGGCCATGCGGAGCCGCCCAGCGAGAGCACCAGCAGAAACGCCGTGACGGCCGCCGTCATCAGCAGCGATCCCAGGTAATCGATTCGCTGCGCGCCGCCGGGCCGCCCGGGGCGCAGCTTGCGGACGATGTTGTACAGCGCCGCGCCGCCTACCGGGAGATTGATCAGGAAAATCCAGTGCCACGACAATGCATCGGTGATCACGCCCCCCAGCAGCGGGCCCATCACGCTCGTCGCGGCGAAAACCGCAGCGATGCCGCCTTGCTTGTGCCCGCGCTGTGCGGGCGGAATCAGATCGGCGATGATCGTCTGGCTCAATGGCAGGAAAGCCCCCGCGCCCAGGCCCTGCACCACGCGCGCCGCGATCAGCTCCGTCAGGCTTTGCGATAGGCCGCACAGCAGCGAGCCGACGAGGAACACCACCACCGCGATGAAGATCATCCGCTTGCGGCCGAACTGGTCGCTGAGCTTCCCGTAAAGCGGCATCGACGTGGTGGAGGACAGCACGTAGGCGGTCACGATCCACGAGCTCTTGGCGATGTCGCCGAGATCGGACATGATGCGCGGCAGCGCGGTTGCGACGATGCTCTGATCGAGCGTGCCGAGGCCGATGACCACCATCAGGGCCCAATAGATCGTGCGGATTTCGCGCGCGCTCGGCGGCGCGTCAGGTATCCGGCGTAACGCGTGCCGCGCTGGCGGACGCGCGGGTTCTCTCGAAAGCGGGACGTCGTTGATGCGGGAGGCCGGGGCGTTGGCGAGCGGGCCGGATCGTGCCGACTTCCTGAATGGCTTTCCCATTTGCTCTCCCTTGGTTCATCGAAACGACACGTCAGAGCGCCACGATCAATAAATCGGCATCGCGGGATCGACGCAAGCCGCCCAGGCGCGGATGCCGCCCGACAGGCTTCGCACGTTCCCGAAGCCGGCCTGGCGCAGGAGCGCGGCGGCCGTGCTGCTGCGCTTGCCCGCAAGGCAATAGACGATGATGTCCGCGGCGGGATCGACCTCGTGCAGGCGCCCGCTCAGAACACTCATCGGGATGTGCTTTGCGCCTTCGATCCGGCAGATTTCCCACTCGTTCGGATCGCGCACGTCGAGCAGCGTCAATTTGATCGACGGATCGCTCAGCATCGATTGCAATTCCGCCGCCCCGATTTCTGCGGTCTCGGGAAGCGGCATTCCGCAAGCGGGCTGAGCGGCCTGCTCGCGCACCAGGTCGCGAATGATGGGGCGGGCGCCGCAGATCGGGCAATCCGGATCCTTGGCGAGCCGCAGTTCGTGCGTGCGCATGCTCAGCGCGTCGAACGTCAGCAGTCTTCCGATGAGCGGCGTTCCGATGCCCAGGATCAGCTTGATGACCTCCGTTGCCTGAACGACGCCGAGCAGGCCGGGCAGCACGCCGAGCACCCCGCCCTCGGCGCAGTTGGGGACTTCGCCGGGAAGGGGCGCCTCGGCGAACAGGCATCGATAGCAAGGGCCGTGCTTCGCGTGGAATACCGTCGCCTGCCCGTCGAACCGGAAAATGCTCGCATGGACGTTCGGCTTGTCGAGCAGGACGCAGGCGTCGTTGATCAGGTAGCGCGTGGGGAAGTTGTCGCTGCCGTCGGCGATGATGTCGTAGCCGGCGCAGATGTCCAGCGCGTTGTCGGGCGTCAGCATCGCGTCGTGAACGACAATCTCGATTTCAGGGTTCTGCGCGTTCAGCTTCTCCTTCGCCGATATCACTTTTCTGCGGCCGACGTCGCACGTGTGATGGAGGATCTGTCGCTGCAGGTTGCTGACGTCTACGACGTCGCTGTCGACAAGACCGAGACGTCCGACTCCCGCCGCCGCCAGATAAGTGGCGAGCGGCGATCCCAGACCGCCCGTGCCGACGCACAGTACGCTGGCCGCCTTCAAGCGGCGCTGCCCATCCATTCCTATCTCGGGCATGATGAGGTGCCTGCTGTAGCGCTTGATCTCATTATTGGACAGCATAAGATACTCCGTCTCGTCAGCAATGTTTAGCGTTGAGCCAGCTCCACGCACCGGGACGTTCGATGCGACGGCCGGTACCGGTTCGCTGCCCCGCGAGGCCGTGGCGACGGTTTCTCGCGGGTCAGCCTGACTGCATCGACCTTTGCTTCGGCGCGGCCGCGCGCGCGGTTCGCCGCGATCGTGCGGAAGAAGCGCCAGATTTCAAGCGGCGCGTCGACCGCGGTGCTGGTTCTGCCGAACAGGCGCGGGAACGCGTAGCGCGGCTGGGGAATCGTGTGTCCGCCGCCGTGAATCGTGATCAGCACGTTCTCGTCGCCCCATGCATCTCGCACCGCGTGGGTCTTGCGATCCCGGGGAAATAGGTCGCTCGCTTCGTCGCGATGGTGCTCGGCGTCGGGGCGGGCGAACGAGCGCGCGGTCTCCTCGGCGGACAGTACTGGACCGAGCGCACGCAGGCCGTATGGCGAGAGTTCGCCGCCTCGGTACGGATTGATCGGATCTGCCGTGCCGCTGATCGTCATCATCGGCACCGCCACGCGCCTGCCAGCGTGTCTGCAATCGGCCGGCGCGGGCCGATTGGCCGAAATCGCGGCAAAGCCGGCGAGGTCGTCCGTCATCTCGAGCGCGAGGCGAAAGCACATGTGCCCGCCGTTCGAAAATCCGACAACGAAGACGCTGGATCGATCGATCCCATAAACGGATTCAAACCATGCGATTATTTCTCGCGTGAAGCTGACATCGTCGACGTTGCGTCGCGTCGCCGCGTTCTTGCGCCCTTTCTGGCAGGTATTCCAGTTGCCGCCGACGCCGCGCGGATAGGCGAGCGCAAAGCCGTTCGCGTCGGCTAGCGCGTCGAATTCGAACGCCGTGTATTTCCGGATCTGTTCCGGCGTACCGGAGCCGCCGTGAAAGACGATGACGAGCGGCGCATTCGGAGGCAGGGACGGCGGCGTGACATGCAGGAATGTGCGGACCGTGTCGCCGACGCACAGCGATTCGAGGCGCGCCGGCGGCGCCGGCTGTCGGTCCGGCGAACGCATCCGGCTTCTGCGGAGGGTGAATGCGCAGACGCCTGCGAGCAAGCTCGCAAGCGTACCCAAGACGACGGTGGTCGGATGCATGTCGATGGACGATCGTGGCCGGTTCAGAAGTTCTGCCGCGCAATCCGCTCCGCGTCGGCGAGCTCGTGCGCGAGCGCGAGCCATCGTGTCGCCGAGAGGAACGTCTGCCTGGTTTTCGTCGGATTGAGTCGCCGCACGTCCGCAGCCACGAGATTCCCGTTCCGGTCGAACAGGAAGCCGCTCTCGTGCGGCAGCAGCATGCCCCACACGCGATGCGACAGCGGCGGGGCGATGCGAACGCCCATCGCTTGAAACAAGTTGCCGTCCGGATCCGCGGCGAATGCGAGCGAGATGCCCTTTGCGCGCCACCAGTCGTCGTGACGGCGGGCGCTGACGGCCAGAACGGCAACGCCGAGGGTTTCCAGGCGACGGGCCACCGTTGAGAGATCGGCGAGATGAAGCCTGGAGTAGGGACACCAACTGCCTCGATACAGAATGAGCAGCAGCGGCCGGCCGTTCGCGAATCGCGCGAGATCGATCGGATGATGGCCGAGGCGCGCCCATCCGTTCCCGGAGCGCGGAGGAGAAACCGCATCGGTTTCGCCGTCGGCTGGCTCGGCGATGTCGTGCCGGCCTTGGACGGATGCGGGAAGTTCCAGGTCGCGCTTCAGCACATCGTCCGGTGTCTCGGTGAGCGGATACAGCGATCGCTTCATGAAGGCGTCCACCGAAAACGCCCAATCCATCCGGCTGCCCGTGCGGTAGTGCAGCCAGAGCAACGGAATGAGCAGAAAACGGATGCCGACCCACACGCCGGCAAGCGGAGTCCGCACCGCGGCGACGAACGGGGAGTGACGGCGAATGCGCGGTTCGTTGGATGTTGTCACGATCATGGGCACGGAATGTCGGCGCTGAGTCCGATCGTCAGGCGGCGTTTCCCGACCGCGCGGCCGCGTTGCGCGCGAATCGGCTGGGCGGCCGACGCGATTCGCTCGCGATCGGCCGTCCGGCCGGACGGATTACCGGCGTGCGAAGGCCGGCGTTCAGGCCACCTTGTTGCAGACCGCGGTGGTGAACGAACCGATGCGCTCGTGCAGGTACACCGAGATGATTTCTTCGTGCAGCGCTTCTCCGTTCAATGTGGGCAGGAATGCGTTGCCGTTGTCGGTCGACCGGATCAGGCCCTTGGACAGGAGTTCCGAGAAGACGGTCTTGAAAGGCTCGTCCTCGACGAGATCCACGCCGTATTCGCGCCTGAAGCGGTCGATCTCGATCGGCTGACGGGATTTGTACGCGAAACCGAGCGCGGTGCCGACGGCCTGATTGCCGGTAAGCAGACGCCCGAAGGCGAGCGGCGGCGTGTCGCTCGATTCCATGTGATGGAGGTAGCCGCTGATGTCTGAGCTGTTGTGCGTCTGGATCACGCTCCGGTTGGCGCCCGCGAGCCAGCCGTATGCGCCGGGGCCGAACGCCAGCATGGTATCGAAGCGCTGCCACTTGTTGCGGGACACGCGAGGAATGTTGCCTTCGCGATACGTGCCGGGCAGGCTCCACCATCCGCATGGGCTCGGTTGATAGCCGTTTCGCACGAGATGCTCGACCGCGCGCTCGCGCATCTCGTAAGTCGCGCCCAGCGTCGGAAACAGGCCTTGCTCGACGAGCCGGTTGCGAACCTTGGGCACGTTCCACACTGCCCGGTTGCCGATCCCCATTGACTGCCGATCCGCGTTGCGCAGCCGATAGATCGTGATGGTCGGGACCTCGAGTTCGACGAGCGTGCGCAGATCCTCGGAGACCGTTTCGGGCGTCTGATGCGGAAGGCCGAACATCATGTCGACGTTGAATGGGAAGCCGGTACTGCGCAGGTTGAGGATCGCCTGGCGCGACATGTCCGGCGTATGGCCGCGATTGGTGAACTGGTTCACCTCCGGCGTGAAGGATTGCACGCCGACGCTGAAGCGGTTGAACCCGATGTCGCCGAGCGCTCGGACCTTGTCGATGTCGCAGAAATTGTCCGGATTGCCTTCGATGTTCAGCTCGCATTCCGGCGTCACGTGGAACGTCGACCGGACGTGATCGAGAATGCGCTTCAGATGCGCCGGAGTGAGGACAGCGGCCGTGCCGCCGCCGATATAGAAGGATTCGATCAGCGCGCCGGTGACCCACGGAACCTGCCGGGCGTACAGCGTGGACTCCTTGATCAACGCATCCGTCCAGCGATCGAGCTGGGCGCCGCGCGATGTCGGCGAGGCGAGCTGCTTGACGTAGTTGCAGAAGTGACAGATGTATTCGCACAGCGGAAAGTGATAGTACAGATGCGCGGGTTTGCCCTGCCCGGGATGTTGCTTGTAGCGCTCGAACAGCGCATCGGGCTCGAGGCGCTCACCGTAGTTCGCGGTGACGTTGATGTTGTAGTCGTCCCGTTCGATCTGCAGTTCCGGGTGCCGGTCGAGAAGCGCGCCCAGATTGGGCTCGTATTCGATCGTCTCCGGAAAGTCACACGCTCTGACGTTCATTGAGGCCTCTCAGTTGATTGTTGTCGCACGACGACTGTGTGATGGAACGGGGCCGTCGCCCCGCACTGTTCGGATCGACGGCGGGGAGCGTCGCCCGGCGGCTTCTTCAGCGCGCATTCGTGTTGTCCGCCGACAAGCGTCGAACCCACGCGAGCGCCTGTTCCGCATGCTCGACCGCACTCGCGCCCGCGATCGTGGCGGCCACCTTGCCGTGCGGGGCGATGACGAACGTCGTGCGCGGCACTCGGTCATGGTCGTTGGGATCGCCGCGCGTGTCGGTTTTGCCGGGAGGGGCGGGCTCGACGGCCAGGCCGAAAGCGCGGGCCACCCGGCCTTGTGCATCTGACGCGACAGGAAACTTGCCGCCGCAGTACTGGGGATCGGCCGAGAACGCATGCAGTCGTTCGATGCTGTCGAGCGACACGCCGACGATCGAGGCGCCCGCGGCGGCGAACTGGTCGATGTCGCGGGCGAACGCGTGCGCCTGGGTGTTACATCCGCTCGTGAAGGCGGATGGGTAGAAATAGACCACTACGGCGCCTTTGCGCAGCGCGTCCTTCAGCGCGTAGTTCAGCGGGCGGCCTGCCCGGGAGGCAGGCAGGGAGAAGTCGGGAACGGCGTCTCCCGCTTGCAGGACGGCCTGCGCCTGCGGGAGATCCTGTGCATGGGGAGCGATATCGCGAGATCCCACCGAGGTGGATTGATGGCTCTGCATATTTGATGATCCGAAATATTTTCTTCCGTCGAACATGGCCCGCCGAGTGCCGAGCGGGAACATGTATTCCCCGTGCGGTGCGCGAGCCGCGGCGCGAGCATTTTATTGAGTCGCCTAATTGATTTTGTGAGCTGAATCAACCCTATTTGTCGGGGGTTTCATTCATCGATTTATTCCTGATGGATAGACTAAGTAAAGTCGTCGTTACGTGTTAGCTCGTTTTGTCTCAGAAAGATGTGGATTTGTCTCACTCGGCAATCCGTCGATCGTCAGCGAAATTGGAGAGAAATCATGTTGATTGAACTCGAGGCGCGGCGCGTACGACGGCGCTGACGCATTGCAGCGATGCCGGCGGCCGGCGGAGAGCGTGCGCCGTTCGGGCGAGAGAAATGATTTTGCGAACCTCTTGTGACGGCGCGGCATGGGTGTCGAACGCGCAGGATGAAGCGGGGTCGAAAAGTTAAATGTGAAAGTTGATCGTTCGTAAATGATTAAAGTAATTGCTTGCGGGCGTCATCTTTTCGGACGGATTTCCGTGACCGGTTTTGCCCGCGATTCATGCAATGCCGGCGTGAGACAAATTGGCATCTTTCTGAGACAAAACGAACTGTCTGCGCGGCGGCGATTTAATTTAGTCTGTGTGCGAAGTGATACGTCGGATTTGCAATGCCGGGCAGCGTTTCCGCCGGAGCGAAACACCATCGGTCGGCGGCGCGCGACGAAGGCCTTGTCAGGTTGTCTTGATCGGATAAACGGGAGCCACACCCATGTCGTCTACGCACGCGAGCGCAAGATTCGACGCGATTGCTGACAACTACGCGAGCAGCGAGGTTCACGAGACCAGTCCTTCTCTCACGATGCTGCGTTCGCTCAGCAACGGGCGGACGGACCTGGACGTCTGCGACGTCGCGTGCGCCGCCGGACATTCGGCGTTCGCGTTTCTGGGACGCGCGAAATTGATGTGCGGCGTCGATCCGTCGCCCAACATGCTGCGCAACTTCGTCGCGCTGGGTCAGGCCAGAGGGGCGCCAGTCCGCGCGGTCGAGGCGTATGCCGAATCGATGCCGCTGCCCGATCGGGGCTTCGACTTCGTGGTTTGCCGGTTGGCCGCGCATCACTTCCACGACATTGCTCGGGCCCTCGCCGAATTCCGGCGCATTCTCCGGCCCGACGGCAGCGTCGTCATCATCGATCTGCAAGGCGACGACGATCCCGAATGCGACGGCGTGAACCATCAGTTGGAGGTGCTCCACGATCCGACCCACATCCGCAGCTATACCATTGCGCGCTGGCGCGAACTGCTCGAGAACGCGGGGCTGCGCGTCGAGACGCTGGAGCGCGACCTCACCGAGCGCCCGGGCGGGGTCGGTCTCGCGCGCTGGTGCGATATCGCCAACTCCGGCGACGCCGCGCACGCGGCGATGGTCGCGCTGCTCGACGGGACGCCCCAGGCGACGCTCGACGCGATCGGCGTGCGCCGTGACGACCGGGGCTACACGGTGCCCGTCCGGACCTGCTTCATCGAAGCACAAGCTCGATAAGACGATTCCCGAGCCAACCATGCCTGTCATTCACATCCTGCATCGACACACCGGAGACGGCGTGTCATTGCTTCTGCAGCAGGTCTGCGAAGCCGTGTGCGCCGTATCCGATATCCCGCTCGACAAAGTCTGGGCGTTCTGGCATCCCGTCGATCCCGCGCTGGCCTGGCGCGCGGACTGGAACCGAGAGCCGGGGGGCGGGCCGGTTGTCAGGATCTTCTGCCGCCGCAGTCATTCCTCCGCACGGGTGCAGGGCATCGTGGCCGCGGTGCGGTCGACCCTGGCCGCCGCGCTCGGATGCGGTTTCTCTTCCGTGTTTGTTCAAGTCATCCGCGTTGAAGACGAGGAGGTATTCAGTGTCGGCTAGTCAAATCACCATGGTTCCGATCGGCAGGGTGGCGTCGCCGCGTGTCGAGTTGATCGACGATCACTGGGGGGCGATCGAGTCGGCGATCACGATCGATTCGCCTGCGCTGTCGGACGACGCGCTGATGGGGCTCGATACGTTCAGTCACATCGAGGTGATCTATCACTTGAATCAGGTGCCTTCGCAAGAGATCGAGCGGGGCGCGCGGCATCCGCGCGGGCGCGCCGATTGGCCGAAGGTCGGGATTCTCGCGCAACGCGCGAAAGGGCGCCCGAACCTGATCGGCGTGTCCCGCTGCCAGTTGCTGTCGGTCGAAGGCCGCACCTTGCGCGTGAGGGGGCTCGATGCCGTCGACGGCACCCCCGTGCTGGACATCAAGCCGTACCTGGAGGAGTTCGGACCGATCGGAAGGGTCAGCCAGCCTGCCTGGAGCCACGAGGTCATGAAGGACTACTACATCCTGCAACCTTCCGAGTGAGGGAGCCGGTCGCCGCGGCGGCCGCCCGATAAACGCCATGCGCCCACAGCCTGAAAGAGTCATTCCGGTTCGCCGGGTTCGACCGCGTTTCGACGTCGTCGAAGGCCGCCTGTGGTTCGGCGGCGATCGGTTCCGCACGGCGCTGTTCAACGCGTACACGCTGCTGCTGTGCGACGAATTCGAGTTCGTCGCCATCGCGCGCGATTACCTTCCCGCGATACGCGACGAGCATCTGCGGCGCCAACTCAAATCATGGCTGGGGCAGGAAGCCTCGCACGGAGTCCAGCACCGGAAGGCCTGCGATTATCTGGATCGTGTCGGCCTCCGGTACCGCGGCTTTCACAAGGTCGAGAACTTTCTCGTATTCCGGTTCCTGTTTCCGCTTCTCGGCCGGAAACTTCGCATCGCGTTGATCGCGGCGCTCGAGCATCTCAATACGCTGATGGGCGAGATGTGCCTGCGCCGGCCGGATTACTTCGCGCGGGCGAACCGCGAACTTGGCCTGCTGCTGAGCTGGCATTTCGCCGAGGAAATCGAACATCGCGCCGTGATCCATGACGTCGCGGACGCGGCCGGCGTGGGCTACGTCACCCGGATCGCCGTCGGCGCTTTCGCGTTCGCGCTCTATACCGGAGTGCTGTTCGCGACCACTTTCTGGTTCGCCGTCCAGTCTTCGGACTTGTTGCGGCCGTCCACGTATGCCCAGTGGTTTCGCTTCATGTTTGTCGACGAGCGCTTCGCACAGTTCATGCTTGCGTATGCTCGTGCATACCTGTCGCCGCATTTCCACCCGCTGAAGCGCGATTCCGACCATTTCGCCGAGGCGGTGTTCCGGCGCCTGACCCCGGCGAGAACGGCCGCAGGCGGATGAGCAAGCACATCGGCGCCGTTTCGCATCGCTTCGTCGTAGTTCGAGCATGACCCCATCCGGAGGAATCGCCATGAATATCGTATTGTCAGGCGTGCTGCAGAAATACGCGCAATATCAGCGTGAGCACTCGCTGGCCGCGGAAACGGTTCAGGAGGCCATCCAGTTGCTGGTGGGACGCTTCCCCGCGATGGGCAACGTGCTGCTGGATTCGGCCGGTCATCCTCGCAAGGTGCACCGCATGTTTCTGAACGGCCATCAGATTTCGCCCGAACAAGTCGGCCAATGCGTGAAGCAGGAGGACAGGCTGGAGATTCTGACCGCGATCGCGGGAGGTTGACGCGCATGCTCGCCCCTCAATTGGACGTGATCGCGCCGGGCAGGCCTGTGTCGCGGCACGCGGACGGGCCCTTCGAGCTGCCGCCGCCCGAGGACGCGACGCGCGATGCGACGAGCCGCTGGGTCGACCGGTTCTCCAGCGATCTGCTCGACGAGGTGTCGAACGAGGCCGGACAACTGGACCGGGCCGGCGCGACGCTCCGGCGCGAGGTGATGATCGAGGCGGCGCGCCGCGGATTGCTCGGAGCGTCGTTGCCGCGTCACGTCGGCGGCCTCGGCATGTCGCTGCTGGGCTGGGGGCACGCGCTCGAGCGTGTGGGCTATCTGTGCGACGACGCGTCGTTTGCGTTGAACATCAGCCTGTTTCAGTCCGTGGCCAACATGCTCGTTGCGAGCGGCAACGCCGGGCTGATCGAGCGCTATGTTGCGCCCGTCTGCACCGGCGAGCGGCTCGTCGCGTTCGCCTACACGGAAGAGGCGGACGCGTTCAGCATGAAGAGCATGCTGCGCGCACATCGCGGCGACTACGTGGTGAACGGCGCCAAGGTCATGGTGACGGCCGGTGCGATGGCCGACAGCTACATGACGTATGTGATGAACGAAGCCACCGACGACATGGCGGTCGTCATGATCGACCGGGATGCGCCGGGCGTTCACGTGCAGCCGATCGAGACGATGGGCCTGCGCGCGAGCGGCCTTGCCGCGGTTCGCTTCGATTCCGTGCGCGTGCCCAAGGAACAGTTGCTGCTCGCGGAGAACGGCCTGGACCACGTGCAGAATTTTCTGAATCCGCGCCGCGGCATTCTGTGTTGCGCGCCGATCGGGCGCATGCAGCGTATCGTGGACGAGTGCGTGAAGATGTTGTCGGAGACTGTCCGGCACGGCGCGCCGCTGACGAGCATGCAACTGATACAGGCCCGGCTCGGCCGGATGCAGATGAAGGTCCACATTTCGAAGGCGCTCGTCGATCCCGCGCTGGACTGGCTGGACCAGAACGCGGCGAACAATCATCTCGAGGAGATCGTGTCGGCGGCCAAGCACGAGATCACCGAGCATGCGATTGCCGTCGCGCTCGACTCCATTCGGCTCACCGGCGCGCGCGGCTATGCGCATGCGAATCAGTTCGAGCGTTATCTTCGCGATTTCTGCGGATTGATCTCCGGCGCCGGTTCGCAGGACGTGCTGGAGGTCAACATGGGCTTACTTGCGGTTGCCCGCGCGGCGGGCCGGACGACGGGATGAAAAATGGCGCGCTATTCCACCCTGCAGGTTCTCAACGATACGAGTCTCTTCGATTCTCGCCAGTTGCTGCCGCGAAGCGTGCTGGCGTGCACGATGAGAGTTTGGGCGCAATGGCTGAAGGATCACCTTCGCCCCTTTCCACAACTCATTCGGGAATTCGGATTCGGCGTCGTCGTCGTGCGTCAGAGCATCCGTTACGAACGGCCCTTCAGTTTCTTCTCGGCCGACGAGTTCCTGGTGCATTGCACGATATCGGTACGCCAGAAGCGTCACTTGTTGCTCGGCGATGTCCAGTTCATGAACGGCGACGAGCGCTTCGCGCATCTGCAGTGCGCGATGCGGCCGCTCGCGATCGAGCACGGCAGCGACCTGGGCGCAATGCCGGCTCGCGTCGAGGGGGCGGTGCTGGACATGTTCCTCCCCGACGAGATCTCAAATGACGCAGTGGAGCGGCCGCTGCGCAAGACACTGGGTGCGTTGTCGGCGGCATCGGCGATCGCCACGGCGACGCGCGCGATCCGGATCTGCCGGCACGATTCCGAAGCGGCGGACCAGTGGTCATATATAGAAGTCGTCGCGAATGCCGCGAGCGCCCGCGAGGCGATGATCCTCGAGGCAAATCCGGCGGAGCGCCGTGAGTTGCATGCCGGGCTGGCCGCTCCCCTCGGCGGCATCGAGATCGAGATCGACCGGCCGCTGTTTCTGTTCGATTCCGCCGAAATCCATTCGACTGCCTATCGAATCGGAGATTGCCTCACGTTCGTGCATGTCTATCGATCGAGCGTAGGGGGCAGTCACGAACACGCGACGGTCGTCGAGCGATTTGCGATCTGATCGCCGAGCCGCCGGTGTGGAGACGGCGAACTCGATGGAGGCAAATTCCCGGCTAAAGGCGTGTCGAGATAAAAGGAAAATCCAGATGCGCAACGATCGCGAAAGGGACAATCGTCTCCGTTGAGCCATCGCCCGCGTATCGCCGAATGCCGGTGTTGCCCGGCGCCTGCCGATGTCCTGCTGACCAGTCGGACACCGTTGCCTCGTTTTCGCGCGAGCGCGCTTCCCATCGCGGGTATCCCGAGCGCCGCCGCCGAACCCTTTCGCGGCGCTCTCTCGACTATGCTTCAAACATGTATCGCAACGTCCCGACGAAAGGAGGCGCGATGGCCGAACCCGGACCCTGCGTGCTGGCGATCGATCTCGGCACGAGCGGCCCGAAGGCCGCCGTCGTTTCGCTCGACGGGCGCGTCGTCGCGGCGGCGCGCGATGCGGTCGCGACGCTGCATACGCCGGGCGGCGGCGTCGAGCAGGACCCGTTCGACATCTGGCGCGCGGTCAGGCGTGCATGCCGCGTCGCGCTGCGTGCGTCGGGCGTCGCGCCGCGCGACGTGCTCGCGGTCGCGTGCAGCAGCCAGTATTCGTCGATCGTGCCCGTCGGCGCCGACGGCGCGCCTGTCGCGAACATGATGCTCTGGCTCGACCGGCGCGGCGCGCCGCGAGCGATGCGCGGCCTCGCGGATCGTCCGTTGCGCGCCGATTCGCTGCTGCGGCAGTGGCGCTGGTTGCGCGTGCACGGTCTGCCGCCCGTCGAAGGCGGCATTTCGCTCACGCACATGCGCTATCTGAAGTATGCGAACCCCGATGTCTACGCGCGCACCGCGGCGTTCCTCGAGCCGATGGACTATCTGAACCTGCGCTTCACGGGGCGCGCGTGCGCGAATCAATGCACGGCGTTCATGTCGCTCGCGGTCGACAACCGCAGCCTGAATGCGACACGCTACGATCCGCGGCTCGTGCGCTATTCGCGCATCGACGCGGACAAGCTGCCCGAGCTGCTGCCCGTCGATGCGTTCGTCGGCCGCGTGCTGCCCGACGTTGCCGACGAGCTCGGCTTGCCGCGCGACACGCCGGTGGTTGCGGGGCTGAACGACACGCAGGCCGGCGGCATCGGCGCGCACGCGTTCGCGGGCGATCATGCGGCGCTGTCGATCGGCAGCTCGAGCGTGATGATCGCGCACGTGCGATTCAAGCGCACCGACATCCGCCATGCGATCCTCAGCATGCCGAGCCCGGTGCCGGACACGTATTTCGTGATGGCGGAGAACGGCATCGGCGGCGCGGCGTTGAAACACTTCATCGAGCAGCAGGTCTATGCGGACGATCCGTTCGGCGCGCTGCCGCGCGACGATTGCTTCGCACGCCTGCAAAAGGCGATCGACGCGACGCCGCCCGGCAGCGGCGGCGTGATGTTCATGCCGTGGCTTGCGGGATCGCTCGCGCCGCGTGCGGATGCGTCGATGCGCGGCGGCTTCGTCAATCTCGGGCTCGATGCGACGCGCAGCCATCTCGCGCGCGCGGTGCTCGAAGGCGTCGCGATGAACCTGCGCTGGTTGCGCGGTCCCGTCGAGGCGTTCGCGAGGCGGCGCTTCTCGCATTTCGTGTTCTACGGCGGCGGCGCGGTGTCGGATGCGTGGTCGCAGATCGTCGCGGACGTGCTGGACGCGCCCGTTCACCGCATCGAGCAGCCGCAGTACACGACGTGCGTCGGCGTCGCGCTGCTTGCGTTCGAGCGGCTCGGCCTGCTCGGTTTCGATGACTTCGCGTCGCGCGTGCGGATTCACGGCGTCTGCGAGCCGAATCGCGCGAATGCGGCCGTCTATGCGGAAATGTCGACGCAATTCGTCGAGGCGTTCAGGCGCAATCGGCCGATTTTCAGGGCGCTGCAGCGCATTTTTCAATGAATCGATTTCGCATCGAAACAAGCAATCTCGATGAACGTCGATCGGTGAATCGCCTGATATGTTTTTTCGGCTTCGACGATGCGCGTTGCGCGCTTTGGCCGGCAATGCGCCGAACGCGCAACGGCGGGCTGCTCAGCCCGGCGCGTAGCACACGAGCCAGTCCTTGACGTAATAGCACTTCCAGCTCGCGTTGATCGGCAGGTTCAGCGAAGGCGGCGGCGGCGTGGCCGGCGTCGGCTTCGGATCGTTCGGACCGCTCGCGCGGCTCGGCTGGTCGACGGACACCGGATACGGCACGTTCGCGAGGATGCCGCCATACTGCTTGCCGAGAACGAAGCCGACGGGCGTCACCAGCATGTAGGCGCCCGGATTGCCCGAGGTTCCCGTCGACCAGACCGGCTGCCCCTTGTTGTAGACGACGAGATTGCCGTCGGGCTGCATCGCGACGCTGTCCGACGCAAAGCTCTTGTTCCACAGGTAATAGGTGACGTTGTTGAAGATCTGCAGCGATTGGCGTCCGTTGAGCACCGGGAAGTTCAGGCCGAACGGATAGCCGATGACCGTCGCGAGCGCGCCGCTGTTCGGCGTGACCGATGCGAACGGCCAGGTGAACGAAGGATAGCCGCCCTGCGGCGGATAGATCGCGACGACGCCGAAATCCTCGACGACCGCGTATGAGCCCGGAATGGGCGCGGGCCCGTAATACCAGTTGCTCCAGACGACGTCGTTGCCCGAATAGAAAGCGAGCCGGCCGTCGGTCTGCATCACGAGCCGGTCGCCCGTGCCCACGTAGAGCGCGCCCTCGGGTTTCGTTCCGTAGATTTGCGACATCGAGCTCGCGCCCCATGCCTGCGTCGGGAACCTGTAGTGGAAATAGAGCTTGCCGCTCGCGGCGTCGATGCCGAATGCGAAGTTGCCGTTGTTCGATATCGCGTATTGCCCCGCGACCAGTGTGCCGCCCGATGGAATGATCGCCCCCGCCATTGCAGACATCGATGAAAACAGCATCAACACGAGCGCCAATGCGATTTTTTTCATGAGATGTTCCTGTTTTTTATTAGGATGTCGTTCAAGCATAGCGTGAACGAAAGGAACTTCCAGGGAATTTTTAATGTGTTAATCAGGCAGCCTCAATTCGATCGGCGAGGCCGGATCATCCGACGTGCCGCCGACATCGACGCAAGTCCGCACGCCGATGCCGGCCTCGAACAGGAGGGCGTCATGGATCTCGAAGAAGGCATCAGGCGGCTCTATCCTTATGCAGCGGAATTCGGCGCGATGCACGGATTTCCCGAACATGGGATGCCGCGCGAGCGCTTGCTCGAAGAGCTGCGCTCGATGGCCGCGCGCGAAGATCGCAAATGGGAGAACGGCCGCTGCTCGGGCACGATGTACTGCGGCGACCACGAACATTATGCGTTCCTGAATGAAGCGTACGGGCTCTTCAGCCACGTGAACGCGCTGCAGCGCGACCTGTGTCCGAGCATGAACCGGATGGAAAGCGAGATCGTCGAGATGACGGTCGCGCTGTTGCACGGTGAAGCCGTGCAACAGCATGACGGCTCGCATCGCGCATGCGGTGCGCTGAGCCTCGGCGGCACCGAGAGCATTCTGAATGCGACGCTCGCGTATCGCGAGAAAGCGCGCGCCGAGCGCGGCATCGAGCGGCCGCGGATGATCTGGCCGGCGTCCGCGCATCCCGCGTTTCGCAAGGCCGCGCATCTGTTCGGCATCGACGTGATCGTCGCGCCGATCGATCCCGACACGATGCGGGTCGACACCGATTTCGTGAGCGATGCGATCGACGCCGATACCGTGATGCTCGTCGGCTCGGCATGCAATTACCCGTACGGGACGATCGATCCGATCGAAGCGTTATCGGAGATCGCTGTCGAAAAGAAGGTGTGGCTGCATGTCGACGGCTGCCTCGGCGGCTGGATGCTGCCGTGGGGCGAGGAACTGGGTTATCCGAACATTCCGGCATTCGATTTTCGTCTGCCGGGCGTCACGTCGATTTCGGCCGATACGCACAAGTTCGGCTACGGCCCGAAGGGCGGCTCGGTGCTCGCGTGGCGCGACGCGAGCTTTCGCCGCCACCAGTACTTTCTGATGACCGACTGGGTGGGCGGCGTCTACGGCTCGCCCGGCCTGGCCGGGAGCCGCTCGGGCGGGCTGATCGCGGCGACGTGGGCGGCGCTGCGCAGCCTCGGGCGCGAAGGCTATCGGGCGCGCGCAAAGGCGGTCTTCGATACGGCGTTCGACATGCAGGCCGCGGTTCGCGCGATCCCGGAGCTGCGTGTGCTCGGCAAGCCGACGTTCTGCTTCGCGTTCGCATCGGACGCGTTCGACGTCTATCACGTGAACGACTACATGCGTCGGCACGGTTGGCGCTTCAACGGGCTTCAGCATCCGGACGCGCTGCACATGTGCGTGACGGGGCCGCAGACGCGGCCGGGCGTCGCCGAGCGGTTCCGGCAGGATCTCGGCGAAGCGGTCGACTATGCGCGACGCCATGCGCACGCGCGTGCGCAGTCGAGCGGCGTCTACGGCGGCGATTCGGCCGGGCTCGATTTGCGTGACGACGCGCAGGCGAGAGCGTTCTTTACGCAGGTGCTCGATCTGTTTACCGACTGTCCGATCTAGGGTCTGTTTACATACGGAACGCCCATGCGTTGCCACGAGAACGGCCGCTCGCGAGGCGCGCGACGCTGCGAATACTGGACGTATTCGCAAGGAGCGCAACGCGGCGAGCGGCCGTTCTCGTGGCAACCCCAAACTTGAAATTCATTCCAGGGGAATGCCCGAAATCGCCCGTAGGGCGGCGTCGCTCGTCGCTTGTTTGGCTCGGCCAAACCGCGCTCCTCGCTTCTTGCCCTACGGGCGATTTCGGGCATTCGCATGGGCGTTCCGTATGTAAACAGACCCTAGGGCGCGGATTCGGACACTGGACCGCGATGCATGAAGCCGGGCGTGTCGGCGGCGCATCGCGGCCGACGCCGCGCGCCGAGTCGTGCCGTCGCCTATTCGCGTCGCGCGGCCCGATCGAGCCGGACCGGGCAACCGTTCACGTCGCGCCGCGTCAATGCGCGGCGATTCGCTTCGCGCGCTTGTCCTTCGCGCGCCGCGCCAGCATGTTCATTCCCTCGACGAACGCGGAGAACGCCATCGCCGCGTAGATGTACCCCTGCGGCACGTGCGAGCCGAAGCCTTCCGCGATCAGCGTCATGCCGATCACTATCAGGAAGCTCAGCGCGAGCATCACGATGGTCGGATGGCGATCGATGAAGCGCGACAGCGGGCCGGACGCGAACAGCATCACCGTGACGGCCGCGATTACCGCGACGAACATGATCGGGATGTGCGTCGTCATGCCGACCGCGGTGACGATGCTGTCGATCGAGAACACGATGTCGAGCATCAGGATCTGGCTCACCGCCGCCCACATCGTCAGGCCGGCGCCGTTCGTCGAGCTGCCTTCGTTCGCGCCGTCGTGCGATACGTGATGATGCATTTCCTTCGTCGCCTTCCAGACGAGGAACAGCCCGCCCGAGATCAGGATCAGGTCGCGCCACGAGAACGCGTGGTCGAACAGCGCGAACACCGGTTCGGTGAGCCGCGCGATCCACGCAACGGTGCCGAGCAGCGCGAGACGGAAGATCAGCGCGAGCCCGATGCCGAGGCGCCGCGCGCGCTCGCGCCGCGCTTCGGGCAGCTTGTTGCTCAGGATCGAGATGAAGATCAGGTTGTCGATGCCGAGCACGATTTCCATTGCGACGAGTGTCACGAGCGCGGCCCAGACAGCGGGATCGGCGGCGAGGGTCAGCAGGTAGTCCATGATCGTGGTGGTTTGGGCGGATGGATCGCATGTCGAAGCCGTGATGATCGGCGCTTTCATGTTTCGTAAAAATCAGTTGAAATCTGACTTATGATTCGGTTTTTACGAAGTGTCGATGACGACGGAGCGAGGGGCGCGATGCTGAATTTTCGCCATCTGTATTACTTCTGGGTCGTCGTGAAGGAAGGCGGCTTCGCGCGCGCGGCCGAGCGGCTAGACATGGCCGTGCAGACGATCAGCGCGCAGGTGCGCGAGCTGGAAAGATCGATCGGGCACCAGTTGCTGAAGCCGGCGGGGCGCGGCGTGACGATGACGGAAGCCGGGCAGGCCGCGTTCGCGCGCGCCGAGGAGATCTTCCGGATCGGCCAACTGATCGAGGACGAGGTGCGCGAAGCGGCGCGCGGCGAGAGCGCGCGGCTCGCGGTCGGCCTGACGGACGGCATCTCGAAGCTCACCGCGCACGCGGTGCTCGCGCCCGCGCTCGCGGCGCCGTCGCTGCGGCTGCTGTGTCACGACGGCGAATACGAGGAATTGCTTGCCGAACTCGCGCTGCATCGGCTCGATCTCGTGCTCGCGGGCGAGCCCGCGCCGCGCCGCGTGAACCTGCGGCTCGCGAGCGAGCGGATCGTTGCGTCGCCCGTCGACTGGTACGGGCCGACGGCGATCGCGTCGGCGGCGCGCGGCCGCTTTCCGCAGTGCCTGGCCGACCTGCCCGTGCTGCTGCCGACGGTGCACGCGGCGCTGCGCGCGCGGCTCGACCGCTGGTTCGACGCGCACGGAATCCGGCCGCGGATCGTCGGCGAGTTCGAGGACAGCGCACTGATGGCCGTGTTCGCCGCGCGCGGCCTCGGCGTGTTTCCGCTCAGCGAGCCGGGCGCGGGCGACGTCGCGCTGCTGCGCGGGCTGCGGCGGCTCGGGCGCGCGGAAGGCGTGACCGAGGAGATCCATGCGATCCGGTCGCATCGCGGCCAGCATCATCCGCTCGTCGCGCAGGTGCTGGCCGCGGCGGCGAGGGGGTGAGCGGCGCCGCGTCTTTCCGAGCGGGCGGGCCGGCCCGCCGGCCGCGCGATCGGCCGCGCGCGGTCTTGTCGCCGTCGAGCGATCGATCGGAGAATTTTCTAAAAAGAGCTTGTGCGCCCGCAAGAGGCTCTCTATAATTCGCGCCTCACACAGGCTCGTAGCTCAGTTGGTTAGAGCACCACCTTGACATGGTGGGGGTCGTTGGTTCGAATCCAATCGAGCCTACCAACGCATATCGGACGCGGATGAACAGCGCAAAAGCCCTGGCGGGCGAGCGCCTTCATCCGCGTTCTTCTTCATCCGGCGCAGGCCGCGCGTCCGCCGTCCCGGCAGGGCGGCAGGTCTTTCGGCATCCTTCGTTTTTCGCCGTTTCGTTCGGCATGGTGCGCGGGCGCATCGGCGCACATCAGCACGCATCGCGCTTCCCTTCGTTCACGTTTGCCGCGTGCGGCGATCCGCGTCCCGCGCGTCACGCGTCACCGCTGCCGGCAACACCGCCCCGCCGGACACTGCGTCGCGCGCGGCCCGTGTTCGCAGCCGAATCCGCCGCAACCGCCGCCGATCCGCGCCGGCAGCGACGCGACCCGCCGCCGTCCGATCACCGGATGGCAGCCGCGCGCGCAAGCGCACACGTCGCCCGCCCGAGCGCTCGCGCAGACGCCGCGGCTCGCGTGCCGCCAGACGATCACGCTCATGCGGACCTCAGCGCATGCAGACCGAGCGCGAGCGCGTTGCGCGGCGCTTCGAGCGCGGCGAGCGGGAAGCGGGCCGTGTCGGTCGCGTGCGGCCTGTCCAGCAGCGCATGAACGATGCGCTCGCTCGCGTGGCCGTCGCCATACGGATTCGTCGCGCGCGACATCTCGTCGTATGCGTCGCCGTCGTCGAGGAGCCGCGACGCCTCGCCGACGATCCGCTCGGTGTTCGTGCCGACGAGCCGCGCGGTGCCCGCCTGGATCGCTTCCGGCCGCTCGGTCGTGTCGCGCGTGACGAGCACCGGTTTGCCGAGCGCGGGCCCTTCCTCCTGGATGCCGCCCGAATCGGTGATGATGAAATGCGCGCGCGACATCAGGAAGACGAACGACAGATATTCCTGCGGCACGATCAGGTGGATGTTCGGCAGGCCGTCGAGCAGCGAATGCGCGGGCCTTTGCACGTTCGGATTCAGATGCAGCGGATAGACGAAGCGCACGTCCGGATAGCGGAGCGCGAGGGTGCGCAGCGCGTCGCAGAAATGCGCGAACGGCTCGCCGAAGCTCTCGCGCCGATGGCCGGTGATCAGCACGACGCGCTCGTCGCGGCCGAGAAACGGATACTGCGCGGCGATTTCGCGCGCAAGCGGCGCGTCGGCGTCGAGCATGCGCTTCACGTCGTGCAGCGCGTCGATCACGGTATTGCCGGTCAGCACGACGCCTTCCGTCGGCACGCCTTCGCTGAACAGGTTGTGCTGCGCGCGCTCGGTCGGCGCGAAGTGCCATGACGACACCGCGTCAGTCACGCGCCGGTTCAGCTCCTCGGGCCACGGCGACCAGACGTCGCCGCTGCGCAGCCCCGCCTCCACGTGGCCGATCGGCAAGTAGCGGTAGAACGCGGCGAGGCTCACCGCGAGCGTCGTCGTCGTGTCGCCGTGCACGAGCACGATGTCCGGATCGAAGTCGTCGAACACGGCGCCGATCGTCTGGAGGATGCCCGTCGTCACGTCGGTCAGCGTCTGGCTTTGCCGCATCACGTTCAGATCGTATGCGGGCGCGATGTCGAACAGCGAAAGCACCTGGTCGAGCATCTGCCGATGCTGGGCGGTCACGCATACCCGCGCGTCGACATCGGCTCGCGTCTGCAGCGTGCGCACGAGCGGCGCCATCTTGATGGCCTCGGGACGAGTGCCGAACGCAAGCAGGATTTTCTTCATCTTGATCCCCGATTCACGGTTGTTCCGGTCGATTCGGCACCCGGCGCGACGGCCGCGCGCCGCAAGGCGCGAGCGTGAGCGCGCGGCGCGGCGAATCGAGCCGCGCGGTTGCGCGAGCCGAGGTCCGCCGCGCGCCGCACGACGGTGCTACGACGTCCGGGCCCGGCGCATGCGCCCGGATTCGCGGCGCGAATCGCGTGGCGGCAGGCCGGGGCCGTCGCGATGGGCGGGTCACGTCATGAATCGCTCCTCGTGATGTCGTGAATCGGCGGCGCGTGTCGCGCACGTCCGTGCGCTTCGTATCCGGCGCGCTGCCTCGACCACTGTCGAGCAATATTCAAACCAGCGTCGTCGCGGCCGTGCCGCGCAGGGCTGAACGCCGCACCGGCGCGCGGGAACGTCTCGCGGCTGTTACGGCGTCCGATCGCGGCGTCCGGTATCGCGCGCGCGCCGCGCGGCGCGCGCGCGATGTGCGGATGCCGTCGTGGCGCGGGGCGCGGCCGTCGGCGGGAGCGTCGGCCCGGAACCTTTGACGCGCGTGGGTCTCGCGCGCGCACGGCCGGCCCCGCGCGCGACGTGCGCCGCGCGGCGGATTGCGTCAGGGATTTCCTGGCCGCCGCCGGCCGAAGGCAGGCAGCGGCCGCCGCCGCGGCGAAACGTATCGATTCTGAAACGCGGGCGTTCGGCGGCTTGCTCTCGGCCGGTCGCGGCCATGCGAAGAGAGGGCCGGATGCACGCAAAGGCCAATCGTATGCGGCGGCAATGCGCGCCGCGCGGGTCGTTCGCACGCGCAACGCGTGCGGTCTTCCGGGGCACGCCGCGCGTGCCGGCTTCCCCGGCGTTGATTCGCCGATGAATCAAAACGCTGCGCGTGCGCCGGCGGCGGCAATCCGCCTTCGTCGCGAAACCCTTGTCGCGCGGTCTTTTCCGAACGATGGCTCGTCCTTTGCTTTGAACCAGCGCAGATCCGTTCCGACGCGATACGACGTCAGCACACCAAAGGAACGGCCGATATGACGAAACCGGAAACCGGCGGCGCAGCGCGCGTTCAGTTCAGCGACGCGGCGGCGACAGGCGGCGAGACGCGATGAGCGATACGTGCGCGACGCGCGGCGCCGGTTTCCTTTTGCAAGTCCGTGCGGGGGCGAGCACAGTCGCCGCCGATGCGGGCACGGGGACACGAGCATGAAGAACCGGCGAGCGATGTCGTTGTGCGTGCAATGCGTGCTATTGCTGATCGTGTTCGCATGTTCGCTGGCCGTGCGCGATACCGCGGTGCGGCCGGCGTCCGTCTCGCTTCCGGCCGCACCGCTCGCGCGCGCCGCGCAGGTTCGCGCGTTCGCGGAACCGAGCCGGCCGCACGCGGAGGCGATTGCGTTTGCGCTCGCGCAGCCCGCATCGTTCGACGCCGAGCAGCCTTTCGCGGCCGCCCGCCCGCCCGCCGTCGACATGCCGCAGGTGTCCGGCAGCAGGATCGTCTTCGGCCTGGGCGCGGCATACCTGTGGATATTCGCGCTGCTGACCGGCGTCTACGCGTCGCGCCACTACGTCTTCAGTCTCGACCGCCTGTTCAGGCCGCAGCGCGCGCCGTACCGCGCGATCACGCACGCGGACTGGCCGGAGATCACGGTGTTCGTCGCCGCGCACAACGAGGAGGCGGTCGTCGTCGATTGCCTGACGGCGCTCCTCGCGACGACCTATCCGCGCGACCGGCTGACGATCGTCCCGGTCAACGACCGCTCGACCGACAACACGCGCGCGCTGATCGACGAGGTGCAGGCGCGCGCGCCCGATCTGATCAAGCCGTTTCACCGCGAGAGCGGCAAGCCGGGCAAGGCGGCGGCGCTGAAGGACGCGTTGCGCGAGATCCGCGGCGACATCATGGTCGTGTTCGACGCCGACTACCTGCCTCGCCCGGACCTGCTCAAGGAACTGGTCGCGCCGTTCTTCGATCCGGAAGTGGGCGCGGTGATGGGCCGCGTCGTGCCGCAGAACGCCGATCGCAACCTGCTCGCGCGCCTGCTCGATCTCGAGCGCGCGGGCGGCTATCAGGTGAACCAGCAGGCGCGCAACAACCTCGGTCTCGTGCCGCAGTACGGCGGCACGGTCGGCGGGGTTCGCAAGAGCGCGCTCGACGCGGTGGGCGGCTGGCGCGACGACACGCTCGCCGAAGACACCGACATGACCTACCGGCTGCTGTTGAGCAACTGGCGCACGGTCTACCTGAACCATGCGGAGTGCTACGAGGAAGTGCCGGAGCGGTGGCCCGTGCGCGCGCGCCAGCTCACGCGCTGGGCGAAGGGGCACAACCAGACGCTGTGCCGCTACCTGATTCCGCTGCTGCGCAGCCCGGTGACGTCGCGCCGCTGCCGGCTCGACGGCGCGCTGCTGCTTGGCGTGTTCGTGATGCCCGCGCTGCTCGCGCTCGCGTGGGGCATCGCGCTCGCGCTGTATCTGACGAACGGCATCGATTCGCTCGCGCTCGGCCTGCTCGTGTCCGTGTTCGCGCTGTTCGCGTTCAGCACGTTCGGCAACTTCGGCGTGTTCTTCGAGATCGTCGTCGCGGCGCGCCTCGACGGCCGCGCGACGCGGCTGCGGCTCGTGCCGGTGAACGTCGTCGGATTCTGCGTGACGATCGCGGCCGTCGTTGCCGCGCTGTGGGGGCTCGCGCTCGACGCGCTGCTGCGTCGCGAGCTGCGTTGGGACAAGACCGAGCGCTTTCGCCGGCCGCTGAAATCGGGACGATGAGCGATGACGACCTTCAACGTGATGATGCCGGTGGCGGGAATGCTCACGCTGCCGTTCCTGCCGCTCCTGAACGAGCTGGTGAAGCGCAGCGACGTCGCCGCGCTGCCGATCGGCGAGGGGCCGTTCGTCGACTATCCGCGCCGCGCCGCGCAGTGGCTCGATGCGCTGCGCGTGAGCGCGCGCGGCGAGCCGCCCGCGCGGGACGACGCGGCGCCGCCGTGGCAGGCGCTCGGCCTGCGCGTCGAGCACGTCGACGCGCTCCGGCTCGCGCGCGGCGACTGGCGCGACGACGTGCTGTACGCGGACCGGACGATCTCGCTCGGCGCGGGCTCGCACGCGACGTACGCGTTCGCCGAGGAGCGCATCGAGATGCGTGCGGGCGCGACGCTCGGCGGTTTCGCGTATGCGCCGAACATCGATATCGACAACACGCTCGTGCGCGGCGCGGTCGTCGGACAGGCGGTGCGCGTTCACGGCTGCGGCGGCTTCTCGAACCTGCACGGCACGCCGATCGTGTTCGGCCGCCTCTCGCGCGCGCTCGGCCGCGACGATGCGCTGACGCCGCGCCGCGCGATGTCGCTCGCGAGCCGGCTCGCCTGCGTGCCGCACCGCGTGCTCGACGGCCGCTATCTGGTGCAGCGCGACATCCGCCTGCCGTCGCACACGATCCTGCACGGCACGCTGATCGTCGACGGCCGGCTGACGCTCGGCGAAGGCTGCGTGCTGATCGGCAGCGTGAAGGCGCACAGCGTCGTGCTCGAGTGCGAGGCGCTGCTGAACGGGGCGGTGTTCGCGCGCGACGACGTGCTGCTCGACGACGCGAGCTGCATCGACGGCGTCGTCTCCGCGGGCGGGCTGCTGCGGCTGACGGGCGCGCGCATCGGGGAGGCCGATCATCCGGTCAGCGCGTGCGCGCGCGACGTGTCGGTCGTCGGCCACGCCTGCGTGCATGGCGACCTCGTCGCGTGGCGCAGCGGCTGGTATCACGCGTCGTAACGAGGAGACCAACATGCATGCGCTTCGTTGCCGACGCGGCCCGCCCGTCCCTGTCGCCGCGCTCGCGCTCGCGTGCGCGTACGGCGCGCCGTACGCGCGCGCGGCGGCGGCTTACGCCGATGTGCCGGCCGCCGCTTCGATCGCGTCGTCCGGGCCGGCCGGCGCGCAGGCTGACGCGGCCGTCATGGCCGCGGCGCTCGTCGCGCAGCCCGCGCCGTCCGCTGCGCCATCGGCGCTGCCAGCAGTCACTTCTCCTGCACCGTCGCCCGCGCCGCCCGCGATCGCATCCGCGCCGGCGGCCGCCGCATTGCAATCCGCGCCTCTTTCCGCGCCGCCGCCCGCCGCGCCGCTCGTCATCGTTCCGCGCCGGTTCGACGACACGGCGCTCGTGAAGGTCGGCTCGGAAGGCATGCCTGACGGCTGGCCGCTCGCCGAGGTCACGCCGGACCAGGAAAACCGGCCGACGCTGCCGGAAGCGATCGTCACGCACGTGCAGGCGCCGGCGCAACGGCACACCGAGCTGTCGCTCGCGTACTCGATGGCGCACCTGACGAACGGCTATGGCGACTGGTACGGCGTGCATCTGCGCGGGCTCTATCAGGCGGGCGGCCGCACGATCATCGGCGAGCTCGCGCAATTGCACCGCTTCCACGAAAGCACGCAGCTCGGCGCGATCACATACATCCAGGACATGGGGCCGGACTGGTTCGGCGGCATCGGGTTCGCCGGCACGACGTCCGGCACGATCCTGCCGAGCGCGCGCGTCGATCTGTCGCTCAACCGCAAGCTGTTGTCGAACCGGTCGCTCGTGCTGTCGGCGGGCGCGGGCTACGCGTGGAACCGCAACGGCCACCGCGATCAGCTCTATCACCTCGGCGCGATCTGGTATGCGGTGCCGAAGTGGATTTTCGAGGCGGGCTGGAACTACACGGTCGATTCGCCGGGCTCGGTGAAGGCGCCCGCCTACTACGGTGCGATCACCTACGGCGAGGTCGGCAAGAGCCAGATCGTGCTGCGCGGCGGCTTCGGCCGCGAAGCGTACCAGGCGACCGGCAACAACGCGCAGATCACCGATTTCCGCAGCCACGAGGTGTCGCTGAAGTGGCGCTACTGGTTCACCCGCAAGTGGGGCACGCAAGTCGAGTTCGATTACTACCACAACCCGTACTACTCGCGCATCGGCGGCGAAGTCGGGATGTTCTATCGGTGGTGACGGGCGGGCCGCATGGACATCGACCCCGTCCCGCCGCCCGACGATCGCTCGCTGCGCACGCACGCGCATCCGCGGCGCTGGCTCGCATCGGCCGCGCTCCTCACGCCCGCGCTGTACGCGTTGCTGTGGCTCGCGCTGCCATACGCGTGGCGGTACTGGCGCGCGGTCGTCGGCTGGGGCGCGCGGCAGCTCGATCCGTCGCTGACGGCGGTCGTGCTCGGCTACCCGGCGCGCGCGCCGCGCGTGCCGCTGCTGTCGATCAATCTCGCCGCACGGATGCCGAGCGGCGCGCTGCTGCTCGCGACCGCGGCGGTCTGCGCGGCGGTTTGCGGCGCGACGTTCGTTCGTCGGACGAAATGGTTGCCCGTTGCGTATCTGCTACGGATCGCCGCGTTCGCGCAACTGATGATCTGCGTGTATTTCTGGGCGATGTACGATCCGGCCGCCGCCGCGGCGTCAGGCATCGCTACGTCCGGCGTGGCGACGCCCGGCGTAGCGACGCCCGGCGCGTTCCCGTACGACGCGCTGCTTCATTTGCGAGACGTGTTCGTGATGAACGTCGCGGCGATCGCACTGATTCCGCTCGTGATGGCCGCGCTCTACTACCCGCTCGATTTCTCCTTCGCGCAGAAGGCGTTCGCGTCGCTGCTCGTGCTCGGCTATTTCGTGCTCGCGCTGCCGTTCGTGCTGCTGCTGCATGCGGTCGTGATCTATCACGGCTCGCTGCTGTTCGTGCCGTTCTGCTATTTCGTGCTCGGCGCGCCGCTCCTGATCGGGCTGCTCGTCACGCTCTACAGCTATTGCGCGAGCTGGCGCGGCGCGCTGACGCGGGAGCCGCCCTGAGCGGCCGGCAAGAAGAGCTTTCTCCGTATCAGTGCTGAGACGATTTCGCGAGATTTCGTCAGGGATGACCCGCCCGGGCGGCCACAGAGCCCGATCGTTCGGGCATCCGAAGCAAATGGCACGGAGCTCGCTTCTACCGGGGGGAGGTCCGATCGCAGTGCCATGCCGGATACGAGGCGGCGCCGTCATCGGAGGACGCTGGACAGCGTGCCGGCGTGATGGACGGCCATCACATCCACGAGGCCCGGACCGGTCCGCTGCGCGGCGCGCTGGCCGCATCGCGGCCGGTCGCGAGCCGCCCTTCCTGTAGAGAGGAGCGCATCATGTTGGCGAAGTCAGGCAAATTCTTGCGGGTCGTGTTCGCGTTGTTCGCGCTCGCGTTCGCGTTCAGCCCAGGCGGCGCGCGCGCGGCCACCAATCAACTGCTGTTGCTGGTCCCGGATACGCTCACGCTGCCCGACCCGAGAGTGTCCGCCTGGCTCGACAGCGCGCAGGAGGAAGGACTCCAGATCAAGGTGATGACGGACAGCCAGTTCATGCTGGCGGGCGCGGCGCTGTCGCAGTATCCCGGCCTCATCCTGCCCGACCAGGTGCATACGGTTGCCGACGACACGCTCGTCACCGCGATCCAGAACTACGCGCTGAACGGCGGCAAGGTGATGCTCGTCTATGACTTCGGCGTGCTGAATTCGGCGGGCTTCTACCCGGTTCCGAAGTCGCGCTTCAGCTCGATGGTCGGCGTCGACTACGTGCTGTACAGCCAGTTGCTCGGCAACATGATCGGCCTCGGCAACGTGACCGGCATGAGTAGCTGGCTGCGCACGCTTCAGGTGCCGCCCGGCAAGTCGATGCCGTGGACGACGACGTCCGCGACCACGACCACGAGCGCGCTGCTGGCCGCCGCCACCGGCACGACGGGCACGGCGACCTCGGGCACGGTGATGTACCTGAGCGCGAGCCCGTCGAATCCGGGCGGCCTGAAGGGCTACAACCACAGTGCATGGTTCGGCTATACGCTGCCGAAGGACGGCAAGGGCGCGTTCACGTCGACCTCGCCGAAACTGACGGGCTTCGTCACGGGCCAGCCGGTGAAGTCGGGCACGTACAGCGCGAGCTCGCTGACGAATACCGTGACGGCCAAGACGAACACATTGCTTGCGACGACCAACGCGCTGACCGACACGCTCGAAGGCATTTCGGGCTACGTGTACGGGTTCCTCACGTATCCGAGCTTCGTCACGCAAGGCACGTACACCGGCACGACGATCCTGACGTCGCCGAGCTTCGGCCTCGTATCCGGCTACAACACGTACGGCAACGGCGGCGTGCTGTTCGTGAACCTGCCGCTCGCGTATCTCGACGGCCAGACCGACGGGATGCTGATCCACGGCTACCTGCACTACTTCGGCACGAACCTGCTGAATCTGCCGTCGCTGTCGAACCTGCCGAGGGCGAAGGCCGGGCTCGTGCTCAACTGGCACTTCTGCGCGGAAGACCAGATTCAGCCGGCGATGTACCTGAAGAGCCTTGGCGTGTGGACGAACGGGCCGTTCTCGATCGTGTTCACCGCCGGCCCCGACGAAGCGACGTTCGGCGACGGCAACGGCATCAACCTCGACTACAACCCGACCGCGCTGAACCTCGTCAAATACTTCCTGACGAAGGGGCACCACGTCGGCAGCCACGGCGGCTGGATTCACGACTACTGGGGCGCGTATGCGAGCGAGACGAACCAGAGCACGTTCCAGCAGTATCTGACGATGAACCATTCGGCGGTGATGACGGCGACCGGATTGCCCGACGTCGAATACGCGGCGCCCGAAGGCAACACGCCGACCTGGTCCGTGAACTGGCTCGAAAGCAACGGCTTCAACGGCTACTACTTCACGGGCCACACCGGCTCCGAGCCGACGCGCGCGTATCGCAACGGCGCGCTGCTGAACCCGGGCCTGTGGGCGTATCCGGTGATGCCGTTCGGCAAGTACGCGACGTTCGAGGAGTTCCAGCAGTACGGCGTGTCGGTCACCGACATCACGAACTGGTACCTGAGCCTGATGAATTTCGTCGTCGCGAACCGAACGAGCCGGCTGATCTACGCGCACCCGTACGGCGCGTCGTTCTACCCGACCGTGCTGGCGTCGATCTTCACGCAGGCGAATGCGCTGAAGCAGCTCGGCCAGTTCAGGTGGTACACGATGAGCGACATCACGAACTTCGATCGTTCGCGGCTGAACGTCACGTGGTCGGCAACCGACATGGGGGCGAGCTGGACGTTCAACGCGAGCCATCCGACGAGCCTCGCGAACATGACGTGGCTGCTTCCGAAGGCGAAGTACGCGATGCCGGTCGTGACGCAAGGCGTGGCCGCCGTCGATGGCTCCGATTCGACGAACTGGCTCGTGATTGCCGGCGCCGGCACGAGCCTGACATTCACGAGCGCGAAGCTGTAGCGATGCAATAGGCAGTGAGCATGTCGCCGCGCGCGGCTTCGGCCGCGCCGGCGACGACTTCGAAGCACAACCGCGCGGAAAGCGCACGACATCATGAACCGGCCCGCGCTCGCCGCGGCCGCTCGCACATGCGGGGCGGCCCGTCTTCTGCTACGCCGCGCGTCGCGCGCGGCGTCGCTCGCGATGTGCGGACTCGTGCTGTGCGCGAACGCCGCCGAGCTGCAACTGACCGGCTACTACCAGCGGCCCGACGGCGCGATCACCGTGCGCCTGAACGGGGCCGGCATCGATCCGTACTTCGCCGCGAAGGCGCTGCTCGCCGCGTCCGACGCGCAGCTCGACGCGCGCCAGGCCGCGCGCGCATGGATCGCATGGCTGCTGCCGCGCCAGCGCGCCGACGGCGGCTTCGACCGCTTCTGCCTGAAGGACGGCCAATACACGGCCTGCGCGGACGCGGACGCGGACGACGCGATGATGGCGACGTGGATGGAGCTGCTCGCGCGCTTCGCGCCGCCGGGCGGAATGCCGGCGAGCTGGGCGCGCAGCCTCGCGCGCGCGAGCGCGCATCTCGACACGCTGCTCGACAAGCGCACGGGCGTCTACCAGATCTCGCCGACGCTGCACGTCGCGCTGTTGATGGACAACGTCGAAGTGCACAGCGCGCTGCAGGCGCTCGCCGCGTATTACATCCGCCATGCCGACTACGCGCACGCGGGCCCGTGGAGCCAGCGCGCGGACCGTCTGTCCGCCGCGATCCTGCAGGTGTTCTGGCGCGGCGCGCAGTCGGGATTCCGGGCGAGCACGCAGCAGATCGGCGACACGAGCTTCTATCCGGAGAAGGTCGCGCAGATCTTCCCGATCCTGTCGGGCATCCGCGTGCCCGATCAATCGAATGCGACGATCTACGCGCAATGGATGCATCGCTACGGCAAGACATGGCTGCATCTGGCGGGCACCGATTTCCCGTGGGGGCTGATCGCGCTCGTCGCATACAAGATGAACGACTGGAACACCGTCGCGTGCTGGCACGCGCGCTCCGGTCCGTACCGGCACGGCCCGCACTGGAACGTGCTCGAGGAAGCGCTCTACCTGGCATTCGAAAGCAGGATGGCCGATCCGGTCGCGCCCGCGCGCTGCGGATTCGCAACCGCGTCGGCCGTTGCCGCGCCGCGCAGAAGAAGACGCGCGCAGGCATCGCAGGTCATCGGAGGTAACGAGTCATGTGTGGAATCGTCGGCGCGGTAGCGCAACGGAACATCGTTCCGATTCTGATCGAAGGCCTGCGTCGTCTCGAATATCGCGGCTACGACTCGTGCGGCGTTGCGACCGTGGTGGACGGCGAGGCGCGGCGCGCGCGCAGCGTATCGCGCGTCGCCGATCTCGAGGCGCACGTGCGCACGGCCGGCCTGACCGGCACCACGGGCATCGCGCACACACGCTGGGCGACACATGGCGCGCCCGCGACATGCAATGCGCACCCGATCTTCTCGCGCGATCACATCGCGCTCGTTCACAACGGCATCATCGAGAATCACGAAGCGCTGCGCACGCAACTCGCCAGCCAGCATTACGAATTCGACGGACAGACCGATACCGAGGTCGTCGCGCATCTGATCCACAGCAGGTACCGCGGCGATCTGCTGTCCGCCGTGCGCGACGCGACGACGCAATTGCGCGGCGCGTATGCGATCGCGGTGTTCAGCAAGACGGAGCCGAACCGGCTGATCGGCGCGCGCGTCGGCTCGCCGCTCGTCGTCGGCCTGAAGGACGGCGAGTGCTTCCTCGCGTCGGACGCGCTCGCGCTGGCCGGCATCACCGACCAGTTCATCTTTCTCGAAGAAGGCGACATCGTCGAGCTGACGCCGGGCGGCGTGCGGATCGTCGATCGCAACGGAGGGCCGGTCGTGCGCGCGGTGCAGACCGTTGCGTCGACGCAGGGCACGGTCGAGCTCGGCGATTACCGGCACTTCATGCAGAAGGAGATCTTCGAGCAGCCGCGCGCGGTTGCCGCGACGATTCCCGATGCCGGGCTCTTCGATCCGGCGGTGTTCGGCCACGACGCGCGGCGCGCATTCGAGCAGATCGACAACGTGCTGATTCTCGCGTGCGGAACGAGCCACTACGCGGGGCTGACTGCGCGCCGCTGGCTCGAGACGGTTGCGCGGATACCGGCGCAGGTCGAGATCGCGAGCGAGTACCGGTACAGCGACGCGGTTGCGATGCCGAACACGCTGATCGTCGTCGTGTCGCAATCGGGCGAGACGGCCGATACGCTCGCCGCGCTGAAGTACGCGCAGGCGCTCGGCCACATCGATACGCTCGCGATCTGCAACGTTCCGACAAGCGCGATGATGCGGCAGGCCGGGCTGCGCTTCCTGACGCGGGCGGGTCCGGAAATCGGCGTGGCGTCGACGAAGGCGTTCACGACGCAGCTCGTCGCGCTGTTCACGCTGGCGGTCACGCTCGGGCGGATGCGCGGCTACGTCGACGACGCGCAGCTCGCGCGCTACACGCAGCAACTGCGCCGGCTGCCCGGCGCGCTCGAGGACGTGCTTGCGCTCGAGCCGCTGGTCGCGCGCTGGGCGGACGAGTTCGCGCGTCACGAGAACGCGCTGTTTCTCGGGCGCGGGCTGCACTATCCGATCGCGCTCGAGGGGGCGCTGAAACTCAAGGAGATCTCGTACATTCACGCGGAGGCGTATCCGGCGGGCGAGCTGAAGCACGGGCCGCTCGCGCTCGTGACGAACACGATGCCGGTGGCGACGATCGCGCCGAACGACGCGTTGCTCGAGAAGCTCAAGTCGAACATGCAGGAAGTGCGTGCGCGCGGCGGGCAGCTCTTCGTGTTCGCCGACGCGGACACACGGATCGATAACGGCGACGGAGTCTCGGTAATGAGGATGCCGGATTATTACGGGTTGTTGTCGCCGATATTGCACGTCGTGCCGTTGCAGTTGCTCGCGTATCATGCGGCGTGCATCAGGGGGGCGGATATCGACAAGCCGAGGAATCTGGCGAAGTCGGTGACGGTGGAGTAGGGAGGGTGGGGCGCGCGCGGCCACGGGAAACGAAAGCCGTAACTGAGGCTCGTTTACATCTGCCGAAATGTGTTTGCCCATCCTGCTTTTGAGGCAAACCGCCGCGTCGGCATCCGCTCCGCGCGCCTGCCCAAACGTGATGACCGAGGTTTTGCGATGCTGCGTATGTCTCGGCGTCGAGCGTCGTACTGATGTGATCCTCGAGCGCGAGCGCCGCGCGCGCATTGGCGCGGCGCATCGCCGCGTCGAAGATGCACGTGTGTTCCGCGTGCACGTCGCGTTTCGAATCTTCGAGGCTGATGCACACGCGCCGGTGGCGCTCGCTCTGCTGCGACAGCATGCGCCGCACCAGATAGGTCCACGGCGACGCGGCCGCCGAAATCAGCGCCTCATGGAACCGGCGATTGCACGTTTCCCACGCGGCGCGGTGCCCGATCGACACCGGCTGCTCCCACGCATCGGCAGGGTCGCGAAGCGGCCGAAGCGCGCCGGATGCCGGGCGACGAGGTCGGCCGTGTATTCGTTGACCCGGCGCGGCGGCGAGTGGGGCGCGATCCAGCGGTATCTGGAGAGGGTGGGCCGGCGCGTCGCATCGGCGTGACGCCGGCGTCATTCGTCCATCAGCCGGACCTTCACGCGCTTGCCCTTGATCTTGCCCGCATTGAGCTTGCGCAGCGCGTCGCGCGCAATGCCGCGCTCGACCGCGACGTAAGTCGAGAACTCGGTCACGTTGATCTTGCCGATCTGCGCGCCGCTGAAACCCGCATCGCCGGTCAGCGCGCCGAGCACGTCGCCGGGGCGGATCTTGTCCTTGCGGCCGCCGAGGATCTGCAGCGTTTCCATCGGCGGCAGCAGCGGTTCGTTGCGGTCGGCCTTCAGTTCCGCGAGCGGATGCCATTCGACGTCGCGCTTTTGCGCCTGCTCGATGCCGCCCACGCGTCCCATCTCGTCCATGCTCGCGAGGCTCAGCGCCCAGCCGTCCTGGTCCGCGCGGCCCGTGCGGCCGATGCGGTGCACGTGCACCTCGGGATCGGGCGTCACGTCGACGTTGATCACCGCTTCGAGTTGCGCGATGTCGAGGCCGCGCGCGGCGACATCGGTCGCGACGAGCACCGAGCAGCTCCGGTTCGCGAACTGGATCAGCACCTGGTCGCGCTCGCGCTGCTCGAGTTCGCCGTGCAGCGCGAGCGCGTGGAAGCCCTGCGCGCGCAGCACGTCGAGCAGGTCGCGGCATTGCTGCTTCGTGTTGCAGAACGCGATCGTGCTCACCGGACGATAGTGGTTCAGCAGCAGACCGACCGCGTGCAGCCGCTCATCCTCGGTCACTTCGTAGAAGCGCTGGCGGATCTTGCTGTCATCATGGCGTTCGTCGAGCTTCACTTCCTTCGGATTGCGCAGGAACTGCTGGCTCAGCTTCGCGATGCCGTCCGGGTAGGTCGCGGAGAACAGCAGCGTCTGGCGCGCCGGCGGGCATTGCCGTGCGACCTTCGCGATGTCGTCGAAGAAGCCCATGTCGAGCATCCGGTCCGCCTCGTCGAGCACGAGCGTGTTCAGCGCGCCGAGCGTGAGAGTGCCGCGGTCGAGGTGGTCCATGATGCGCCCCGGCGTGCCGACGATGATGTGCGCGCCGTGTTCGAGGCTTTGCGTTTGCGGGCGCATCGGCGTGCCGCCGCACAGCGTCAGCACCTTGACGTTCTCCTCCGCGCGCGCGAGGCGGCGCACTTCCTGCGCGACCTGGTCGGCCAGTTCGCGCGTCGGGCACAGCACCAGCGCCTGCACGTCGAAGCGGCGCGCATCGAGGCGCGCGAGCAGCGCGAGCGAGAACGCAGCCGTCTTGCCGCTGCCGGTCTTCGCCTGCGCGATCAGATCGTGGCCGGCGAGCGCGATCGGCAGGCTCGCGGCCTGGATCGGCGTCATGTCGGTGTAGCCGAGCTGCGCGAGATTCGCGAGCGTGGCGGGCGTCAGCGGCAGCGTGCTGAACGGCATGGCGGTCGGTTGGCGGGTCATGGCGTCGGGGGAGGTCGGTTGGAATTCGCGGAGGCCAACGGGTTGAGCGGCAGTCTGATTCAGATGGAAGCGCGGCGTAAATGCAGCAGATGATCGGTCATGGCGGCGAGCCTGCATGCGCTGCCGGTTGCAGAGGATCTCGATGTATTCGCGGATCGCGCTTCGTGCCCGCTCACGCGTCGTAAAGCGCCGATGATAGACCAGTTCGTTCTTGAACGTGCCGGAGGAGGATGCGATCGGCGCGTTGTTGCAGCAGTTGCCGCGGCTCATCGAAGCGCGCATGCCGAACGATCCGACACCCCGTTTCTCGATTTTTCAATGTCGGCAAACCGTCCGGAAGCACCCGCGGCCTCGTCGGTTGCGCGCCGCGACCGCACGCCCCTTGCTCGAAATGCGCGCAACCCGTCAGCTATACGACTGATACACGCTAGGCTGCCCGCCGCGCCTGATCAGCAGCACGTCATAAGGCATGTGACGGCCGTTGTACGCCGGTCCGTCCATCCCGGGCGCGCCGATCGGCATCGCGGGCACGGCCAGCCCGACCGCGTTCGGTTTCTCGCGCAAAAGCCGCCTGATCTCGCGAGTGGGCACGTGGCCTTCGAGCGCGTATCCCTGGACGAGGCCCGTAAGGCACGACGCGAAGCGTTCCGGCATTCCGGCTTTTTGCCGCACGTCGGACGTGTCCTCGACGTTGTGCACGGCGACATCGAAGCCGTTGTTCTTCAGATGCGACAGCCAGTCCTCGCAGCATCCGCAAGTGGGTGTCTTCCACACCTGAACGACGGGTTTCGCCGCCGTCTTCTGCGCAAACGCGACGACAGGCAGCAGCGCGAGGCCGGCTGCAATCGCGCGTCTCGTGGGCGAAACCGGTTTGTCTTCGGGGAGTTGGGCCATGATGATTTCCGTTGAAATGAAAAGCGGGCGCGGTGTGTGCGCCGCTTGCCGAGGTAGTCTTGCACGGTGCGCCAAAGGCGCGAGGCGGGCGATCGATCAGCGCGCGTGGCCATTTTAGCGGGCCATTCCGCGCATCGGCGTTTCTGTCGATGTTGCCGCCGGTTCTGCGTCATCGTGCCGCATCGAGCGGTTCGAATCGCCGATCCCGCCGAAAGGCGCGAACCAGAAGATGCCGATGAGCCCGCGGAACAAGCGAAATCTCGAAGTGCTGAGCGACAAGCCGATGCAGCGAGAAGCCGATGCGTTATCCAATCACTTAATTCGATAATCCAGTTTTCATGTAAAGGATCGAATTTTGACTTGCCGGTTTCGGTGAACTATTTTTAATCCGTCATGCGGCGCAAAAAACAAAGACCCGGTGCAGGTCATCAACAACTGAAATAGCCTGTGGAGACAACCATGAAACCAACCGAATTCAAAATCACGGTTTCCGGCGCGGCGTTGGACGGGAGACAAATCGCGCATGCGTCCGCGCAACTGAACATCGCGCTGCTCACCGCGCTCGTCGGCGAGAACGCCACTCAGATCAAGGGGCCTGCGTGGAACGTCGTGCTGCCGAACGGCGGGCGGATCATCGTCGCCGAAGAGGCGGAGCGCCTGCTCAAAGTGACCGAGCAAGAGCGGATCGGGGAATGAGATGACGCCGGCCGGAGGAAGCGCGGCCGGCGCGGCGCAGGCGGATGCGGGCGACGCGTCGCTCGGCACCTGCCCGAGCGCGCCGGCCGAGTCGGCCTCAGCGGTGCTGGGCGCGGTGATGGACAGCGGGACTGTCGCCTATATCAGCCCGAAGATCCCGATCAGCAGGGAATTGCTCGACGGTCTGCGCGCAAACGGCGTGCCGGTCGAAAACCGCGTTCGATTTCTCGGCCCGTGCCTGGGCGGGAAGTGCGCGCAGTGGACCGGGCATCGTTGCGGCCTCGTCGATGCGATCGTGAAGGAGCCTGCGGTGCTTGCGCCGCCGGAGGCAGGATTGCCGAAGTGCGGCATCCGAAGCACGTGCAGGTGGTACGCGCAGCATGCGAGCGCCGCCTGCATGCAATGCCCCGTCGTCATCCATGAGCCGCATGTCGGATAGCGTGTCCGGCGTGAAGGTTTCGATGACGGCGAACATGTCGGACGATGTCGCCGAATGCGGCAAGCATCATGCATGGCGGGTTGGAGAGGAACGCGCGCCGCAACGGAAGACGCGCCGAACCGATTCCGTCCGAAGGTAGCGAAGCTGTCAATCAAGCCGCTTGCGAAGCGATGATGCGAGCCGGCGGTCGTCGACGTGCACCGGGGCCCGAATGTCGACGATGGGTCATACATCTGCCTTTCAGTATCGCGGGGGCGCGTTCGATCGGCCGGCATGCTGTTGCGACCGGCCGTCGCCGCATGCTTTCTTCATACGATGCTGGAAGCGACAGGTGCTTTGCCGGATTGACGAAGCGCGCGATGTTCCCGAACCCAGGCGCTTCGCCACTTGCGCGCCGCGCACGCGAATCGCGCGGTGCGACATGTCCATAACGGGAATAAGGATATCGAATTGTCTGAACGAGAATCGATCCTATTATCGTCCGCATCTCTTCATCTTCATCCTTTCCTTTCGTTCATTACATGAAAGCTCTTCAGACGATTTCCGCACTGGCGTTCGCGCTCGCGTTCTCCGCTTCGGCGACGCCCGCGTTCGCCGCCGACGACGCATACAGCCTGACGCTCAAGGATCACAAATTCTCGCCCGCGGATTTCACGATTCCGGCCGGCAAGAAAGTGAAGGTGACGGTCAAGAACCTCGACGCGACGCCCGCCGAGTTCGAGAGCGATGACTTCAAGGCCGAGAAGGTGATTCCCGCAGGCAAGCAGGTCGACGTCTACATCGGGCCGCTGAAGGCGGGCACGTACGAGTTCCACGACGAGTATCACGAAGCCGAATCGAAAACCAGGCTGACCGTCAAGTAAAGCGCCGCGCACCATGCTCTCCACCGCTGTCATCGTCTTTCGGGAAGTGCTCGAAGCAGCGCTCGTCGTGTCCATCGTCCTCGCGGCGACCAAGGGCGTGCGCGGCCGCACGTGGTGGGTGAGCGGCGGCGTGGTCGGCGGCGTGGTCGGCGCGGCGCTCATCGCGGCGTTCGCCGACGTCATTTCCGCGTGGGCGTCGGGCATGGGGCAGGAGGTGTTCAACGCGGGCGTGATGTTCGTCGCGACGATCATGCTCGCGTGGCACAGCATCTGGATGGGCAAGCACGGCCGCGAGATGGCGCTGCAGTTGTCGCAGGTCGGCCGGGCCGTCGCGGCCGGCAGCCGGCCGCTCACGGGGCTCGCGATCGTCGTCGTCGTCGCGGTGCTGCGCGAAGGCTCGGAAGCCGTTCTGTTCCTGTACGGCATCGCGGCGAGCGACCCGGGGCAGACGCCGCAGATGATCGTCGGCGGCGCGCTGGGCGTGCTCGGCGGAGTCGGGCTGGGCGCCGGCATGTATGCGGGGCTGCTGCAGATTCCGCTGAAGCGTCTCTTTTCCGTGACCAACGCGCTGATCGTCCTGCTTGCCGCGGGCATGGCGAGCCAGGGCGTCGGTTTTCTCGTGTCGGCCGGCTGGCTGCCTTCGTGGGGCGACACCGTCTGGGACACGTCGTGGCTGCTCAAGGAATCGAGCGTCGTCGGCAAGATGCTGCATACGCTCGTCGGCTATACGGCGCGACCGGCGGGCATCCAGATCGTCGCTTACGTCGCCACGCTGCTCGTCATCGTGCTGCTTGCGCGCAGAGTGGCGCGTGCGCAAGCGACTGCCGCGTCGCCGACTCGCGCGGCGTAGCGGCCGGCGCATCGACGTTCGCGCGATGCCGAACCCTTCCGGCATCGCCGCGAAGACAACATCGGCACGCGAACGCCATGCCTGATGAAAGCCAAACGAAATCGATCCTGCGCGACGAGCGGTACGTCATGGACAGCGGCAATCCGCAGGCGTGCACTCGTATGACGAGATAGCCGCGCGTCCACACCCGTTCTCCAAACTCCGTCGCATATATGCGGCGCGCCGTTGCGGCGTCCCGCGGCTGCCGCGCGAGCGAGAAGCCGCTGCGCTGTCATCAGCGGGTCACTCCGTGCCCTTAGGGTTCCTGTCTATTACCGATCATTACAACACCGGCGCCGTCAAAGCGGCGTCGCGCCTTCTTGAAGGGGTTCATTGTGTATAGACGTTTCCTGCTCGTTGGGATGACGGCGTTGGCGCTCGCGGCGTGCAACAGCGATTCCGTCGACACGCCCGCGCTCGGCGACACCAGCACGACGCTGCTTGCGACGGGCCAATTGATCTCGCCCGCGGCCGCGCCGGGCACGGCGTTCGTTCCGCTGAATCCGGGGCTCGCGGATTCGCCGAACTACATCGCCGGGCAGCCGGTCTCCGAGGCGCTCAGCCCCGACCGCAAGACGCTTCTCGTGCTGACGAGCGGCTACAACAACGTGCTGGATGCGAACGGCAAGATGATCAAGTCGGACTCGGGCGAATACGTGTTCGTGTTCGACGTGTCGGGCGGCACGCCCATCAAGAAGCAGGTGCTGCAGGTGCCCGACACCTACGTCGGCATCGTGTTCGCGCAGGACGGTCAGCACTTCTACGTGACGGGCGGAGGCGACGACAACCTGCATCGCTTCGCGCTTTCGCAGGGTGCATGGGGCGAGGCCGGCGCGCCGATCGCGCTGAATCACAAGACGGGCAACGGCATCGGCAGCACGCCGCTCGCGACGGGCATCGACGTGACGGCGGACGGCAAGCGCGCGGTCGTCGCGAATCGCTACAACGATTCGATCACGCTCGTCGATCTCAACGCGGGCGCGGTGCTCGCCGAGCGCGATCTGCGGCCGGGCAAGAGCGGCGGCGCATCGGGCACGCCGGGCGGCGAGTATCCGAATGCGGTGCGCATCGTCGGCAACAAGACCGCATACGTGTCGAGCGAGCGCGATCGCGAGATCGTCGTCGTCGATCTCTCGACGAATGCGCCGCAAGTCGTCACGCGCATTCCCGTCAAGGGCAATCCGAACAAGATGGTGCTGAACGCGGCGCAGTCGCGCCTTTACGTCGCGTCCGACAACGCGGACATCGTATCGGTGATCGACACGGCCGCGAACAAGGTCGTGTCGACCGTGTCGACGGTCGCGCCCACGGGGCTCGTCACCGAGATGCAGTATCGCGGCGCGTCGCCGAACGGGCTCGCGCTGTCCGCCGACGAGCGCACGCTGTACGTGACGAACCGCGGCACGAACGACGTCGCGGCGATTTCGCTCGCGGGCGCGTCGCCCGCCGTCACCGGCCTGATTCCGACCGGCTGGTATCCGTCCGACGTCGCGGTCGGCGCGGCGAACGCGCTGTACGTCGTCTACACGAAGAACATGCCGGGCCCGAATCCGGGCAACTGCAAGGACAGCGGCCGCACCGTGCCGTGCCCGGTGAAGAACACGCCGGTGAAGCTCGTCGAGAATCAGTACATCGAACAACTGAGCAAGGGCGGCCTGATGTGGATGCCGGCGCCCGGCAGCAAGACGCTCGATCTGCTGACGACGCAGGTGGCGAACAACAACAGCTTCAACGCGGCGCTCACGTCGAACGACATCGCGACGATGGCCGCGCTGCGCAAGAAGATCAAGCACGTGATCTATATCGTCAAGGAGAACCGCACGTACGACCAGATTCTCGGCGACGTCGGCCGCGGCAACAGCGATCCGTCGCTCGCGGAGTTTCCCGACGCGACGACGCCGAGCATGCATGCGCTCGCGAAGACGTTCGTCACGCTCGACAATTTCTACGATTCCGGCGACGTGAGCGGCGACGGCTGGCCGTGGAGCACGGGCGCGCGCGAATCGGACGCGGGCGCGAAGATGCTGCCCGTCAACTATGCGGGCAGCCCGGTGCGCGCCGGCTCGCGCGGCGGCTCGTACGATTGGGAAGGCCAGAACCGGAACGTCGACGTCGGGCTGACGGGCGCGCAGCGCGCGGCTGCGAACCCGGCGCTGCCGGCCGATCCGGACCTGCTCCCCGGCACGGCTGACGTGTCCGCGCCGGACGGCCCGTCCGACGCGGTTCAACAGGGCTACATCTGGAATGCGGCATTGCGCGCGGGCCTCACGGTGCGCAACTATGGTTTCTTCATGGAGATTGCGCGCAACAGCGGTCCAAACGCGATCCCGATGGACCGCGCACCGTTTGCCGACCAGGTGGTGCAGGGATATTGCGTGACGCCCGCGCTCGTCAATCTGACCGACTCCTATTTCCGCGGCTACGACAACGCGTATCCGGATCTCTATCGCGAACTCGAGTGGGAGCGCGAGTTCAACGGCTTCGCCGCGAACGGCCGGATGCCGTCGCTGACGCTGTTGCGCCTGCCGCACGATCATACGGGCTCCTATTCGACCGCGCTCGACGGCGTCAATACGCCGGAGATCCAGATGGCCGACAACGACTATGCGGTCGGCCGCGTCGCGCAGGCAGTCGCGAACAGCCCGTATGCGGCCGATACGCTGATCTTCGTCGTCGAGGACGACGCGCAGGACGGCCCGGACCATGTCGACGCGCATCGCAGCACGGCGTTCGTGATCGGGCCGTACGTGAAGCAGAATGCGGTCGTCAGCACGCATTACACGACGGTCAACATGATCCGCACGATCACCGAGGTGCTCGGCCTCGATCACCTCGGGCTGTTCGATGCGACGCAAGGCCCGATGACCGACGTGTTCGATCTGAACCAGTCGAAGTGGAGCTTCAAGGCCGTCGCGTCCGGCCTGCTCGCGAACACGCAACTGCCGATTCCGTCGGGCGACATCAGGACGGCGGCACTCAAGCCGACGCACGGGATGCGCTACTGGGCGCTCGCGACGCGCGGCATGGACTTCTCGGTCGAGGACCGGATCGATGCGGTCGCGTACAACAAGGTGCTGTGGAAGGGGCTGATGAGCGGCCGGGCGTACCCGGTGCGCGTTGGCGAGCGCGTGACGCCCCATCGCCGCGACGACGATGACGACGTGAAGGTGTCGCAAGCGAAGAGCGCGGCGCGCGGTTGATATGCAAGCCGTCGAGCGGTGCGCGCAGGCGCGCCGCTCGGTCGAAATGCGCGTGCGGGCGGCACGCGCGGGAGAAGAACGGATCGGCTTCGCGCCGGTCCGTTCTGCTTTTCGGGGCATCGCCGGTCGCGCGGCGGAGAAGGCTCGTCCGCGAGCGTTGCTTGTCCGGGTGGGTTGCGTTTGCAATAATCCTCGACTGACAGCCGAAGTCCGTGCCGCGCCGTGTCGTTCTCGACGATAAAGCGTCGGCGGTCCGGCTCCGATTCTCCCGAACGTTCCGATTCTCCATGCGCAAACGTACGCAGTTCGTCATCAGGATGTGGCTCGCGCTGAGCTGCTGCCTCGCAATCGCCGCGCACGCCGCTCGAAGCATCGAGCCGGCGGACGTCGGGCGCATCGTCGACGCCGTTGCGCAACCTCTGCAAGAGAAGTACGGCATTCCGGGGCTCGCGATCGCGGTGAGCATCGACGGGAGGCATTACTTCTACAACTACGGCGTCGCGTCGACAGCGACGCGGCGGCCCGTCACCGGCCGGACGCTGTTCGAGATCGGCTCGCTCAGCAAGACGTTCACGGCGACGCTCGCCGCGTACGCGCAGGAAGGCGGCGAGCTGTCGCTCGCCGACAGCGTGAGCCGCTACCTGCCGGCGCTGCAAGGCAGCAGCTTCGATCGGATCAGCCTCCTGAACATGGGCACGCAGACGTCCGGCCTGCCGCTGTTCGTGCCCGACACGATCACGAATACCGCCGAGCTGCTCGACTACCTGAAGAACTGGCGGCCCGACCGTGCGCCCGGCACGCATCGCGTCTATTCGAATCTCGGCATCGGCACGCTCGGGATGATCGCGGCGGCGAGCATGAACGAGCGCTTCGAGACGCTGATCGAGAAGAACCTGTTTCCCGAGTTTCGCATGCTGCACAGCTACATCGACGTGCCCGCCGAGCGGCAAGACGATGATGCGCAGGGCTACACGAAGCAGGGCGCGCCGATTCGGCTGAGGGCGGGCTTGCTCGCGTCCGAAGCGTACGGCGTCAGATCGTGCGCGACGGATCTGATCCGCTTCGTCGACGCGAACATGGGGCTCGTGCCGCTGAGCGACAAATGGGCGCGCGCAATGAAAGCGACGCATGTCGGCTACTACGAAGCGGACGGCATGATCCAGAGCCTGATCTGGGAGCAGTACCCGTATCCGGTGAGTCTCGGCAAGCTGCTCGCGGGCAACGATCTGATCGGCAAGGACGTCGTCGCGAAGCCGTTCGATCCTCCGCTGCCGCCGAGGCAGGACGTGTGGATCAACAAGACCGGGTCGACCAACGGGTTCTCGACGTATGTGGCGTTCGTCCCGTCGAAGAAGGTCGGCGTCGTCATTCTGGCGAACAAATCGTATCCGTTGAACGAACGAGTGACGATTGGCTATACAATCATCGACTCGATCGTTCGGGCCGAACGATGAGACACCATCCAACTCGTCGAGACCTATAGTGAAAATCCGGCACGCGCTGTCGAGCGCGCTCGTTTTGCTGGGCTGCGTCGCCGCCCCCGCGCATGCGAAAACCCTCTGCACGGCGATCGCCGACGCAACGACAGGCAAGTTCCTGCTGAAGGACGGCGATTGCAGCCGTCGCGCGACGCCCGCTTCGACGTTCAAGATCGCGATGAGCCTCATGGGCTACGACGCAGGCTTCCTGCGCAATGAACACGAGCCTGTCTTGCCGTATCGCGACGGCTACGTCGACTGGGGCGGCGCGGCATGGAAGCAGCCGACCGATCCGACGCGGTGGCTCAAGTATTCGGTCGTGTGGTACTCGCAGCAGATCACGCATCATCTGGGCGCGCAACGCGTTGCGCAATACGCGAAGGCGTTCGGCTACGGCAACGCGGACCTCTCCGGCGACCCCGGCAAGAACAACGGTCTCGATCGCGCGTGGATCGGCTCGTCGCTGCAGATCTCGCCGCTCGAACAGATCGGATTCCTGCGCAGGATGCTGAATCGCGATTTGCCCGTGTCCGCGAACGCGATCGACATGACGGAGCGGATCGTCGATACGACGACGCTTGCCGACGGAACGATCGTGCACGGCAAGACCGGCATGGCTTACCCGCTTCTGGCAGACGGTACGCGCGACAAAGCGCATGGATTCGGCTGGTTCGTCGGCTGGATCAAGCGCGGCAAGGAGACGCTCGTGTTCGCGAGTCTCACGCAGGACGAGCGCAAGGAGCCGGGTTCCACGGGCGTTCGCACGCGCGATGCGTTCCTGCGCGAGTTGCCGCAGCGCCTGGCTGCGCACTGACGCGGCGACGCGCGGCGAGCGCGTCTACGATTCCTTTCGCGATGCGTGCGCGCCGTCGCGCGTGCGGCAGCGCATTGCCGAACGACAAAAAGCGGCAGGCGTCATAAGACGACCTGCCGGACGTTTGATCCGCGATCACGCGGGACGCAACCATGACGCTCAGGACCCGGCATACGGGTTGCAGAACGTGCGCGGGCCGACGCAGCGCTCGTCCTGAGCCGCTTCGGACATGCCAGACGTACCCGCCTCTGCGGCGCCGCGCGTATCGGCGACCGCGTGCGTGGGTTGCTGCGGCTTGGCCTTGTTCGCGAAGCGCGGCGCGTAGAGCGGCGAGATTTCCGGATAAGACGCGTCGGTCACGTAGTCGAGCCCGTTGGCCTTGGCCTCGACCAGTTCCTGGTAGACCTGGGCGCGCGTCTTGCCGGCCGGTGCGTCCGCGAATGCCGCAGGCGAAATGAGCGCGGCGGCGAGGGCGGCAGTGAGGAAGGTGGCTTTCATACGTTCTCCATATCAATATCGAATCCAGAAGGGGGAATTCGATGATTGACATTTTGAACAGGGGGCCCTCCGGCAACGTGACTTCGCTATGATGTTTTTGTCATTTTGATGAAAAAGCCGCATTCGAATTTAAAATGGTTCGCGACATGACTCAAGTCTGTTCGAAATGCCAACGCGAATCATGGCCAGACGGCGCGCAATCGCCACCGTCGGTCACGTGCTCACGAGGAAAGCGCAGGAAGAACGTAGTGAAGACGTTCGGCATGCTTGCGACCCGGCAATCGCCGCCGTGCTCGGTCATGATCGAGCGCACGATCGCGAGCCCGAGCCCGGTGCCCGAGGCCGAATCGTATCGCGAAGGATCGACGCGATAGAAGCGATCGAAGATCCGCGGCAGATGCACGGCTTCGATCCCGCGGCCGGTGTCGGTCACGGCGATCACGACGTCCCGCTCCGACTGTTCGCAGCGGACGACGACCGTCGAGTGATCGGGCGCATGACGGATCGCGTTGGACAGCAGATTGCTCAGCGCCCGCTGCACGAGGATCGAATCGCCGCTGAAGCTCGCCTGGCCTTCGACCGCGATCCCGATGCCGCGATCCTCGGCGACGGTCTCGTAGTAGCGGACGAGCCGATCGGCCATCTCACAGGCGTCGATCGGCTCGATGTCGAGCTTGTTCTGATGGCCGTCGGCGCGTGCGAGGAACAGCATGTCGTCGACCATCCTCGCGAGCCGCTGATATTCCTCGACGCTCGATTCGATCACCTGACGATACTCGTCGACCGACCGCCGCTGCGACAGCGCGACCTGCGCTTCGGCGAGCAGATTGGTGAGCGGCGTGCGGATGTCGTGCGCGAGGTCGGACGAGTATTCCTTCAGCCGCGTGAATGAAGCATTGAGCCGCACGAGCATCCGGTTGAACGACACCGCGAGCTCTCTGAGCTCGCCTGCCATTTCCGTTTCGGCCAGCGGCTGCGCGAGACGGCTGCTCGAGATCTGATCGGCCTGCGCGGCGAAGCGGCGTAGCGGCATGAGCGCGTAAGCGGCGATCCAGTAAGCGACGGTTGCCGCGACGGCGGTGCCGACGAGAATGATCGCGACGATGCTGATCGCGCACGTTCGTAGCAGCGACTGCTCGCGACGGAAGTCGTACTGAACCGCGACGCGCAGCGGCAAGCCCGGATTGCCGGTGAGGCGCGCGTTGGCCACGAGATAGCGCCTTGCGTTGCGCTTGTCGTCGACGATCGCGGGATCGAGGCCGGGCCTCGCCTGCCGCACGCCGCCGTATGGCACGTACCAGCCGCTTTGCATGCATGCGGTGCCCTGTGCGTCGTAGATCGCGAAGTCGACCTTTTCGTCGCTATGGAACGAGTAGTAGAACTTGGTTCCCTTCTCGCGCAGCTCGGCGATGCTGCGCGCCTCGTCGATGTGCGCGACGACGCCGGCGAGCGTCGTCTCCATCGCGCGCTCCGACGAATACGCGAACGTGCGCGTGAGCGTTTCGTACAGCAGCAGGCCGCTGATCGCGAGCAGCACCGACGTGGACAGCGCGAACTTGATCGCAAGCCGCGCGCGCATCGTGCGCGGCGCGAGGCGACGCATCATGCGCACGATTCGCACGGCTCGCCTCGCTGCTCGAGGACGTAGCCCATTCCGCGCACCGTGTGGATCAGCTTGGGCTCGTAGTCCTGATCGACCTTCGCGCGCACGCGCTTGATCGCCGCGTCGACGACGTTCGAATCGCTGTCGAAGTTGATGTCCCAGATCTGCGATGCGATCAGCGAGCGCGGCAGGATCTCGCCCCGCCGGCGCATCAGCAGCCACAGCAGCAGAAATTCCTTCGCGGTGAGCAGGATCGTGTTGCCCTGGCGGCGGGCCTTGCGCTGGATGAGATCGAGCTCGAGATTCGCGACGCGCAGCACCGGCGCATCGGTCGCCTGGCCGCGCCGCAGCAGCGAGCGCACGCGCGCGAGCAACTCGGCGAAATCGAACGGTTTCGCGAGATAGTCGTCTCCGCCGAGCTCGAGGCCCTTCACGCGATCGTCGACGTGATCGCGCGCGGTGAGGAACAGCACCGGCGTGCGGTGCGTTCTGCGCAGCTCGCGCACGACCGTCCAGCCGTCGCAGCCGGGCAGCATCACGTCGAGGATCGCGAGATCGTAGTTCTCCGTCTGCAACTGGTGCAGACCGCTGATGCCATCCTGGGTCCAGTCGCAGACGAAGCCTGCTTCGGTGAGCCCGCGCTTCAGATACATGCCCGTCTTCGGCTCGTCTTCTACGATGAGGACCTTCATTTCAAACTCTTTAAGAACTCGTTAAATTTTCTTTGAGAATGTGTGTCGTTCACAGTTCAACATTTCGGTTTCCGTGATTAAACGTGCGATTCGGATATCGTTTTTTGCCGGCAAATGCAGCGATAAAACGTCACATCCGAGAACCGATCCGTGGCATGGACGTGCGATGCGCAGAGGTGAGGGCGTGCGGGCGCCCGGTGATGCATCGATGATGCAACGTGCCGTGGCGCGTCGTCGTTTGCGTTTGTCACGTCGCTTGCGCTGACGACGACGTACGATGGACGCCTGCGTCGGTTGAGCGTAACAAACATGTCATGCGGATGCGACAGCAATCGATTCGACGCCTCGATGCCGAAGAGAGAAACCGACGTGTGCCGACACGCTTCGTCAGATGGCGTGCGACGCGCGAGGCGGGGGAGCAAAAAACGAAAAGCGCGGCTGCAACCGGGAAAATCGAAGAAATACGATACGCTTGCATGCAATGAAAAGTGCCGGGCGTCACGAGCAACGCACGCAAGTGAGTGGCGGTATTCCTTATAAGGTTTGGGGATATTCGACCTGAAATAGCTGCTGCGCACAAAACCTTGTGGACCGTTCCGCTCGATTTGGCGCCTGAAAATCTCTCGCCCTTACGCTTTCAAACAGCATTTTCTTGCGCAGCCGCCACCTTCTTCTACGAGATCGGCGGCATGGAGAAACGGCGCAGCGTGGAGCCGCCGTCCGCATTCGACATGATGGTTGTTTTTGCCCGGACGCGGAAAGCGATTCTCCGCCGGGTAATTGAGATGAAACTTTTTTTGATATTAGCTAAAAATGTTTGACATGAGGATTTCAGCGAGATAAGTTTTGTGCAAGCTTCTGGAAAGAAACGAGACCGGGCGGCGCAAGCGCCGCAACGTGGACAGGCGGGCCACTCTGCTGACGATGGCCGGTGCCGGCGGGTCCGCCGATCCGCCGCTTGCACGCTGCTCGTGATCTCGTGTCGACATCGAGAAACAAGAATGTAATCCGAGTTCGCCGTCGTCGAACGACACGGCGAATGCTTGATGCGGGCCTGACGAGTCGCAAAGATGTACCGATAAATACAAACGCGGCAAAAAGAACCTGAGAGGGTGGGGCAGACGGAGCGGGTCACCGTTCCGCTCGTTCCCATGATGCAGATCTGACGGAAGACGAACCGTCCGGCTCGCGCAGCCGGACGGTTCGGTCGACCGCGATCGGTTTGTCGGCAACACGTCGTCCAGCCAAGTTACGTCGTTCGTATCGGCGCGGCGTGTCCTTTCTTGCCGGCAGCGCAGCGAAGCAAGCAGCGACAGCACAACATCGTGGACTCATTCCGTTCCATTCCGTTTGGGGGAGTATGGGCATGTCAATATTGATTCGTACTACTTCTATTAGGATGACCGTGCTGTGCGCCGCACTGGCAGGTCTCGCTTCGGTCGCGCGAGCGGAAACCACAGCCGCGCCTTGGGTTCCGGGGCCCGCCGATGCGGTCGATCAGTTGATCGTCAAGCTGCGCGCCGCGAAGACGTTGTCCGGTGCGCCGGCCGCGAAGGCCGCGCAAGCGGACGTCCAGGCGGTCATCGATCGCGTGCTGGCCGCACGCAATGCGCGCGCGGCGGGGCGCGCATTCGGCGCGGCCGCCGCATCCGCGCCCGGCAATCCGGGCGATCCCGCCGCGGGCATTCGCATCAAGCGCGACATGTCGGGCGGCGCGACCGTGCTGGCGCTGCGGCGCCGCGTGCCGCTCGCGGAAGCCGAGGGGCTCGCGCGCGATTTCGCGGCGGACGGTGCGATCGAATATGCGGAGCCCGATGCGCGGATGCATGCGTTCGTCGTGCCGAACGACACGCGCTATCCCGAGCAGTGGGGCTACTTCAATCCGACAGCCGGCGCGAATCTGCCGAAGGCATGGGATCGCACGACCGGGGCCGCGCGCATCGTCGTCGGCGTCATCGATACCGGCTATCGCCCGCACGCGGATCTCGCCGCCAACCTGCTGCCCGGCTACGACTTCATCTCCGACGTCCCGACCGCGAACGACGGCAACGGCCGCGACAGCGACGCATCGGACCCCGGCGACTGGGTCACCGCGCAGGAGGACAGCGATCCGAGCGGTCCGTTCTACGGTTGCGGCGCGAGCAACAGCTCGTGGCACGGCACGCACGTCGCGGGCACGATCGGCGCGGTGACGAACAACGGCGTCGGCGTCGCGGGCATCTCGTGGGTCGGCAAGGTGCCGCCCGTGCGCGTGCTCGGCAAGTGCGGCGGGATGCTGAGCGACATCGTCGACGGCATGCGCTGGGCGGTGGGCCTCGCGGTGCCGGGCGTGCCGTCGAATCCGAATCCGGCGAAGGTGCTGAACCTGAGCCTCGGCGGATACGGCCGCACGTGCAGCTCGACCTACCAGAATGCGATCAACGAGATCGCGTCCCGCGGCGCGAGCGTCGTCGTGGCGGCGGGCAACAACGGCGGCCCGGTGTCGACGACGCAGCCGGCGAATTGTCAGGGCGTGATCGCGGTCGGCGCGATCGACAGCAACGGCGTGCGCGCGAGCTTCAGCAACTACGGCGCCGCCGTGAAGATCGCCGCGCCGGGCGTCGGCATTCTGTCGACGCTCAATGCAGGCAAGACGTCGCCGGGGGCGGACAGCTACGCGAGCTACAACGGCACGAGCATGGCGACGCCGCACGTCGCGGGCACGGTCGCGCTGATGCTCGCGGTCAATTCGACGCTGTCGCCTTCGCAGGTCTTGCAGCGGCTGCAATCGAGCGCGCGCCCGTTCGCGAGCGGATCGAACTGCTCGACGAGCACTTGCGGCGCAGGGCTGCTCGACGCGGGCAACGCGGTCGACGCCGCTGCGCAGTGAGCGAACGCGGGCGTTGCGGCAGGGAGGTTTCGCGTTCGCGCGCGCCGATGTCCGTCATGCGGGATGCGGGCATCGGCGCAGCGCATCGATGTGCGACGCGCTTTCCCGTGCAACGCCCGCATAGCGACGCCGCCGTCGCAGCATGGCCGGCGGCGTCGAAGCATCGCGTCGCGGACGCGCCCGATTTCGTGAGGGCGACGATACGCGCGATGCGGCCGGCAGCGCCCGCCGGCATGTTCAACACGACGCCATCCCGCACGGGATGACCGTTCCCAGACGATCATCGAAACAAGGACAACAATGAGACTTCATCGAACCGAACCGCGTCGCGCCTGGATTGCCGTACTCGCCGCCGCCGCGACGCTTGCCGCTTGCGGCGGCGACGACGGCGCGGGCATCCCGGGTGCGTCCGCGCTCGCTCAGGTCCAGCAGGAGGGGGCCGCGCCGTCCGCGGCCGGCACACAGCAGCTCGCTGCGCGCTTCTCGCCGTCAGGCGTGGCGTATGCCAGTCTGTCGAGCGGCGGCCGCTATCGGCCCGTGATCCAGAACGGGCAGGTGCAGCCGTCGCTGTCGGGCGGCACGATCTCCGAGGAGGCGTGGGTCGAGACGCCCGTCGATTCCGACGGCGACGGCGCGAAGGATCGGATTCACGTGCGCATCGTGCGTCCGTCCGAAACCGCGTCGGGCGCGCGCACGCCCGTCATCGTGCTCGCGAGTCCCTACTACAACGGGCTTGCCGACAGCCCGAACCACAACGTCGACGTCGAGCTCGACGGCACGCCGCATCCGGCTGCTTCGGTGTCCGCACGAATCATGGCCGCCGCGCCGCAGACGCGGATCTGGCAGCAGGTCGACGCGGCCGCCGCGGGGCGCTCGTGGATCGAGGGCTATTTCGTGCCGCGCGGCTTCACGGTCGTGTACGCAGATTCGCTCGGCACGGCCGGCTCGGACGGCTGCCCGACGATCCTGACGCGCGACGAATCGGTGGCGATGGCGTCGGTGATCCGCTGGCTCGGGCGCGGCGCGGCCGCGAAGGACGCGAATGGCAAGCCGGCCGTCGCGACCTGGTCGACGGGGCACGTCGGCATGTACGGCGTATCGTACGACGGCACGCTGCCGAAGATGGTCGCGAGCCTGCGCACGCGCGGGCTCGATGCGATCGTGCCGGTCGCCGGGCTGACGGAGATGTACGGCTACTACCGGTCGGGCGGGCTCGTGCGCGCGCCCGACGGCTATCAGGGCGAGGATGTCGACGTCTACATCAAGGCGCTGCTGACGAACCCGCATCCGGAGCGCTGCACGCATCTGATCGATGAGGCATTGCAGAAGGAGGATCGCAAGACGGGCGACTATTCGGCGTTCTGGGCGGCGCGCGAGATTCCGAGCGCGCTCGCGGTCGCGCCCGCGCTCGTCGCGCAGGGGCTTGCCGACGACAACGTCAGAACCGATCAGTCGACATCGTGGTATCTCGCCATGCGGCGCCAGGGCGTGCCCGCGCAATTGTGGCTGCACCGCGCGCGCCACACCGATCCGACTCGCGTGCCCGCGATGGCCAACGCGTGGACCGAGCAGGTGAACCGCTGGTTCACGCGCTATCTGCTCGGCTACGACAACGGCGTCGAGCGCAGCCCGGGCTCGGTGATCGAGCAGGCGGACGGCACGCTGCTGAAGGAGGCGAGCTGGCCCGCGCGCGGCGCATCGTCCGTCACGTATTTCGCGGGCGGCGACGGCGCGAGCATCGGCACGCTGCTGGCCGAGCCGGCGGGCGGCCCGCTCGCGAAGTTCACCGACGATGCGAGGATCATGGCGCTCACGCTCGCGAACGCGAACACGGGCGAGCATCGCAGCCGCTTCGAGACGACGCCCGTCGCAAGCGCGACGCGGATCTCGGGCACTGCGACCGCGCGCGTGCGTCTGACGTTCTCGGCGACCGCGAACGTGACCGCGCTGCTGATCGATCGCGCGCCGGACGGCAGTGCGACGATCGTCACCCGTGCATGGACGGACCCGCGCAACCGTCTGTCGAGCTGGTTCTCGGAGCCGGTGCTGCCCGGCATGCCGTACGACTTGCGCCTGACATTCATGCCGCGCGACTACAAGCTCGAAGCGGGCCACCGGCTCGGGCTCGTCGTGCTGTCGAGCGACAACGAGGCGACGCTGCGGCCGACGCCCGGCACCGAGCTCACGCTCGATCCGGCCGGAACGAGCGTGACGGTGCCGCTGCTTCCGGCCTGACGGGAAGCGCGCAGGCACGGGGCGGCGTGCGAGGCGCGCGCCGCCTGACCGGGGCTTCGCCGCGGGCGGGTCGCTCGCGGCGAAGCCGTTTGCAGCGACGATTCGGAACACGAACGAACCGGGCGTTTTCGGACGGATCAGCGCTTCGTCCGCCGGCGGCCTCGCGGTGGCAGCAGCAGTTCGGCCACTTTGCCGCGCAGCGCGGGCAGCACCTCGGCGTCGAACCAGGGATGCTGCTTGAGCCAGCCCTGATTGCGCGGCGATGGATGCGGAAGCGGAATGAATTCCGGTGCGTACTCGGACCACGCGCGCACCGTTTCGGTCAACGAAGGTTTGCGGCGCGCGCCGAGGAAGCGGCGTTGCGCATACTGGCCGATCAGCAGCGTGAGCCGGATGTCGGGCAGTTCGCCAAGCAGCTTGTCGAGCCAAAGCGGCGCGCATTCCGGACGTGGCGGATTGTCGCCGCTCGCGCCGCGCCCCGGATAGCAGAAACCCATCGGGACGATCGCAAACAGCGATTCGTCGTAGAACGTCGCGTCGTCGACGTTCAGCCACTCCCTCAACCGTTTGCCGCTCGCGTCATTCCACGGGATGCCGGATGCATGGACGCGCGCGCCGGGCGCCTGACCGACGATCAGGATGCGCGCACTCGGATCGGCGCGCACGACCGGCCGCGGCCCGCACGGAAGATGCGGCGCGCAGACGGTGCACGCGCGGATCTCGCGAAGGAGGGCATCGAGGCAGGCGTGTCGCGTCGGCTTCGGGCGTGCGCCGTTGCGGATCGGCGACGGTTCGTTGCGTTTCGGTGGCATCGCCCGTGATTATGCCGCCGTTTTGCCGCGCGCGTTCCATCCCGTTTCAAACGTTTGAAGCGACTGCCGATGAGGGAGAGAGCTGGCAATCCTAAGAGACCGTTTCAAAAAGACTGCTTAAATTGAACTGGCCGATGTGAATCAAGTGTGGTCGGTGCCTGCAGTGGCGTGGCCACGCGCGAATAGACAAAGCATTTCGTACATCAGTGTGGCCGCAACCAGCGCGGTATTGCCTGACGGATCGTAAGGCGGCGAAACCTCCACCACGTCGCCGCCCACCCAGTTCAAGCCATCGAGTCCGCGCAGCAGCGCAAGCGTTTCGCGCGTCGTGAGACCGCCGATTTCGGGCGTGCCGGTGCCGGGCGTGAAGACCGGGTCCAGCCCGTCCACGTCGAGCGAGAGATAGACCGGCATGTCCCCTACGATACGTCTGGCCTCGGCGGCGATCGCCGCGGGGCCGAGCGCTTCGAATTCCTCGATGAACACCACGCGCATGCCGTGATCGAGCGAATAGCGCCAGCCTTCGTCGGTGTTCTGCGCGCCGCGTATGCCGATCTGGATCGTGCGTGTGGGATCGAGCAGGCCTGCTTCCACCGCGCGCCGGAAAGGCGCGCCGTGCGTGAATTTGGAGCCTTTGTACGCGTCCCAGGTGTCGGTGTGCGCGTCGATATGCACGAGCGCAAGCGGCGTCTTCGTGGCTTGTGCTGCACCTATCGCCTGGAAGATCGGAAAGGTAATTGAATGGTCACCGCCCGCAATCAGCGCGCGTTTGCCGGCGCGAAACACGGGCTCGAAGAACGCGCGGATATCGGCATGCGCGCGCTCGATGTCGTAAAGATGCTCGAACGGCACGTCGCCGATATCGGCCACGCGGCACGCCTCGAACGGATTGAAACGCATGACGTGGTGGATCGCACGCATCATCGTCGACATATTGCGGATCTCGCGTGGGCCGAAGCGCGCGCCGGGCCGCGCCGTCACGCCGCCGTCGTAGGGCACGCCCGCGAGCGCGATGTCGTAGTCCTGCGGGTCGCGCGCGAACGGCACGCGCATGAAGGTGGGAATGCCGGCGAAACGCGGCATCTGCATCTGCGAGAGGTCGGTCTGGGTCATCTGCGGGAGCGCTCAGAAGGTCGGCGGCGTGTTGATCCACAAGACGCGCGTGACGGTGTCGCCGGGATTGCGATAGCTGTGCGGCTCGGTGCTCGGGAAGTAGAACGAGTCGCCGGCCTGCAGACGCCAGGTCTCGTCGCCGAGCGTGAGTTCGAGTTCGCCATCGAGCACGTAGCCGAGCTCCTCGCCCGCGTGACTGATCTGCTCGTCGCTGCGCGCTTGCGGTTCGAGCACGTGAATGTCGCCTTGCAGCAGGCGTCCCGGTCCCGGCACGACGAGGCGTTCTAGCACGATCGTCTGTTGCGCGGAGCGCCCGCGTGCGCCCTGAGCCGCAGGAAAGCGCACGGCGGGCCGCTCGCTCGCGCGCTGCACGGGCGAGGCGGACGCAACCGGACCCGAGACCAGCGCCGCGACGTTGGTGTCGAGCGCCAGCGCGAGCCGGTGCAGCGTGGCGAGCGAGGGCGTGGCGTGGCCGCCTTCGACCTTCGACAGCAGGCTCTCCGAGCAGCCCGCCTGTTCCGCGAGCGCCTTGAGCGTCATCTGCTGCACCATGCGCGCGTGGCGCAGACGCATGCCGAGCCCGTCGGAGCCATTCGACGCGGTCTGCGCGCCGCCTGCTGCACACGTGGGCGTTTTGACCGCTGCCTTGCGTGCGGTTTTTGGGGCGGCTTTTTCAGCGACTTTCGGCGCCGGCTGAGCAGTGGCGACGGCGCCGGCGGCGGCGCGCGTACCCGTGCCCGCGCGGGAAGGACGGGCGGCGCCCGTCGAGGAAGAACGTTTGTCGTTGGCCACGTGTGTGTTTCCGTCGATCGGAGAGATCAGGGCGACTGCAACGTCACCACTATCACCGGCATAGCGTGTGTTACGCGAACACCGTGAACTCGACTTCGAGCGGGTTGAGCGCGTTGATCGGAATGATATCCTGCGGGCACGCCGACATCGCCACCACGCAATCCATCACCGCCTTGATTTCCACGTAATCGCCGGCCTTCGAAACGGGCGGCAGCCAGTCGATCGAATAATCGGGCTTCACGGGAATGTTCATCCACAGGTTGAACGGCTGCGGCACTTCACGCGTGCGCAGACCGATGGCCTTGAGCGCGAGACGCAGATTGTCGGCGCAATTGTCGTGATAGCCCTCGACGCCGAGATTGCGATAGCGATACAGATCGCACGCGGCGATCAGCGTGTCGTGCATGCCGGGCGACGTGTCGGTCACGAGTTCGGCGATCGGGCGGCGCTGGTTGGTCACGAGCGGATCGCCCGGCTGCGGAATGATCTTGTCGAGATACGCCCGCGTGTGTTCGAACGAGAGGAATTCGTTCAGATGCTGCGCGTTGAAGATCCACGTATCGCAGACTTGCGTGCCGTGCGGATTCGCGATGCGGATCGTTTGACCCGCCTTCACGCGCACGGCGCGGCCGCAGCGCGCGGGGACGGTGTAGGTCTTGCCGAGTTCGGGCGTACCGTCCGCGGAAATCGGCTCGTGCAGCGTGGCGTTGATGCCGTTTTCGGTGCCGTTGTCGTCGGCGTGCGTGGCGGTGGCTGCGGGGAAATTCATAGGGACTCCTGGTGTGGTGCGGGTGAAGTGGGTCAATCGCTCAGGCATTGCAGAGCGTGGTCAGACTGTGGGCGAGCGCGCGGGCGCCCAGCACGAGGTGATGCGGATGCGTGGCTTCGACCGGGTTATGGCTGATGCCGCCGATGCTCGGCACGAACAGCATCGCGCTCGGACAATGCCCGGCGAGATACATGGCGTCGTGAAAAGCGCCCGACGTGAGCCGCGTGGCGGGTGCATCGAACGCCTGGCAGGCTGCGTCGAGCGTGGCGAGCACGGCGGCGTCGAAGGCGACGGGCGCGTGCGAGAACAGTGCTTCGAGGCGTGCTTCGTGGCGCTTCGCGAGCGCGTGCACGGCGTCGTCGAAGGCGTCGAGCACGGTTGAGTCGGGGTGGCGGAAGTCCACCGTGAAGCTCACGTTCGAGGGAACCGTGTTGATCGAATTCGGCTCGACGTTCCAGCGCCCGAAGGTGACGCGCGTGTGCTCCGCGCCCAGACGGCGCGCGATGCCGTCGAGTTCGGCGTGCAGCGCGAGCGCGAGCGTCATCGCATCGCGGCGCAGCGGCATGGGCGTGGTGCCCGCATGGGCCGCCACGCCGGTGCAATGAAACGCGTACCAGCGCACGCCCTGAATGCCGCTTACGACCGCGAGCGGCAGGTTGGCATTCTCAAGTTGCGGGCCTTGCTCGATATGCAATTCGACGAAGGCGTGCGCGGTTTCGTCCGCTTCGTGTTGCCCGAGGTCGGGGAACGCCTTTTTATGTGCGTCGAGCGCTTCGCGCAGTGTTACGCCTTGCGCATCGCGCGCATCGAGATAACGCGCCATGCGCGCCGGTTCGACGAACGCGCTCGAACCCATCGCACCCGGCGCGAATCGCGCGCCTTCCTCGTTGGTCCAGATCGCGACTTCGAGCGGACGGCGCGTTTGCACGTTCGCGTCGTTGAGCGCTTCGATCACTTCGAAGCCCGCGAGCACGCCATAGCAGCCGTCGAGCTTGCCGCCCGAAGGCTGCGTATCGATATGGCTGCCGGTCACGACGGGCGCAAGCGCTTCGGTGCCCGCGTGGCGGATGAACAGATTCGCGCACGCATCGACAGACACCGTGCAGCCGAGCGCATGCGCGCGGTCGATCAGATAGCGGCGCGCGTCGAGATCGTCGGCGCTCAGGGCGAGACGGTTCACGCCGCCGTCGTCGCGCGCGCCGAACGACGCGAGCGTTTCAACGGACGCAAGCAAACGCTCGGCATCGACGTGTTGCGCGATACGGGTCGCGAGTTCATGCAGCGCGTTCACGATGCCGCTCCTTGCGCGGCGAGCGCGGGTTCGGCGGCGAACGTCAGGCTGCGTTCGAGCCACGGTTTGAGAAACTGTTGCAGACGCGGCGTGCGCGTGTTGCCGAACAGTCGCGCCGGCGGTCCTGCTTCGACGATGGAGCCCGCCTCCATGAACACGACTTTGTCGGAGATTTTCGCGGCGAAGCTCATTTCGTGCGTGACCATCACCATCGTCATGCCGTCTTGCGCAAGCGAGCGGATCACGTTGAGCACTTCCTCGACGAGTTCGGGATCGAGCGCCGATGTGGGTTCGTCGAGCAGCATCACTTCCGGCTCGATGGCGAGCGCGCGCGAGATGCCCACGCGCTGCTGCTGGCCGCCCGAGAGGCTCGCGGACCAGGCGTCGGCCTTGTGGCCCATGTCCACGCGTTCGAGCGCTTTGCGGGCTTTCTCGCGTGCCTCGCGCTTCGGCATTTTCTTCGCGAGCACGAGCGGCGCGGCGACGTTGTCGAGCACGCTCATATGCGGCCACAAATTGAATTGCTGAAACACCATGGCCACGGGGCGGCGCACGTCGGCGATGCTTGCCTCGCTATCACGATCGCGCGGCGTGCGGCCCGAGGAGCGATAGCCGAGCAGTTGCCCTTTGATCCACACTTCGCCTTCGTCATAGGCTTCCAGAAAATTCATGCAGCGCAGGGCGGTCGTCTTGCCCGAGCCCGACGGCCCGATCAGCGTGACGATTTCGCCGCGCATGATGTCGAGGTCGATGCCCTTGAGCACGCGGTTTGCGCCGTATGACTTGCCGACGGCGCGCAGCTGGAGAATCGGAAGAGCGCTCATGAGGTCTTTCGCAGAAAGGGAATGCGTGCCGTCGCGCGCTGTGCGAGCAGCGAGACGGCCTGGGTCAGCAGCCAGTAGCACGCGATCAGCAGCGCGTACGGGCCGATATACGTATAGGTCGAGGCGACGACATCGCTCGCCGTCATTGTCAGTTCGGGCACGGTGATGATCGACGCCACCGCGCTTTCCTTGATCACGAGAATCGTTTGATTGGCGATGAGCGGCAGCGCGAAGGCGAGCGCCTGCGGCAGTTCGATCGCGCGGAACGTTGCGCGCCGGCTCACGCCGAACGCGGCGGCCGCTTCGAGCTGGCCGCGCGGCACGCTGGCCCACGCGGCGCGGAAAATCTCCGCAAAATAGGCGCTGGCGTAGAGCGCGAGCGAGACGACGGTGGCTTCCACGGCGCTCATCGTCACGCCAATCATTGGCAATCCGAAATAGATGATGACGAGTTGCGAGAGATACGGCGTACCGCGAATCAGCCAGATGAACACGCCATACGGCAGCGCGAAGGCGCGTCCGAACGCGAGGCGCAGCGCATTTAGCGTGAAGCCCGCCACCATCCCGACGAGCGCGGCGAGCACGCTGACTTCGAGCGTGACGGCCGTGGCGGCGGCGAAGCGGGGAACGAGGGCAATCAGCGAGTCCATGAGGGCATCCGTGCAGACGATCGGTGCAGACTTAAGCGCGCCGCGCCGTGCGGCGAGCGAAGACATGGCCGGCGCAGGCGAGCAGCGAAGTGATCGCCAGATAAAAGACGGCCGCGAGCGAATAGACTTCCAGCGGCCGATAGCTCGACGACGAGAGTTGCTGACCCACGCGCATCAGGTCCGTCACCGAGATCACCGAGACCACGGCCGATGCCTTGACGATGTCGATCATTTCGGAGACCAGTGCGGGCAGCGTGGCGCGCATGACCTGCGGCACCTCGATATGCCAAAGCACCTGGCGGCGCGTGAGGTTGAAGGTGAGCGCGGCCTCGATCTGGCCGGGCGCGATGGCGCGAAAACCCGCGCCGAGAATCTGCGATTGATAGGCGCCCGTGTTGAGCGAAAGCCCGATCGCGGCGGCCACGAAGCCCGGCAATTCGATGCCGAGCGCCGAGGGCACGTAGTAGAACACCAGCAATTGCGCGAGAACCGGCGTGCCGCGCAGCACGCTCACATAGACGCGTGCGGCGCCGCGCAACAGGCGGCTGTGGCTGACCGACATGGTGTGGACGAACACGCCGACGAAGAAGCCGCAGCCCACGGCGACAGCCGACAGCCAGAGCGTCGTCAGCGCGCCGTCGAGAAGCTGCGGCAGATAGCCGGCGCAGCGCGTGAGCAGATCGGGTACGTTCATGTTGCGCGAGGTCCGGTAAAACGTGGGTGAAAACGCAGGTTACAGTGTCGGTGCGGGCAGCGCGTCGGCGGGCACGTCCATGGTCGAGCCGAACCACTTCTCCTGCAGCTTCTTCATGGTGCCGTCCTTGTTCGCGCGGGCGATGCCGTCGCTGAAGAGCTTGAGCAGCGCGGCGCTGTCTGCGTCTTTGCGCGCGACCCACGCGAAGTAGCTCTTCGGACCGATGGTTTGCGGCAGCAGCGTGAACACGCCCGGACGCGACTTCATCAGCGGCCCGAGATTCGCTACCGATTGCGCGACGGCGTCGAGACGGCCCACCGCGAGGTCCGCATACGCTTCGTCGAACGACACGTATTGCTTGATCTGCTTGATGCCAAGACCGCCCGCTTCCTTGAGCTTCTTGTCGAGCGCGACGAGCGCCTGCAATTGTGCGGAACCCGTTTGCGAGCCGACCACCTTGCCGTTCAGATCGTTCGGCGACTTGATGGCGCTTTCGTTCGCACGCAGCAGCACGCCGGTCGTGGCATCCGCCACCGGCAGCGTGAAGGCGAAGTGATCGGCGCGATCCTTGTTGACGGTGACGGCGGTCACGACGATGTCGAAACGTTTTGCGTCGAGGCCCGGCAGCAGGCCCTGAAACGGCAGATCGAGCTGCTTCACCTTGACGTCGGGCAGCGACTTGAGCACGTAGGCCATGAGGTCGGCGTCGTAACCGACGATCTTGCCGTTATCGACATATTCGAACGGTGCGTAGCGTGCTTCGGTCGCGACCGTGATTTCCTTGTTCGATTTGATGCGCGCGAGCAGATCGTCCTGTGCGAGCACGGGCGCGGCGGCGGCGAGCGTGAAGACGCCGCTCAGGGCGAGGACGAAACGGCGGACTGACTTATGCATGATGTTCCCTGGAAGGCCGTGGCGAGTGGTGAAAGTGACAGGAATCTTATTCAAGTAACTTGAATGATGTTCGATCAGCATGATGCGTGCCAGCGGCCGGAAACGCCGCTGCACAAGGCGGAATGGGAGAAGGCCGGGACGCGGCGTGCACCGCGAGCGTGAGCGATGCCGTGACGTGCACCGCATAAAAGGCACGATGCACCGTGATGGGGATGGAAGCGGGGCGAGCGGTGCAGGCGCGTGCCGGGCGGCGGCAAGCGCGCGAATTGCGCGGAACCGTGCTCTGCTAGCGACGCGGGTGTGTGAAGGTTTCGATGGGGGAGCCGACGGCAACGAAGGAGGCGGACGTTTTGCTTATGCCGCTTCCTGCCCGATGGATATTAACCGATTCATCGTATCGGTTTGAAATGGCTCATTTCCATGCATCGAGTGCTAGCATGGAAATGAATAGGGGATCGTTCCGTGCTCAATAAAAGAATCGTAATACGGTATGAATTGGAGACCGGTTCAAAAAGACTGCTCGGTACGCCTGAAGATGTTCCAGCAGACGAGCGCGCAACCAAGTTTAAGGAGAGCTTCGTGAATGTCGGCTCGACGCTCAAAGCGAATGCGAAGACGGCGAAAATTGTGCAGCCATGCGTGAGTACGCTCGACCACCCAGCGGAATTTGCCGAGTCCGCTGCCGTGTTCCGTACGGCGTCTGGCGATCACCGGTTTCGATGCCGCGCGCGCGAAGCCGCTCGCGATGCGGCTCGGAATCGTAGCCGCGATCCGCGTAGATGACTTTGGGCTTGCGAAGCGGTCGGCCGCACATGCCGCGAATGGGCGGGATCGCGTCAACCAGCGGCAGCAACTGCGTAACGTCGTTGCGATTCGCGCCAGTCAGGATGGCACTGATGGGCACGCCATTGGCGTCGACAAGGATATGATGCTTCGAACCTGGTCGCGAGCGATCGGTGGGGTTCGGGCCAGTTTTTCGCCCGCCCCAACGGCTCGCACCGAGGATGAATCGACTGCTGCCCGTGAGAGATCGAGTTCGCCGGCCTCGCGTAACTTCGCGAGCAGCAACTCGTGCAACGCGCTCCACACACCAGCCTTTTGCCAGTCGCGCAAACGCCTCCAGCAGGTCGGCCCGGAGCCGAATCCCAGCTTGGGCGAGAGGTCGCACCAGCGTATCCCGGTCTTGAATACAAACAGGATGCCGTTCAGTGCAGCCCGGTCTGAAACCGGGAGCCGCCCAGGGTATTTCTTGCGGCGTGGCTTTGGCGGTGGCAGCAAAGGTTCTATCAATGCCCACAGTTCGTCATCAATGATCGGTGCGCCCATCCCCTCGGTTCCAGTTGTTCAGACGACCAAGGTTAACCCCTCGGGGTCTTTTTGAAACCGTCTCTAATGCACACCGGCGCGCGAAACTGGTAGGGTGGCGTGCGGCTCCACCGCGGCGGCGCGTCGGCGTCGCGACCCGAGCGCGTGACGCACGCGCGCCCCATTGCATCGAAAGCGACTGCACGGGCAGTCGGCCGCAACGAAAGGAAGCCTTCATGAGCACCGCATCCGCCGCCGGCATCGATCCGGCCGAATGGAAACTCCGCTGCGACCTGGCGGCGTGCTATCGCCTCGTCGCGATGCACGGCTGGGACGATCTGATCTTCACGCACATTTCGGCGCGCGTGCCCGGCCCCGATCACCATTTTCTGATCAACCCGTACGGAATGATGTTCGAGGAGATCACCGCGTCGTCGCTCGTGAAGGTCGATCCGGCCGGCAACAAGGTCGGCGATTCTCCTTACCCGGTGAACCGCGCGGGCTTCGTGATTCACAGCGCGGTGCACGCCGCGCGCGAAGACGTGCAATGCGTGCTGCACACGCATACGCGCGCGGGCGTGGCCGTCAGCGCGCAGCGCGGCGGCATGCGGGCGATTTCCCAGCAATCGACGTTCGTGCTGCCGTCGCTCGCGTATCACGATTACGAAGGCGTTGCGCTCAGAGATGACGAGAAGCCGCGCTTGCAGGCCGATCTCGGGCGCGCGACGTTCCTGATGCTGCGCAATCATGGCTTGCTGACGGTCGGTCCGACGATCGCGGACGCATTTCTCGCGATGTATCTGTTCGAGACCGCGTGCCAGATTCAGCTTGCCGCGCAGAATGGCGGCGAGTTGATCGAGATACCGCCCGAGATCGTCGCGACGAGTGCCGAAGCGGCGTCCGTGCAGACGGGCGGACTCGGTGGCGCGTTCGTGTGGCCGGCGTTGCTTCGCAAGCTAGAGCGTCGCGACGACGGCTACAGGACCTGAACGCTCGCACACGCAAACTCGAATACAAAGGAGCGGCGCGCTTTGCGCGCGCCGCCCAACGCCCGTCGTCGTGCGGACTGCTCACGACGCCTGCTTGCCATTCACGTTGACGAATCTCGGACCGTAGAACACGGGTTTCGACAGATCGGTGTAAGTGCGCAGGTAGCCGATTTCGTCCGGATACAGCTCGGCGAGTTGCGCGACGGCGGCGGCCGGCACCGGATGGCGCATGATGTTGAAGCACGACAGCACGCGCAGATCGACCATCCCGTGCACGGCCCCGCCGAGCGTCTTCCACGAAGCAGCCGACGGGCCGTTCCATACAGCGTCGAGCGCCGACAGGATCGCCGAAAAGCCGTTGTCGAACGCGTTCAGATCGTTTTCCACCGTGCTGCGGTCGGGATCGAGCGCGAGAATCCTCGCGTAGCCGTCGCCCGGCACGGCGAGCGTGTTGATCACGACGGGCGCCGCGATCGCCGCACCGCCGAAGAAAAGCGGCTCGTTCTTCGGATTGAAATCGACGGGCGGTGACGGCGCCTGGTAGCGCGCGCCGTAATAGAGCTCGGCGAAGCGCGCGTAGTGCGACTCTTCGTCCTCGAACGGATTGCCGGCGAACACGTCGCCGCGCCCGGAACCTTCGCCCTGCTGAAGAATTTCGTCGATGCCGGCATGGAACGATTCGACGGGATCGACGCCCGGCGTGTACGTGACGGTCGTGAAGCCGATGTCGTCGCCGACCTGGTTCGCCGGGCCGCCCGCCTGCACCGCCGCGCGCACCGCGTCCGCGTTGCGCTCGACGGCATCACGTATGCTCTCGTAGAACGCGGCGATCGTCGGGTAGCCGCCGCCGCGGCCCAACTGGCGCAGCAGGAAGGCGGGCGTCTCGATGCGCAGGAAGTTTTTCAGTTGCGGCTTCGAATAGCGCGCGAGACCGGCGTGCAGATCCGGCTCCGCGCCGCCCGGCAGCCCCGTCGTCGGATATGCGATCCGGATCGACTGGAATTGCGGCGAACCGCCGAGCGCGGCGAGCAGATTCGACGCGATGGCCATGTGCACCATTTCTTCCATCGCGATGCTGCGGATCGCGTTGTATGCGGTGTAGTTCTGGACTTCCAGCGAAAACATCGCGGACAGATACAGCGGCAGCGTCGAGTATTCGAGCTCGATCGCGGCTTGCAACGCGCGCTTGATCCACGCGACGTCGCGCGCAGCCGGGGGGACAGTGTTCGGGTTCATCGCAGGTTCCTCGATCGATCGTTCAGCTTCGATAGAACAGCGCATACGACGCGTTGCCGGCGCGATACGGCACGACGTGCGACGCGCCCGCGACCGTCGTCGTGGCGCCGATACGCGTCCAGCCGAGGCAGTTCGCGTGAATCCGATAGACGGCCGTCGCGCCGTCCGAGGCGATGTACGTGATGAGCGTTGGTTCGCCGTGCGCCCACGGCACGCATGCCGCATTCGTGATCTTCAGCGCGTCCGGAAGCTGGCCTTGCAGGTAGCTGCCGACCTCGACCGTGCCGAGCGCCGGATTGTCCTGGATGTGATCGATGTTGACGTTGAGCTTCGCTGTGTTGATCTTGAAGAAGAAGTTCGCGCCGCCGAGCTGGAAGAACGAGAACTGCGTCCAGCCCTTCGCCCACTCGTGATACCAGACGTTCAGCGCGAGCAGCGGCGGCACGCCGTCCGCCGACGAAGGCGTCACGGCGACGCTGAAGTTCGCGACGCGCCCCGTGTTGAAGTCGTAGCCGAGGATGTATTGCTGGCCGAGCGACGTGAACGGCGCGACGTTCGTGAAGCCGCGCGTCGGGGTGTTGCGCGGCAGCGCAAACGTGTACGGCGGAGACGCGCTCCGATCGGCGCCGAGCGCGAAGAAGCCGAACGTGCCGTCGTCGGCGCGATACGTAAGCAGATACGGCACGTTGCCGAGCGCGAACGACGCGACGCTGTCCCACGGCCCGCCGGCGAGTTCGATCTTCGAATCGACAGGATTGATCCACGGCGCGGCGTCGCCGAGCGCATAGACGTCGGTCCTCTGCGTGGCCTTGTTGTAGGCGATCAGATCGGGCCCGCCGGCGCGCGGCAGCGCGACGAAGCTCGTGTAGCCGCCCGCGAGCGGGCCGTCGCCATCCCACACGCGTTTCAGCGCGATTTTTTCGGACCCCGAATCGGGGTGAATCGAATAGAGGCTGCTCATGTTCGCTCCTTTGCGATCGAACGGCCGGTGATCGGCGGGCCGGGCGCGAACGGCGTCCAGGCGCCGCCGACCGCTCATGAAATCGATTCGACGAACAGCGGCAGCGGCGTCGGGTCCGCTCCCGCGACCTGGAAGTAGCTCAGCCGGGCCGGCTTGCCTGCACCCGCGAGCTCGAGGATCTGGAAGCCGCGGTTGTACCAGCCGTCGATCAGATCGAGCTGCAGCTCCGCCTGCTTCAGCGGCACCGGATACTTTTGCGCGTAAGGAGCTTCGTTCGCCTGAACGGGAATCGCGCTGTGTCCTGCGCAGCGGCCTTTCGGCAGCGTCTTGAAGATGCGCGTCGCCTCGTCGCCGTCGGCCGGCCAATCGGACGGGCGATACGCATCCGCGAAGATGCCGAGGTTGTGCTCATGACCCCAGATCCACGCGGCCACGCGGTCGCCGAACGTCGGGCCGAATTGCCGCCAGAGCCCGGTGTTGACCCATTCGCGATTGAAATCGGCGGGATCGGGCGCGCCGGATGCGTCGCGGCGCTGCGCGATGCCGCACACGTCGAGCGCCGAGTAGAGCTGATGGTGCGACAGCAGGACCGAGCGGCCGGGGAAGTTCGTCAGCTTGTCGAGATGCCATACCGCTTCGTCGGTGCGCACGCTTACCTGGTCGACGGGCGACGTCGTGTCGCGCGTCGGCAGATCGGCAAGCGGCGTGTGCTGAAAGTACGGATTCCTGTCGGTCGGCCAGTGCGGGCTCGCGCCGGCGCCCGCCGTCTCGACCTTGCCGATGTGCAGCCGCTCGAGCGTCGCCTGCTGCGCCGATGCGGCGACATTCATGTAATGCCCGTGATAGCCGGTGTCGAGGCCGAGGAACTGCCAGCCGTCGTCCGCGGTGCGCAGGCAGAAATAGCTTGCCTGCTGCCGCTGCGCGGGACTGTCGACGAGCTGGCCCGAATCGAGCGCATGCAGGAACGACACCGCGCCCGTGAAATACTCGTGATTGCCGGGCACGGTGAAGAACGGCACGCGCCGCTTGCCGCCGCGCAGCACGTCGCGCACGAGGCCGACCAGCCGATGATCGGTTTCGAAGCGCGTGCCGGAGAAATAGACGTCGCCGAGATGCAGGATCGCGTCGGGCGCGAATTTCAACGCGGCGACGAGGACGGCCGCCGCGATGTCGGTGCCCGTACCGATGTCGCCGACGATCGCGACGCGCGCCCGCGCCGGCAGCTTCCATTCGATCACGCCGTAGCGCAAGTCGCCCTTGCCGGCGTCGGCGGCCTGCCATGAGCGGTACTGCGGCTCGCCGCCCTTGTGATACGGATATTGCCAGTAGTACTCGAAATACTGGACGTACATCTGCTGCCACAGCGGATTGCCGAATTTGTACTGCTGCGTCTGACGTTCGACGTCGCGTTCGATCTGCGCATCGTCGGCGATGCGCGCGTGCGCGCGGCGGTGATGCAGATACGACAGGTAGGCTTGCACCGCTGCCTCGTCGTCGCTATCGGCGGGAGGCGCATCGAGCGGCTGGTTGTCGAGCATCGCGCGGCAATAGCGGTCGGTCGCGCGCATCAGCGGGTGGTCGGCGTCGATGCCGGCGGACGGACGATGCTCGACGCCGAGCGCGTGCGCGAGCACTTGCGCGACGCACGACTTCCACAACGCCAGGTGCGGAACCTCGAAGTGTTCGATCGGAATCATTCATGCCTCCGGTTCGCGCGGCGCGGCGCGAGACGTGCGCGGCCGGGGGAACTGCAAGTTGATGCACGTGTCGCGCGTGAGGTCGAGACCCGGCCAGTCGTCCCAGAGCCCGGCCGGCAGCGTGAGCGGGCGCGGCGCCATCCGCAGCACGGGCGTCGTCAGCGCCGCGAGCTGATCGAGCGCCGGGAAGGAGCGCGGTTGCGGATACGCGCTGTGTATCCACGCAGCCACATAATCGTCTCCGCAGCACACGAGCGCGCCGTCTACGCCGTCGGGTGGCTCGACCTGAAAAGACGCCGCCCACACGTGTACGGCCGCGAGAAAATCCGACGCCCGAAGATTCGCGCGCCTTGCGCCGACGAAGTGCTTCGTGCTGCCGAACATCCAGTCCGCGAGGCGATCGATGAGGAAATACGGCTGCTCGGCGACGAGCGCATCGGCGTGCGGGTCGAGCGCAACGGGCACTTCGGGCAGCTTGCTGCGCGTCATGTCGTAGACGTCGCCGTGCAGGTTCTGATAGATCCGCGCCGCGATCGCCTTGGTCGCGCGATCGTGCGACGCGGGCGTCGCCCAGAACATCAGCGCGGTCTGATCGGGGACGGCGGGCGGCTTGCCGGCTTGCGGCATCATCGTCGGCAGATAGGCGCGCAGTCCGACGGGCGGTTGCAGAAGCACGCAAGCGGGCACGAACACGCTGCCGAGAAACTGCGCGAAATGCTCGTAATCGAGCGCGGGCGACCGGAAGCCGCGCCACACGTAGACGGCGTTCGGCGCGACCGGGAAAGACTCCTGCGGCGTGTTCATCGGCTGACCTCACGTGCGAATTGCATGTTGAAGCTGCTTCCCGAGCGCACGTCCATGCCGGCCCATTCGTCCCAGAGTCCGATCGGCAGGAACGTCGGCGCGGGCGCGAAGGTTTCGCTCCAGTCGGTCAGCACGGCCTGCAGGCGCGGCACGCCGCTCGGCGCCTGCGCGGCGCCGGCCGCGACGGGGCCGAGCTCCCAGTAGACGACATAGTCGTTGCCCGCGCATGCGAGCGCGCCGGCAAGCGGTACGTTCTTCTGAATATCGGCGAGCGCTTTGGCGATGGCCGAGCGAAACGACGCGGGATCGGCGGCGGAGGGCCGCGCCGCGACGAGATGACGGATCGCACCGTGCATCCAGTCGGCGGGCGCGTCGTACAGATAGACGGGCTGATCGACGGCGAGCGTACCGTCGAAGCGGACCGGAAAATCGGCGCGGCTCTGATTGTCCTGCGTCAGGTAGACGCCGTTGTGCGTCAGCGTATACGTGCGCACCGCGAGCCGCGTGAAGCCGTTCCAGTACGTCGCAGGCGACGCCCAGAACAGGATCGCGGTCTCGTCCGGCACGGACGCGGGCTTGCCGGGCAGGCCCGCCGGCACCGTCGGCGCATATGCGCGCAGGCCCGCATCGATCTGCATCTTCACGGTGGCCGGCACGAACACCGTGCCGAGCTTGCTCATGAATTGATCGAGGCCGAGCGACGGCAGCCGGAACCCCCGCCATACCCGCACCGAATCCGGTGCGACGCGCATGTCCTGCGGCAGATCGTTCGTGCTCATTGCGGTGCTCCTGTCGTGGCGTCCGACTTGGCCTCCGATGCAGCGGGCCTGCCGGTGGCGACGAGATGCTGCGCGACCCTGGCGAGAAAGCCGGTGGGCGGCTGGGGTTCATGCGTCTTGTCGTAGCGGCATTCGTTCGGGAATTGCCAGTGACGATTCACGCAGAACCGGCACGAGCCTTCGGTGCGCGACAGATAGCCGCCGCCGTCGGCGTCATGCCACGTGAGCGCGCGTTTCGCGTAGAGCTCGTCGAGCACCGAAGCCATCGACGCATGCGCGTCGACGAAGTACGCATCGAGCGTGCGGGACGCGTCGGGGAACTGGCTCGCGAGCCATGCGCGCGCCGCATTCGCTGCATCCGCGTCGGCGGGCAACTGGATCGCGACATAATCGTCCGGGTACTCCTGCGTCGGCGGCACGAGCGTGAAGCCGTTCTGCGGCGTGAGCGCCGCGACGCATTGCGGCTGGGCCGCACCGAACGCTTGCCAGTCGTGCGGGCTCATCCGGTATTGCTGCAGGAAGAAACTGTTGTACGAGAAGTGCGGCGTGATGACGAGGCGTGTGCGATTGAAGTAGCGCACGCCGCCGATCGTCACGTCGAACTCGACATAGGCCGGATGCGCGGGATCGGTCGTTTCCTTCAGCAGCGTGTAATCCTTGTCGGCGGGATGCGGCGACAGTGGCGGATCGCGCCGCACATGCGCGCCGAACGCCGAATGGAACATGTTCCAGCTCGATTCGCTGACGATGTAGAGCACGGCGGGCTGCGTCTGCACCATCTGCTTGATCGCCCATGCGTTGCGGCTCACGCAGTTGTCGACGATCGTCGCGACGCTCGCTTCGCTGCCGCCGAGGAAGCCCGGCTTCCAGTGCGGCGACGCGCACGCGACCATATCGAGCTGGCAGACGTCCTCGCCGACGTGCAGCGCCGCGGCCGGATGGCCGCCGTTGCGCAGCGTGCGCTCGAAGCGCTCGAGCACGGGCACGAACTGCAGGTAATAGCTTTGCGGCTGCTGCAGCACGTCGACCTGGATGCCTTCCGGCACCGACACGCGCGCGGCGAGCACGTCGCCAGCGGCGAAGCGGTTGTGCGGCCGGTAGGTGTCGAAGAGCAGCACGTACGGGAAATCGCCGGCCTTGCCGGGGATCGCGATCGTCGTATCGGCTGCGTCGCCGTCGTAGCGCACCGTGATCGACCACGCGGGGCTGTCGTCGATGCGCGCGGCGCCCGTCACCTCGCCGCCGCGCGCTGCGCTCACGCGTCCTTCGAGCAACATGAAGCGCCGCACGAAATCGAGATCGAGCTTCTCCTGATAGACGGTTCGATAGCGGTAATACCACGCGTATTTCGCCCATGCGTCGGTGTCGCCGTCGGACGAGAAATCCGGATAGCACCATGCGGCGCCCGTCTGGCCCGGCAGGAACGCAGTCAGATTCGGATTGATGCCGATCGTCATGATGGGCGCCTTGCGGCAGCCGTCGATCACTTCGCCGTTCGGGAACGCCGGCGGCCGCGTGTGGCCGGTGATCCAGCGCGCCGCGCCGCTCTTGCCGTTCGCGCTTGCCGGATAGGGCACGGTGACGTCGAAGTCGAACGCCGTATACGGGCCGTACGCGCGCTGCTTCAGATCGGCGGGCCAGAAGAACGAGCACGTGCCGCACGAGCGCACCTGGAACGCGAGCTGCACCTCGAGCGGATCGTCTTCGTCGGCGGGCCTGTGCTCGCGGCTCGGGTTGTAGGTCGCCGAACCTTCGCCCGCTATCGTCGCCCACGTCGCGAGCGCGCCGTTGTAGCTCGTCTGCAGTCCGAACGTCGAATAGATGAGGCCGGACCAGTCTGCGCGCACGGCGTCCGGGATCGGCGTGCCTCGGTCGGTGCGGCGCCGGACGATCGGATCGGAAATATTGCGCACGCAAGCGAAACGCACGCCGAGGCGGTTCGCCTGCTGGGCGATGATCGCGTCGTCCATTTCGAGGCACGAGTACGCATGCGCGTCGTTGCCCTCCGCGATGTAATAGAAATCCGTCGTCAGAAGCGGCGTGTCCTTCAGCGGGCGGATCGCCGGCGCGTGCAGGCATTCAGGCCGAATCGCGTCGTTGAGAAGATCCGGCAGCGTCAGCTCGCCCAGGCCCGGATCGTCGGGATGGCGCGCCTTCAGTTCGCCGAAGAGCGCGGCGAGCGATTGCGGCGTGACGATTTCGCTCATCCTGAACAGCAGCTTGCTTTGGACTTCGCCGACGAGCGCGGTCGACGGATACCACGTCGGGCAGCGATACATGTTGCCGCGGTCGGGGCTCGCCGTGTTCTGCGGGCGTTGCAGTTCGAGCAGCGCGGCGTTCGCGAGCACCGTGTCGCCGAGGCGCTGATCGTGGCGTGCGCCGCCTGCGGTGCCGATCGTGTAGATGCGGTCGGGGCGCGCGTCCTCGACGATGCAGCGGAGCATCGCGGACAGGCCGTCGAGCCACGGCGAATGCGCGAGATGCGTGTTCGACTTGAACAGCAGCACATTCCACGGGCGTTCCGAGCGGTCGACGATCCGCACCATCTGGAAGAGCCCCCAGAGCGTGCCCGATTTCGCGTCCGCCGCGTACGACGATGCGCCACGCGTGTACGGCAGCCATGCCTGCTTCCATGCGTAATCGTCGTAGTTGCCGGCGTGGCCGCTGTTGACGAACACGTGGTCGAGTGCGAACCACTCGGCGCTCGTCCACGTGATCACGACGATGTCGGCGCGCGGCAGCGGATCATCGGGTGTGCGCGCGCCGGGCGCGATGCGCACGGGCGCGCGCCGGCCGATGCGCTCCCATGCGACGGGCGGCAGCGTCGTGACGCCACGCAGCGGCGCGGCGGTTGCAATGTCGGTATGGCGCGTGACGAGCGGTACGAGCGCGCCGTCGGGCAGATGCGCATTCATGGCAAGGCTCCTGGGCGATGTGGGGGCGCGTGAGCGTCGACGTTTTGTTCTACTGAGGACGCTGCGCTATTCGGCCGGTTCGTGAGTCTTGCGGATCAGTGCGCGCGCCTGTGCATCGGTCTTGCCGGGCGGCGGCACGATCAGATCGGTTTCGGACAGCGCCTTCCACAGCTTCGGGTCCTGGAAGGCGATCGTGCCGCCGCCGCGTTTCTCCTGCGTCACCATCCGGTTGATGTCGCCGACGCATACCCAGTTGTCGGTCGTCGTGATGCCCCATTTCGCGTGGTCCTGCGTCTCGGGCCATGCCCACGGCGCGCCCAGCTTGCGCAGGTCGATGAACTTGATGTCGTAGGTCTTGTGCACGCCGTCGGAATCGAGGATGGGCGGGATTTTGCCGCGGATCCACGTTTCGACGTACATGTCGGCTTTCAGCGTTGGGCCGACGAGGTCGTTCCAGAAATCCTTGCCCCATTTGCGGTTCTTCGCGATTACCTTGAACGGCACGCCGCCGCGCGTCTCGAAATCGAGCGAGTCGGAGTCGCCAGGCGCGGACGCGTTGAGCGGCTGCGTGAGCGCGTATAGCGGGCTCGCGTGATCGAGCCCGCCGGTGCGCGGCAGGTAGACCTGCGGCTGCTGATGCAGCGCCATCTGCGCGGCGAGCTTGCCGGCCGTCGCGAGATCGAGGCTCATGCACAGGAACGTCTGTCCGTACAGCGGCGTCGGCACGCCGGGCGCCGACGGGTCCGCGTATTTCGGCCACGAGTGCAGCAGCCACAATGCGGAGCTCGACGCGGTGTCGAAGGCGATCACGCCTTTGGTATGGCCGAGCGTCGCATTGTTCGAACGATTCGCATCGGCGGGCATTTCGTCGTTGTAGAGAATCCAGCCTGTCGTGCTGCCCGGATCGCCGAAGATCGAATCGAGCGTGTAGAACAGCGCCCCCTTCGGATCATTCATCAGATTCGGCGATTTCTGCACGGCCCCGGTTTCGCGATCGTAGTACACGTATTCGTAGCCGGTCGCGCTGTCGCTGTCGGTATCCTTCGTGAGCTTCGGCACTTTGTAGGCGAACCATAGATCGACGGATCGATTCTGTTCGTCGCGCGGCGAGATAGCCATTTGATGCCCCCGGTTGCTGAATGGCGCCGCATGCGCGGCGAGCGGCGCCCGCTGTTGCGAGGCGTCTTTTTCTTGTCGTCGACGGTTGTCCGCTGTCGCCGGCTGCGTGGCACGCGCAACGCGGCAGAGCTTCGCTTTATCCGGGCGCGCAAGCGCCCTCGCGAGCGGCGGACGGATGCGCGTTGCGCGCACGGGGTTGCCGAATGCCGGCATGCGTGCGCACGACGTCACCCGCCGGCTCGCGTCGCGAACCGTCGGTATCGACGATCAATGAGTAGGAATGCGAATGGACTAGCGGTTGAATCGACTGATGCGCATAGAGGTCCCCTCTTTTTTACTTTCCGTTGTCTTCGCGCCTGAACCCGTTCGTTGACGGCCGAACCGGTCCGACTCCGGACGCAGCGGATTCTTGTGGTCTTAGCATAGGACACGCAAACGAAAACGGTAAGCACAATCCGGGCGCGTTGCGATGCGGGATGGGATCGGCGCGGGTTTTCGGTGGGGGCGAGGCGCTAGCCTCCTGGCGTGGGGCGAGCCGCGGCGCCGGGGGAGATGTCGTCTGTGCGGGCGCCGCTCGATTCTGAGTTAAGCGCTTCACTCGCCCGCACGCCGCGACGATGGTCCGAACGAGCGCCTGGCGCGGCGGGGCAGCCGTCGCGCGCCGGGCAAACGTCGATGTTGTCGGCACTTCCGTGGCGCCCGTGCCGCTTGTGCGTCAGGCGCGGCAACGCACTTCGACGGTCACGTGAGACAAACTCTTGAAGCGCTTCAGCAACTGATGATAGAAGCGTGAGTCGCGCGCCGGATCGCCTGTTGCGACGGACACGACTGCGCTCATGTGGCCGGGGCCGAGACGCCAGACATGCAGATCGGTGACGCGATCGCCGCTGCCTTCGATCGAGCGGCGTACGCTGTCGGCGAGGCGGGCGTCCGGATTGACGTCGAGGAGGATGCGCCCCGTGTCGCGCAGCAGGCTGTACGACCAGTTCGCGATCACGAGTGCGCCGACGATGCCCGCGAGCGGGTCCGTCCACATCCAGCCGAACGCGCGTGCGAGCACGAGCCCGACGATCGCGAGCACCGAGACGGCCGCGTCCGCGATCACGTGCATATAGGCGGACCGGATGTTGTGATCGCTCGACGTGGCGTCGCTCGTGCCGCCGTGGCCGTGATGGTGCGCGTGTTCGTGCTCGACGAACGCAAGCGAATGCTCGGCGTCGTGGAATTTCACGATCGCGGTGAACGCATGCGGTTCGGGGATCGTATCGATCGATTCCAGGCAGTCGCCGCGATTCGCCATGGCGAACGTCTGCCGCGATCCGTCGGCGCGGATCGTCGTGATCGTCGCCCGCGAGTCGCCGATGGACGCCTGTTTTGCCGCAGGCGAGATCCGGAATACCGGCGGCACGCCGTCCTCGAAGATCGAGACGGCGAACACGCCCGCGCGCGTCGAGATCGCCTGCGCTTCGTCGTCGTCGTGTTCATGGCGGGCGTCGTGTCCATGCGCATGGCCATGATGATCGCCGCTCAGCAGCCACACGCTCGCGAGATTCACGAGCAGGCCGAGCACGGCGATCGGAATCGCTTCGTCGAAGTGGATCGGAACGGGCGACAAGAACCGCGCAATCGCTTCGTATGCGATGAGCAGCGCGATCATCGCGAGCACGATCGCGCTCGTGAAGCCGGCCAGGTCGCCGAGCTTGCCCGTGCCGAACACGAAATGCGCGTCGTTCGCGTGCCGGCGCGCATACGTATACGCGAGCGCCGCGATCAGCATCGCGCCCGCATGGGTCGACATGTGCAGGCCGTCCGCGACGAGTGCGAGCGAGCCGAACAGCGTGCCGCCGACGATCTCCGCGACCATCATCGCCGCGCACAGCGCGATGACGGTCCAGGTCCTGCGTTCGTTCTGCTCGTGCGCCGCGCCGAGGAAAATATGGTCGTGACCTGCGCCGAACGCGACGTCTTCGAATTCGCTCATGGATCGCTCCGCTTATTTGAAATAGCTGTGGACCACGTCGATCAACTGCTCAGCCGCGCTGCCTTCGTGATCGTCGCTCGTGTCCGCGTCGACGAGGTGCGTGCGGATGTGGTCCTCGAGCACGACGGCCAGCAGGCCGTTCATTGCGCCGCGGCAACTCGTGATCCGTTGCAGCACTTCGCTGCAACCGGATTCCTCCTCGAGCGCGCGCTCGATCGCTTCGACCTGCCCCTTGATGCGACGCACGCGGTTCAGCAGCTTCTGTTTTTCGCGGATGGTGTGGCTCATCGCTGTTCCTCAAAAATACCGGGGGGGAGTATATAACAACCTGCGTGTTCGTATAGCGGGGAGGGGTATTCGAGAATCGTAGTTGGTGCATGGAGGCGGTACGGGATGGCGATCGCGCGTCTGCGCCCATCCGGCGTACGGAACGAGCGGTACGAGGGAAGGTGGGGGAGGTCGGGAGATTCGGCTGAGCCGCGTGCGGGCCCGCCGGTGCGATGTGAACGTCGAACGCCGGAAACAACGAGGGCGCCAGCGGCGCCCTCGTCATCGACATCGCGTGCTGCGAATCGATCAGCTTGCCTTGCCGACAGCCAGGTGCTTGCCGAGATGGCGCTGGTGAGTCGTATGCGTCGTTGCATGCGAGCGCGTGCGGCCCGATTGCGCATCCGCGAGGTTCGCGTGCGTGGACGCGCGGTCCGACGCGCGTGCGAAACCCTTGTCGCGGTCGCCCGAATCGAAGCCGTTCGTGTTCGTCATGCCTGAACTGCTCATATGACCCGCCGACATGCCGCCAGCATTGCCGCCGGCACCACCCATGCCGCCCATGCCGCCGCCGTGGCCGCCGCCCGCCGCGTGCGCGACCGACGACATCAACACGAACAGTCCCGTAGCAGTCAGTGTGACCAAACGAATACCTTTCATTTTCGCCTCTTCCTAAATGTTGTTTGGGCCATTGCATTGTATGAACCGCATATGGCGCGCAACGGCGGCGTTGTAATCAAAGGTAACTGCGGCGACGGGCCGCGTTCGGCGCGGCGGCGCGCGCGGACGAGAGCCGCGCGCGCTGGCCGTGCGCGGACAGACTCGGCCGTGCACCTGAAAAGCGGAAGCACGCGTTACCGATCGGTTACAAGCGTGCTGCGCTTTTCGGCGCGGCCGCCGGTCAGTTCGGCACGGCGCCGGCGATCGCCGCGCGCATGAGCCCGTAGCGCGGCTTTTCCTGAGCGCTGTTCGTCAGCAAGCCGTAAGTGCCGCTGCGATCGTCGTAAAGCTCATACCAGTTGAAGCCGATGACGTTGTAGGCCGCTTTCGCCGCAACCAGCTCAGGGATTGTTTTCGCGATGTACGCGGCGATCTGCTCGTCCGAGTTGTCCGTGTTCACGCCGATCTCGGTGACGACGATCGGCAGGTTGTAGCGCTCCTTCAGCCGCGCCAGCACGTTGTATCGGCCGGTCTTGCCGAGCGCGCTTTCGAAATCACCGCCATTCGAATACCAGTGCCACTGAAGCACGTCAGGCGTGATTTTTGGATGACCGGTCGTGCCGTCGGGCTGCGTGCCCGTCATCAGGCCGTCGAGGAAACCGAAATGCAGAGCGCCCGACGTCGCGTTCGCGATCAGCTTCGTCGTGCGGTTCGTGTCGACCGAACGCCAGCCGTCGAGCGCGCCTCTGAGCGCACCGCGCCAGATCGGAAAGGTAGAATTGTCGTAGTCCGAAACATTGATGCCGTCGCCCTGGATCGGCGCGTTGTGGCTGTCGATGTCGTACTCGTTACCGAACTCCACCATCGGGATGCCTGCGAGTTTCTTCGCCGCGTAGACGGACAGCTTGTATGCATACGCGTAGGCGCTCGCTTCGGTCGGCTGCTGCCCGTTCAGCGACGGATCGGCCCAGGGATGCGCCTCGATCATCGGCAGGACCGTGATGCGGGAACCGAGGCCGGGGATGGCCGTCAATGCGAGCGCATCGATGTGATCCGGAATGTACGCGTCCTGTCGATAGACGCTCATGCCGAGCCCGGCGAGATGGCTTGCCTGAGTGGCGAGCGGGACCGACGCGTAGATGCCGCCGTCGACGTAATGGCCGTTCACGCCGAAGAACGGCAGCACCGAAGCCGTTTCCGAAGGCGACGAAGCGCCGGATGCGGGCGCGGCCGCGCCGGACGACGCGCCGGCCGGCGACGTGCCGGAGGCCGGCACGACGATGCCGTTCGCGGGCGAGGCGGCGGCGTTGACCTTGCTCTGGTCTCCGCCGCCGCCGCAAGCGCAGAGCAGCAGCACAAGCAATATCGCTGGCGCCGCCGGATAATGAATAGGAATGCTAATGGATTGTGTCACGCTCATGGCGACCGCGGCTAGGCGCTTCATGGTGGGTTCTCCGATCAGGGAAAACTCTATTTTAGGTTAAATTGAGATAAACCTATCTCAAAATTCCGAAGCGATCGCCGAGAATGTTCGAAGTCGAGAGATAAATAGTGGCTTTCGGGTAGCTTTTGCCTACTCGGCGTGAGGATTGGAGGACGCCCATGACACGCTCCGAAACGGCGAATGCCGTAGTGTCGAAAAGTGTAGAGAGCTAGTGTGACGGGCTTTTGCGGCCTGCGCGGACGATGTCGGCTCGTGCGCGGCGCGCATCGGTGAGATGAACGCTTGAACCAATAAAAAACCGGAGGTTTTTAAACATCCGGTTTTTCTGGTGATTGATTCTTCGTGTGCTTCTTTGTGTTTGTTGATTGAGAATCCGACGAAACTGGAATGGCTGCATTCAGTTGCGGGTGGCCTTCGCGACCGCGCTCTTCGCCGGCCTGAACGTCCGCTCCACTTGCACCGGCCGGCGAGGGCCGCGAGGCTTCGTCCAGCGCGCGACGATTTCGCGCCAATCGTCGCGCAGCGATGTGCGGGGCGGATGCGGCGACACGACGTATGCGTTGAAGACGTGGCCGGCGATTTTCGCGCCGACGCTGTCGAGGCGCTGCAACGCCGTTTCGAGCTCCGACGCGCGCGTCGTCCTGCCGCGCGACACGAGCAGCACCGCGTCGCAGTCCTGCGCGGCGATCGACAGCGTGTCGCTGTACGGGAGAACGGGCGGGGCGTCGACGATCACGAAGTCGTAGCGCGTGCGCAGCGCCGCGAGCAACTGCGGAAATTCCGCGCGTTCGAGCAGTTCGCCCGGATTCGGGCCGGTCAGCGTGCCGGGCGTCATCACCGACAGCTTGCCCTTGCCGAGCCTGACGATCGCCTTCTCGAGCGGCTGTCCGCCTTCGAGCACGTTCGCGAGACCGATCGCGCCGCCGTTGCGGCCTACCCCGAGTGGATTGTGCGAGCCGCCGCGCATGTCCGCGTCGACGAAGAGCACCGATGCGTTCGCGTCGGCGAACAGATAGGCGAGATTGGACGCGACGAAGCTGCCGCCGACGCCCGCCGTCGGGCCGGCGAACACGAGCACCTTGCCGCCGCCGCGGCCGTCGTGCGCGAGCGCTGCGCGCAGGCTCGTGCGCAGCGCGCGCAGCGCTTCGACGCCCGGATCGTTCGGGCATTGCGCGGCGAGCGGTTTCATCGTCGCGCGCGCCTTGCCGGAGCGATCGTCGTCGAGCGCGAGCGACGCCGCGGACGGCGCGACGACCGCGACGCACGGGATGTCCGATACGTCCGCGATCGACTGCGGGCCGCTCAGCTCGTCGCGATGGCGCGCGAGCAGGTAGGCGGCGGCGAGGCCCGCGAACAGCCCGCCGAGCAGCGCGCCGAGCACCACGATGCCGCGTTGCGGCCATGCCTTCTTGTACGGCTTGTTCGCCCAGTCGACGACGCTCACGCCGGGCGTCGTGCTGGCGACGGCGATCTCGAGCTGCTGCGCGTTGGTCAGCACGCTCGTGTAGAGCTGCGCCGCGACCGATACCTGCCGCGACAGGCGAACGAATTCCCGCTGCGCGGTCGGCAGCCTGTTGGCCGCCGTCGTCGTCTGCTGAATCTCCTTCTTCACTTGATCGAGCTGCGTCTGCACGGTCTGATACGTGGTGCTGCCGGGCAGGAAGCGCGCCTTCACGTTGTCGAGCGCGAGCTGCAGCACGGTCTGATGCTCGGACAGCGAGTTCAGCCGGTTGATGAGCGCGATGCCTTGCTGATCGACGTCGATCGTGCCCGTCGTCGTGCGGTAGCGGTTCAGCGCGTCCTCTGCTTTCTCGAGGTCCTGCTTCAGGCCGGGCAGCCGCGCATGCAGCGAGTCGAGATTGCGCTGCGCCTTCTCCGCGCGATACTTGATGTCCTGGTCGAGATAGACGCGCACGATCGCGTTGACCATCTCCTGCACGCGTTGCGGCGTGTCGGCCTGATAGATGAGCTTCATCATCGACGGCTCTTCGAGCGTCGAATCACGGTTCGACACGACCGTCTTCATTTTCTTCATCACGTCGTCGTAGACGAGCTGCGTCGGTTCCCTGACGATCGAGAACGCGATGCCCGAGCGCGCGCGCAGCGTGTCGACGCGAATCCGGCCCGCCTGCGCGCGTTCGCCGTCCACGGCGACGGTGAACGGCACGCTCTCGCCGAGTGCGCCGCGCGCGAGCAGGCGGTCCTTCTTGTCGTAGAGCGTCCATTGGCCGTCGTTGCCGGCGACGAGCCGGAACTTGTCGCCGAGCGCGGCGTCCGGCAGCGAGAATTCGCCGAGCTTGAGCTTTTCGCCGCCCCATGCGAAGCCGGACAGGCCGAGCCACGGCGACGCGAGCTTGTCGTCGTTCGCGTGGCCCGACGCGAGCGGGCGGCCGACGAGCGGGAAATGGTCGAGCGTGCGGATCTCGAGATTCGCGCCGATTCGCGCGATCGCCGCGCCGACGATCGCGCGCGACGTCAGCACCTCGCTCTCGTCGTTCGCGGACGGGCCGTTCGAGATCGTGCCGGACACGTCCGACAGCGCGCTGATCGACGATCCGGGCTTTGTCTGGATCCGCAGCAGCGCCTCGGCGCGATACTGCGGCGTGGCGACGAGCGCGTACAGCACGCCCAGCGCGAAGAACACGGCGACGATCGTCGCGAAGAGCCGCCGGTGCCGAACGACGCTCCACCATAGGCTTGCGAGCCCGTCGTTTCGCTTGGCGTGCGGTGTCGCCGAAATCGGTTGTGCTTTCAGATCCATCGTTGTTTCCCGTGATAGGCGACGACGGCCGCGGTGCGCGCCGCCGCAATCCTCTCAGTCAATCCTCTTCAGCGAGCGTCGAGCGAATCCGGCCCGGTGCGGCCAGGCAGCCGGGCGCGACGCTCATGCCCCGATCGTGATGAATATCGGCCCGCGCGCTTCCGGCGCGTCGAGCCGCCTGCGATTGCCGGCGTCGAGTCCGGCGCCGTACATGTCCGTCGCGGCGGCGCCGGCGGGCAGCCGCGACAGATCGACGCCGATCGCATTGCCCGCGCCGTAGCACCAGACCACGTACTTCGTCGCGCGCGCGGCGTCGAGCTTCAGCACTACGTAGCGCGCGTCCGAATCCAGAAAATACTGGGCGCGCACGGCATCCCCGGTGAACGAGAAAAGCCGGCGAACCGCGACGTACGCGGGCAGCGCCGCGTCGTCCGCATCGAGGAGTCCGAAGTTGTGCTCCATGTTCCTGCGATCGCGGCCGTCGTCGCGAATGTCGTAGTACGACGTGAGCCCGATCTGCGAAATCCAGTTCGCGAGCAGCAGCCGCACCGCATAGTTCGCCTGGCGCGCGCGCGCGACGCTCGAATGGCCGTCGCCGATGTCGGCCACGTAGTTGTAGCCGTAGCTCGGGTACGACCATTCGGTCGCCCAGATCTGCGGCGGGCTCCGGTACGACGACAGGTCGCGCCGCAGTGCCGCGTAGTCGGCGAACACCGTTTCCGGTTCGGTCTGCCGGTACGGATGCACGCTGACCGCATCGGGCGCGGGCTGCGCCGGGCTGGCGATGTCGCCGACCGCGCGGATGAACGTGCGGTTGACTTGCTGCACGCCGCCCGTCGCGACGATCGCATCGGGATTCGCGGCCTTCACCGCCTGCACCGCCAGCTTCAGCACGTTCCGGTAAGCGACGGGCGACGGTTCGCCGTGCCAGTAGGTCTTGTGGTCCTGCTCGTTCCACACTTCGAAGCGCACCGGCTTGCCTTTGTAGCGCTGCGCGGCGTTGAACACGTACTGGCGGAACGCGGCGAGTTGCGCGGGCGTCGTCGGCGGCCGGTTCGGGCTGTGCAGGCGATGAATGCCGCCGAGAATGAACAGCGCGCCGAGCCCGCGCTCGGCCAGATCGGCGACGAGCGTGTCGTATCGCGAGAAATCCCAGCCATGCGGCGTATCGACCGCTTCCCAGAACAGGTCCGCGCGCACGAACGAGAAGCCTGCGTCCTTCACCGCGTCGAGCAGCTTCGTATCGTCGATCGCATGCACGGCGATGCCGGTGTTCCCGCGCGAGGCGGCGAAGCCCGGCAAGCCGACATAGCCGCGCTTCGCGTCGGCGCTCGCCTGGGCGGCGTCCAGCACGACGGTCGTCGCCGCGCGCGGCAGGCCGGGCGCGGCGAGCATCGCACCGGCGAGCGCGACGAGCAGCCGGCGGCGCGGGTTGGGCGTCGGGTTCTTCATGTCGTCGTTTCCTCTGCGGCGCATCGGGGCGTCAGCGCGCATTCGGCGCGACCACGCCCGCGCCGTATCGCAGCCGCTCGAACGCGATGCGCGCGCTTGCGACGCGCGCGCGCCGCGGCGCGTGCAGGTTGATCGAGCGCAGCGTCAGGCCGAGGAACAGCAGGCAGCCGGTGGTCTCGCAGATGTCGGTCGTCACGCCGCTCACGAGCAGGAAGCACAGCATCAGCCAGACGGGCCGATCGTTCGCCGGCAGCGCGAGGATCAGGCGCACGAATGCGGCGACGATCAGCGCCGCGCCGATCACGCCGAAGTTCGCGACCGTGTAGAGCGCCATGTTGTCCGCGTAGCCGACGTTGAAGCCGAAATCGGCGGTGTAGTAGCCGACCGCCGAGCCGAATCCACCCGGTCCGATGCCGAACCAGATCAGGTGCTCGCGCAGCAGCCCTTCGATCAGCAGCGGCCACGTGTTGATGAAGCGGTCCTGCATCGACGACAGCGAGCCCGAGCTGCCGACGTCCTGCGTGCTCGCGAGCGTCACGATCCAGCCGGCGACCGGCAGCGCGATCGTGATCGCGCTCGTCCAGATGCACACCGTGCGAAGCGAACGCGTGCGCAGCATGCCATGCAGCGCGACGACGAGCGCGAGCGCGACGAGCGTGGTCTTGTTCGTCGTCGCCCAGATGCCGAGCGCCGCGAGCGCGAGCAGGGCGGCGAGCGCGAGCCGCGAGCGCAGGCGCGGGAAGATCCAGGTCGTCAGCAGTCCGATCATCAGGCCCGTCGTCGCGCTGCTGCGGCCGAAGCCGGGCAGCCGCGACGAGGTGCCGACATACGAGGACTTCGCGAGTTGCACGCTGACGCCGCCGATGTCGATGCTGCCGCCTACCCACGGCAGCTTCACGAAATAGTTGAGCAGCACGCCGCCGATGCACAGCAGCGCGAGCGCGACGAACGCGCCGAGCATCCGCCGCGACTCGAGCTCGTCGAGCGCTTGCAGCGGCATCACGATGCCAAACAGCATCGGCGCGATCGTCCAGATCCAGAAGCCGGCCGCACTGAGGCTCACGCCGTTCGCGAGCGACACGCACGTCTGCGCGGCGAGGTACGCGGCGACGAGCACGTGGCTCGCCTTCGGCCGCTGGACGATCGCGAGCCCGAGGCACGCGACCATCAGCGCCTTCGGCAGATAGCCGAGCGCCGCGACGCCCGCGAGCGACGTGTAGTAGCGGATGGCGCCGGACAGCACGTCGCTCGCGACTGCGATGACGAACGTCGCCGCCCAGAGCCTGTGTATCTTCGAGATACGTGGCATCGGTGCGTAGTGGTCGGATGGCGAGTCGAACTGCGGATCGAACCGCCGGGTCTTGCGGGCTGGCATCGTCGGGTCTCGAACGGTTGCGGGCACCGCCTTCAATCAGCGAGCGATGCCGCAACAACGGCGGTTTCGGCTCGATTCGTCTGATTCACTCGGGCCGCGCGCGCGTGGACGCTTTCGCGCGGCCGGCCGTCGCCTCGACGGCCCGGTTGGCGGGCGCCGCCGCCGCCCGTGGGCGACGGCGTCGAACATGGATCGACGCGCGAGCCATGCATCTGCGTCGAAGGATAGCGTCGCCGTTCGGCCGGGAAAGTACGACAGCCCACACTACGCAGATCGCGCGGAAGGCGGGGAATCGGCGCTGGCTGCAGCAAAAATAGGGGAAGGCGATGGGAGGCGGCGCGCGCGTGGCGGAAGATCGCGCGCGGGCGAGGCGGCCGCGGCGGGCCGGCGCTCGCCGGTCGTCTGCCGGCAGGCGGCGTTACGTGCGCGGCCCCCATCCGGCTATCCGCCCGAGCTTCGCGAACATGCCGTGCCGCGCGATCCATTCGGCGTACGCGCGATAGTCGGGATCGCGCATCAGATGCCGTTCCTCGGTTTTCGCGCGCAGCCAGTACAGCAGATTCACCGCGACGAGCGCCGCCGAATGCATGATTGCGAGGCGCCATCCGAGCGGCTCGACGAACGGCACCGAGATCATCCAGTACGACAGGTTCTTCGCGAGATACGCGGGATGCTTCGTGAACCGGTACGGGCCGGACGTGATGATGCCGCGGTTCGTCAGGTTCGAGAAGCGCAGCCCGAACGAGATCGTCGACAACGCATAGCAGAGCAGCAGCACGACGATGACCACGCCCCACGCGAAGCGGATCACGGGCACCGACAGCAGCCAGTTGTCCCAGAACATCGAGCCTTCGTAGTGAATGTAGTTGTTCGCGATCAGCGACCAGAACGGCTGATAGCAGATCAGCGCGGCGAGCCAGCCGAGCGTCGTCGGCTCGGCGCTGCGCACGTGCGAATCGAGCAGGCGGAACGTGCACAGATAGCCGACCGCGCCGAACATCAGGTCCATCGTGTACGACAGGTCGTACATGAAGCGGAACGTCGCGAGCGAGAACGGCGCGCTGGCAGCGCTCGCGAACGACGCGCCGATGCGCTCGGCGTCCGTCGACAGATAGACGACCATCAGCGGCAGGAAGAACGCCTTCACGGCCCAGCCGGCGAGCATCTCGCGGATCGGCCGCCAGTCGGCGGGGCGCTGTCCGCGCAAGAGCCACCGGCCCCAGCACAGATAGGCGTCGTCGGCGTCGCGCATGCGCCGGTCCATCCAGCCGAAATAGAACGGCGCGGCGAGCGCGACGCACGGCGCGAGCATGCCGACGAGCGACCAGAACGGCTGGTAGAACGCGCCGTGATATTCGGGCAGCAGCCAGTAGACGAGCGCGATGCCCGCGTAGACCGACGCGAGCGCGGCGAGCCGCAGCGACACGCGCGCGACGCTGAGCGGCCGCAACGCGCGATTCGCGAGGCCGGCGCTCGGCCGCAGATGGACGCGCGCGATGAAGAGCTCATACGCGCCGATCGTCGCGATGATCGCCGCGCACGCGAGCAGGCTGCGCTCGGCGCCCGTCAGCGCGGCCGCGCCGCGCGACGCCCACAGCGTGACGAGCCCCGCCGCGATGCCGGCGAGGCCGATCGAAAATGGCGTCGCCGAACGCGGTGGCCGTTCTTGCGCGTTCGCGACGCTGTCGAGAGTGGATTGCATGTCATCCCCCGTGTCATGACATGGACGGCGGGCGGCCGGGCGGTTTGGAATGATTGGGCCCGGCCGCCGCGCCGTTCGGCTTGCCTGCGCCTACTTGCCCGACACGCCGCCGAGCAGCCCGCCGAGCAGGTTGGTCACGGGCGCGAGCAGGTTCGTCGTCGACGAGCCGCTCGCGGTCGTGCTGCCGGTCAGGCTGCCGACGACGCCCGTGACGGGCGCGGTCGTCGTCGAACCGGTGGCCGTCGCGGGCGGCGTGGCCGCGACGGTGCCGTGCACGCCGGCGCTCAGCGAGCCGACGAGGTTCGTGACGGGCGCGAGCACGGCGCTCAGGCCGGCCGTCGCATTGCCGCCCGCCGAACCCGACAGGCCGCCGAGCAGGCCGGTGACGGGCGCGAGCGGATTCGTCGCCGTGCCCGCCGGCTGCGTCGCGCCCGCCGTGAGGCCCGCGTTGACGCCGAGCGTGGCGCTAAGCGAGCCGACGGCGCCCGTGATCGGCGCGAGCGGGTTGGTCGAGCCGCCGGACAGCACGCCGGTGATCGGCGCGAGCGGATTGGTCGTGCCGCCCGTCAGCAGGCCGCCGACGCTCGTGACCGTGTTGCCGAGCTGGCTGACGACGCCGCCGACCGCGTGGACCACCTGGTTGTTCGTCGAGCCCGACACCTTCGCGCCGGCCGCGTTCAGCCCGTTGCCGACGGTGGCCAGCAGATTGTTGACGGGCGCGCCGAGTCCGGTCGCGGTGCCGATCGTCTGCGTCGTGCCGGATACGGCGTTCGTGATCGGGTTGATGATCGAGCTGACGCCGGTTTCGAGCTGCTGGACGGGCGCGCTCGTGAGCACGTTGTTCAGGCCGGAGCCGACCTGCGTGACGGTGCTGCCGAGCGTGCCGACCACGCCGCCGAGCGGCGACGTGACGGGCGCGAGCGGCGCGAGGGGGCCGGTGCCGATGCTTGTCACGACGCGGCCGAGCGACGAGACCGCGTTGCCGACGTTCGATACGACGCCGGACGTCGACGTGAGCGTCGGGCCGAGCGGGTTCGTCGACGTGCCGAGCGTGCCGAGGCCGGCGACGGTGCCGTTGCCGAGCGTCTGGACGCCGTTGCCGAGCGAGCTGACGGCGTTGCCGAGGTTCGTGGTCGTCGCGCCGTTGACGCCCGGCACCGACGTGCCGGAGATCTGGTTGCCGGTGGCGGAGACGACGGTGCCCGTCGCGGTGATCAGGTTGCCGGTCTGCGAGAGGATGTTGCCGAGCGGGGAGGAGGCGGTGCCGGAGGTGCCGGAAGTGCCGGAAGTGCCCGAAGTGCCCGAAGTGCCCGAAGTGCCCGAAGTGCCCGAAGTGCCCGAAGTGCCCGAAGTGCCCGAAGTGCCCGAAGTGCCCGAAGTGCCCGAAGTGCC